>PGZW01000004.1 GCA_002841515.1 Firmicutes bacterium HGW-Firmicutes-19 | reverse complement strand
TACGCCATGAACACCGTCCATACCTACGCGAATTGCATAGATGGCCGTTTCGCCATTTGCGCCACCGATAGGGATAATCGGATTACTGGTACCGGCTTTGTAACCTAGTTTAACCAATGCGGCTTCACCGTAGAACAACACTTCTTGGCCCAACTCGTTACGGACATAACGAATATTAACTACTTGGTCGGCCAAGGATTGGAATACAGCGTACATTTTGCCGTTCATCAACAAATGCGTAACTCCATCCATCTCCCCAATAAGCATGCGCAGCTGATACAAGAAAGCTTCCTTGTTGGTGCCGATGTTTGCTGCACTGTCCAATGCAATTGCTGCACCCGGAATGATTTCCGTAGAACTGCCGGTAACAGCCTTATCAAGACCGTCAAATTCGGTAGCATCAACACCGGAGTCACCGTTAATCAGCAAGTCATGAAACAGCGCTTTGGTAGCTTTGGATTTCTGGCCAACTTGGAAGGATACATGTTCAACGACTTGACGTTCGTCATTTGCGATGACGCGATCGATTTCAAATGATCCACCCAAGACTTTTAAGTTGACGACTTCTTGAGTCGTAACAGTTTCTTGAGCAACGAATTCACTGTTGATCGCGCGGGTATCAGCCGTCGGTAACGTAGTGACACGATTGTATACATAAGTCAAAGACTTGCCGCCTTGAGGTTTGACAGTGTTGTCAAAAGGCAGAGAAGCCATCAACGGCGATTCCATGAACTCGTCAATGACTTGGTTAACCAGTTTGTCCTGGCTTAGCGTTTTAGCTTGAGCTAATGTAATAGGCATTTTTCATTTCCTCCTTGATTAGGTTTTCTTGCCACCAAACAGAGCACTCTTGATTTGGTCATCAAGGCTTTGCCCTGCAGGTGGTGGATTGAGGTGTCCTCTTCCGGTTCCCGGAGGGGAGGATGCCTCGAACATGTCCGAATACTGTTTCTTAATGGCTTCATATTGCTCGTCGATGCCTTTTGGCTTGCCGCTCTCATCGAAGTCGACCTTGGTGACGTCAAATTTGCCCAATAACAGATCGGGATATTTAGTATCTTTCAGTTTGTCCTTGATTAAGGATTCCACCTTAACCGTTTTAAGCTTTCCTTCATACTCAGATTTAATCTTCTCGGGAGCTGCTTTGAGCTCTTCGATATTGACATCCTTGAAGGGTTCGTAGGCTTTCTCCAACTCCAGGATGCGTGCATCCTTAGCTTTGGCTGCCTCTGTCTGCTTGGCGATCTGGTCACGGTAATCATCATTCTCTTGTCCGGACTGAGCCATGATCTTATCGATAACCTCGTCTTCCAAGCCTAATTTGCGAAGAAATTCGCGTTTCATAATCGTTCCTCCCATTTACGCTTTATTACGTCAGGTTGCTTCTGCGTGGGTTTGTGCAAATCGCGCCTTGCACCTCGGCGATTTATGTCAAAGCCTTACGGCTTAGACTGTGTAGATAATCTCTCTATTCGCTAATCTTCGTATCGATGGATTCGCCTTAACGAAGAAGTTCAGCTGTGATCGGGCCAGTTTTAATTTAAAGGCCGTCTTCTTGCTTCCTTCGATATCTCCGGATGCGCTTTGCAGCGCTTGCTTCTTCTGCAGATGGCGTATCGATCGTTCCATCATGCGCTGCTTCTGCATTAGCTCATATACTCTTGTGTTCTCTGCATCATCCACCAGCCTCTTGGGAATCTCACTGACTCCGGGGAAGAAGGCATAATGCAGATGTCGGCAATTCACACCCGCTAATCCGTCAATGAGTCCGTATCCAGTGGTTTGTTGAAAGTTTGGATAGTTGGGTTCACTGCCAATACGTTTATACAATTGCCCTTGCCAGCTCTCGTGGTTCTGATGCCCGGTACCTTTGTTTCGTGCTCCGAGATGTTCAGTGACATATACATAATCCGCACCCAGATCTTCAGCTACTTTATCGTTGGTCTCGTTGGCCAACTGGTTAACAGCAGTAAGCACATCCCGTCTTACGGTACCTTCTAGTGAATAACGCACCAGTGTGCCGTCTTTTCGCCTGTAAGTTGCTGCGGTAATGCCTTTATCTGATAATCGGCCAATAGCCCGCTTAATGGCTGACTCGTAGTCATACAGACCCGTTGATACTTCCAGATACACTTGATTCAATGAGTCCATATACGACTGCTTGGCGCTCTCCAGGGCTTTGGTATGTATCAGTCGAAACGTATCACGCAATGCTTTGTGACTGTTGGCCACGACATTAGCTATGACGGTTTTATTAACTGCTCCACTGGTAAGACCCAGTCTTGCAGCACGATCATACGTCCGAAAGTCAATACTTCGGTATCCAGCTTCTTCTAACATCTTCAGTACTTGTTTATCACTCAATTTGGCGGTTTCTGCAATCAGTTTTACGGCATTGCGGTCCAATCCTCCTAATTCATCAAGCTTCTTAAGGTACCACTCAAGCACACCTTTAATCTCGCCATAATCTGCGAAGCGCTGGGCTACTTCGATTAGCAGTTCACGTTCCAGTTTCGAATATAGTTCGATGATGGGATATGTCAGTTCATCAAAGTCGCGATCGTTCAGCATTAGATTTCAGGCTCCTCTTCATCCGGCTCTTCAGGCTTGCGTGCTTCAATCTCAGCTACATAAGCAATGGCTTGTTCTTTCGTCATGTCACTGACCCGCATGTGGTACTCCACGGCATCGATCAGCCCGGCATGGAACTCCAACATGGCTTGCTTACGTACTTCAGACATGTCCTCGACAATCGAATCATCGAAGCTGACGGATACATCGGCATCTGAAACGATACCGGACTGCAGATACAGGATAGCCTGTACCATTTCCTTCAGTGCACGTCCGACAATCATTTCATGCTTCTTGAGTGTTTTATAGAACTTGCTGTTACTCGACACCACTTGTGTCGTGTTGGTATAGACGGCGCCGTCTTTGAAGCTGTAATAGTCATCACCCAGTCCGACTTTACGTCCTAACAGGTTCAGTGATGTTTGCAGCGCGTCGTTGTGATCAGTGATACGTAACGGAGAAGCAACGTCTTGTACTGTAGGTTGTCCGTCATCTTCTTCTCCCGGGATTTGATAAAAGGTTGTTTGCTTGGGGTCGAAGATAGGTACTGTGTGCCCGTCTTCCGTGAGATTCCATTTCACTCCGGATACTTTAACGAATATCCGGCGCTTGCCACTGTCTATTTCATTCACCAGGGAATCATAGACAGTATCAATATCCTTCAGTTCATCCCATGCATTGGCCAGTACGGATAATCCCATCGGATGAGACAGTTCCATGTTGTTGGCCAGATTAGGACGTATGATCTGAAACAGTTTGACAGGAGATATCACGACTTCTCGGATATTCTTATCCTCGACGATTCCGAAGGTGCCGTCGGCTTGTTTCTCGAATAGGACGTTGGTTATCTCATAGGATCCGCCGGGTTGCTGACGGTGTACATTCACATAGGCTGAGGTATCGTCCATGCTGACGAAAGCACAGTCCAGTATTCTTCCGTTCTTCGCTCTCATCGGGAAGATCATGTCAGCAACGATGTAGTCAATCATCGTTTTCTTCTCAGAGTCGATGTACTCTACCGTTGCGCCGGTTCCCAGTGCGAAGGTCTTTTCAATCAACTGCGTATACTGTTCCCGGAAGTTGTTCTCATCCAGCACAGCATGCACGGTCTTGTCCGGATCATTCTCACCTTCACCGATGGACACGTCCACGTTATCGTTGAAAAGGCTGTCGGCCCAGTCCTCGCATATCTTCTTGCCCATCTTCAATGATCTGCGGCGTTTATTCACTAAGCTGTTGCCGTTGTAATCACTGTATGTATGGAATCCGGTAATCTCACCAGCATAGAGTTCTTTCCAGTTGGTGATGTTCTTTCGGTAATCGTCCGGCTTTAAATCAACACCGGCTTGTTTCAGTAGTTCATAAGCTTCTTTCAAGTTCATCACCTCCGTGATAGGTCAATCATGGTTTTATGCCAGGGCTCTGTGGAATACTCCTGGGCATCTAAGTTGTCAATATTGGTTGTGCCGTCATCAAGACGTTCATCCTCTTGGGAGTCACTGTCCCATACGGCCGTTTCATAGGCTTCAATGGTTTCTTTGCAGCTGTCGACGATGAAGTACTTCATCCGGTTCATCATGCTGATGTAGAACCGTATCCGATCATTGATGACTCCTTTGGTGGCGTTATCAATGGATACCGGCAGCTGATGCTTAATCAATGCCATCTTCAGTCCGCGGATCAGCACTTGTTCGGCACTGTCGGCCCTGATACCAATCACCTTATATTCGTCCATGACTTCTTTTACGAAGTCGATGAATGCCCTATCGAGTTCTTCCGGGGTGATTTCCTTGGTGATCCGCTTCTCTTTGACGGTGATCAGTTCTTTGAAGTTACGAGTCACAGCGGTTGCATTGAATGCATGGCTGGATTTCGTACCTCCGAAGTCGACACCGATTTGTACATACATCACGTTTTTGCGCAACGGATGTTTCCAGTTGCCGTATTCGTCCTGTTCATACCACGAAACATGGGGTATTTTGTTCTGCGGACCGAACACTTTATATATCCGGCCTTCAGCCATCGCCCACAATCCGAGGATGTAGCGATCGTAGTAGACCGTGCCTGCGTATTCTCTTTTCAGATTGGCAACGAATACCGGGTCAAGGTAATTGTTATCGTCAATGGTGTAGCGCTGGTGGAATACGTCAGCTCCTGAATCCAGGAACTTCTTTAACCAGTGATTCGGCCCTTCAGGGTTTCCTGTTCCATCGAAGCAGCTGTATGTCTTATCAAGACGTGATTGCACCATTGCAAACACTTCCTGATTCCATCTGACCATTTCATCCCCGTAACAGTACTTGATTGACATCCCTTGTACTTTAGCCAGGGATGATATCTTCTCTGCACCAAGGACGAAATACGTTTCACCGAACAGCTTTACTGTGTTTCTGCCGGTTTGGATCATACCTACCAAGTCCTCACCATACACATCTCGCATAGGCCTTAGAACGTTACGCTCTACGGTTTGTTGGGTGACACCCATAATGACATACAGCCCATCCAGTCCGCTTAGCTCGCGGGTCTTGGCTGGAATGCGGTAATTGAAATCCAGCCATGTCTTGCCGGATCGGGTAGCTCCTATTTTGATATTCCAACGTCTTCGGGCTTCTTTGATGAACTCCCTCTGTTTACTTGTCAGCATCTTTTTCAAACGCTCCTAGAATCTTATCCAGCTTCTCAAGGCTGTTGCCGTTGATATCGGACTTGACTCCAAACATATTCAGATATTTACCCATCGAGTCCAACGCATTCAGCGCGCCTTTGGAATCGAACTGCCATTCACCGTTGTGAACGAATTTCTTTTCCTCGTAATCCCATTTCATTACAGGCTCTTGCTGCATGCATCGTTCATAGACTTCGATGTATTGTTTCAGCACCCAGTAGACGGAGACCGGTAATTGTGCGAGCAGCTCTTGCTGCAGTTCCCTTACACGTGCGAGGACTTTAGGCGTTTTCAATAGCGTACAGCCTGTACTGTGCGCTGATCTCTCACTGTATCCCGCCGAGATTGCGGACTTGGTTGCGTTTAGGGTCTTCACATACTCCTGGGCGAATCTTTCCTGCCGGTTCAACGTCATATCCTTCGAATACTTCTTTCCGGTATTGTTGACATTGTCTCCTTTTTTTATAGGCATCCGGATCACCTCCTTATGTGTTCATCGATTGTAGACTTCTTGTTTCATTACGTAGAAGGGTTTGTATCTCGGGGTAACCTCGATGAGGTCCCCGTTTTTATTGACTTTGATTTCCAGGATGATATAGCCGACATCACTCACCAAGCCCATACCTCGCATAAATGGAGACTGTGCCTGAAACGAAGGCATACCAATCGTCCATATGTTGCGGTACTGCATGAAGAAGTTTTTGTGATAATGGCCGGTGACCATGATCTTCGGCTTCTGTCCGCCGCTCATTGCATCGATACGCTTTTGCGTTTTGTAACTGTAGGCGTAGGCTGTTCCGTCTCTTGGATGAATCAGATCCAAATCAACTTTATCTGTCAGCCATATCTTTGCATACTCATGCCCCAGGTAAACCATATCCGGACGCGCGGCTTCGATGCCTTTGCCGATGTTGGCTCCGCCGTTCATCATATGGGTGGCATCATGGTTTCCGGTGATGAAGCATGTCTTAATGCCTGGACGCATCGGATACTCATTCACGATTTCATCCAACTGTTCATCATAACCGAATCGGTAAAGCTCGTAGATGTTGCCGGCTCGGTTGCTGTACATGCCGTCAGAGATATCCCCGGCATGATAGACCGTGCGTATGCCTTCAGCTTCGAAGTCGTCATACGCCATCTGCAGATAGGTACGCTGCCAGTATTTCGACGATGTGTGGGTATCGGAGACTAAACCTACTTTAATGGTTTGGTCAACTTCATGATAATGTTCGAACTCCTCATACGTGGTATCCGCCGTTTTGGATGTGTAGTAACACACCTGTCCGTTTTTCGAGCTTCTGCGGATATCGTAACCATCAATCCTCAGCTGCTCGATCAATCCCAGCAGTTCATTCTTTGACAGCTTGAGCCTTTCAATCAGTTCTTCAATGGTGCGTTCTTTTTGAAGGTCATCGATCACCTTTGCCCGATGATCAGTGAACTCGACAGCAGCTGAAACCGGTGTTGGTGCAAAATCCTTTTTACGTTTCCACAGGCTGCGCCAGGCTTCCGGAGATTTCAGAAATCCGTATCTGTGATACATTCGTTTACTAACTTCAGACCAGTCGTTACGTCCTGTCTCCGCCACGATCTCATTTCGAACGGCAGCCAGGGCTTTAAACTCGGCATTACTGTGCATACGTCACCTCAGTTGTTTTGGGATATAAAAACGGCTGGTTTCAGCCGTGAATAGACAAAAGCCGCTGCCTAGTGGGGGATTAGGACGGCGACTTTCGGAAAGGAAGACACATGAATTGTCGAGGTTTACCACCCTTGGGTGTAAAACTCTACAATACCATTTTATCATGACTTGACATGATACTGTATCATTCCTGCGTTTTGAATAGCTTTTGCTAAGGACTTAAACCAATAACGATGGACTTTCATTTTGGTCGAATTCATTTCTGATGCAATTTCCCCGAAACTGATGCCTTTAATGCGTTTTTCGGCGATTTTAGCCCCAATCGGGTTGGTTTTCTGAAGGATCTGCAACAGCTGATCCACTACCTGTATTTTAGAAATATTCACATTTAGATAGTTATTGTTGTCAATCAACTGCTGATAAAGCTCTGAATACGACGCGCTCCGCTTGAAAGGATCACGCTGACAACCGTTATCCATACGGATAATTGAACCGGCTCCTTTTTCAAACTTCGCATTGATCTCCTCAATCTTCAGTTCGACGTTCTTTTTAACCTCCAGGTTCTTCTGATAGGTGTTGACCAGGTGGTCCACATCTTCCACGCTACATAAGGCCAGTTTCAGCATGTCGGATCCTCGCTTTCACGGCAGCTAAGAATTTTTCCTGCCCCATCTCCTTGGTAGCCAATACATCCATGACATCCTCATCCACGGTGTTTTTTGCCAAAATGTGGAAGACGGATACCTGCTGTTTCTGTCCCTGCCGGTGCAGTCGTCCGTTGGCCTGCTGGTACAGTTCCAAACTGTACACCAGTCCAAACCAAATGATGATGTTGCCTCCGGCCTGAAGGTTCAGTCCGTGTCCGGCCGATGCCGGATGCGCCAACAGCACATCGATTTCTTTTCGGTTCCATGCCTGGATGTCCTCGTTGGTCTCGAGCTTCCGGATGTTTAGGTCTTTGAACCGTTCCAGTATCCGGCTGCAGTCATGCTGGAAGTTGTAGAATACCAGCACCGGGTTGCCGTTGGCCTGCTCGATCAGATCGTCCAAGGCATCCAGCTTATGATCATGCAGATGATGTACCTTGCGGTTTTCGTCATACATCGCCCCGTTGGCAAACTGCAGAAGCTTCTGTGCCACAACAGCGGCCGTGGGTCCGATGATGGTTTGATCGTTCTCCACTTCCATCACAGCCTGCTTTTCAAAGGCGTGATATCTCAACTGCTGTTGGGGTGTTAAGTGCACGGGGACGATGATGTCCGTCCGTGAAGGCACGGTGATCCAGTCTTCCGCCTTCATGCTCATGCAGACATCATCGATCGCCCGGTATATTTGGACTTCCGCCTGTGGCCGAAGGTTCCATTTGTAAACGATATGCCCATTGCGCCACCCCGGCGTAAAATAGGTATCTCGAAATTTAGTAAAGGTTTTTCCCAGTCGTTCGCCTTGGTCGATCAGATAGACCTGCGGCCATAAATCAATCAGCCCGTTGGGTGCCGGGGTTGCCGTAAGTCCGATGAACCGGCTCACCATCGGCATCATCTTCCGCAAGGCCTTGAAACGTTTGGATGACGGATTCTTGAAACTCGACAGCTCATCCACCACCACCATATCGAAGTCCCACATTTTCGACATCATACTCACCAGCCATGGAACATTCTCCCGGTTGATCAGATAGATATCCGCTTTTCGATGAAGTCCGGCCATCCGCTCGGCTTCCGTGCCGATACACTTCGATACCTTCAAATACTTCAGATGATCCCACTTTGCCACCTCGCTGTCCCACACGGTGTCAGCAACCCGTAAGGTGGCAATGATCAGAACTTTTTTGACGGTGCCGAAATCATAAATCAAATCGTTGATGGCTGTCAGAGTGATGACGGTTTTTCCCAATCCGACGCCCAGGAAGATTCCCGATGCCGGACGCTCCATGACGAAGTCGTAAGCCATCTGCTGATACAGGTGTGGCTGATACTTCATGTCAGCTCCTCCAATAATCGATATACTTTTTCTGCACTGTCGATGATTTCCACACGCGCTCCGTTAAACCGCATATTACTGATCATGACCCTCTGCAGTTCACTTAATTCACCCCCAGGGGCTTTCAGTTCAACAAACAGAATTTTCCCATTGATCAGGATGATGCGGTCAGGTACACCGCGCCTTCCGGGAGAAGTGAACTTCATACACAGTCCGCCGGCTTTTTTGATTCCCTGTACCAATTTCCGTTCTATGCTGCTTTCTCTCATGACTTCTTCCTCCTCAGTTCCCGCGCCTTCGGTCGGTTGATGACGCGCAGATGAATGCCTCTCAGTTTCTTCGGTATGCGCTCGCCTTTCAGGTAGTCCCTTACGGTAAACGTCGATACCCCAAACTTTTTTGCACAGGCTTTGATAGTTGGGTACACTGCAATCCTTTTTCCATGATCATCCGTCTGAACGATCCACCGGGTCGTGCTGTACCCGAACCTCATCATATCTGAATGCTTCATCAATAACAGATTGTTCAGATCACTGTTGTAACAGTTTCGATCCTTGTAGGCAATCACATATCCAGATGGTATCTCTCCCCGAAAGCTCATCCAAACCAGCCGACCGACAGAGGTAGGTATCTGCTTTTTTTCAAACCGGATCTGCACGCAGGCCAAACCGTTGTTCATCAAAATCGGATTCAGAAAGACGGCACGCCGGCCATCCCACACAATTCCGGTATCGGTGATCCAGTATCCCGGATAAGGTGTCATTCGCCACATCACATCGTTGCCTTGTTTGGGAGGCTGTTTGTATCTTATCTGCTGCTTCAACTTCAGCTTCGCACTTCTTAGATGAACGGCTGTTATTGTTCGGTTCAGATGGAGGCTCATCTGTTCTGCCGTCATCGATCCGTAATTGATCTGCATAAAATGCTCTTCTTCTTTTGTCCAGTGCCTTAACTTACCTGTCTGCTTATCTTCGCCCATTGTGTCCTCCTGTCCAGTTACAAAGTTACAATCTTGCACGCGCGTTATATGAGTGCTTGAATTAGGCGTTTATATACGTGTTTTATGTGTTTTCGTTCTCTATTTTTTAAAAATGTTTAATAGGATAAAAAATTGTAACATTGTAACTTTTTATCGATTTATCTGCTAAAACAGTGGGTTTTTTGGTGTTACAAAGTCGGTAACATTTATTTTGATTTTGTAACTTTGTAACTTTTAAAAGTTACAATTGTTACAGTTTTTTTGAGTTTGTAACAGACTTTGTAACACCTATTTCCCTATAAAGTTCCTATCTTTCGGTATCCTCTTTGGGCTCCGAATATTCTGAATCTAATCGGTTTTTCTGCTTTCTCCCATCCTTCCAGCTTGGCTAGAATGTCGTTGATTTCTCTTGCCTGAAGGTTGGTCAGTGTGTCCATTTCCTTCCGGAACAACTCACACCATATCTCCGCAGCGCATACCCGTGTCCGGGTTGTAGTGCCTTTGATCAGCTCACTGCCTGCTTTAATCATGTCTTCGCCATGCAGGTAATTGCGGCGTTGGTAGAGGTCCATCTCGTCCCAGTTGGGTGGCAGCGGCGTCTCAAGATACTGCAGGATCAGTCCGATTTTCGGGTTGAACTCGCTGTGCTCTTCCTGACGTTTCAGCGCTTCTTCTTCCAGTGCTCCGGTGAGAAACAAGGATTCGTGATGACTGTAATAGAACTTGGCTTCCGCCCATAACTGGTCCACGGTGGCATCATCGAGGTCATCGAAGACGCTTTTTCTTATGCGTTCCTTCTCGGTTTTCACCGGCCAGAAGCGGCGGTTTCCCGTCATGTCCCGTAAGAACTCCGGGGTGTTGGTGGTTCCGAAGAACACGCACTGTCGAGGATTGACGGTAGAACGTCGGGCATAGGCTTTGCGATAGGTGTCTTCTTGTTTGCTGATGAACTGCTTGACGGCTTCCACTTCCGCCTTTTTGGTGGCAGTAAGCTCGGCCATTTCAATCAGCCATACACCTTGGAGCGCTTCATAGGCGTCCTTGGTGCCGATGGATATCAGCGAGTCGGAGTACCAGTTGCGTGCCATCTTCTTGATGAGTGTCGACTTCCCAATGCCTTGAACACCTGTAAGAGTCAGCATGAAATCAAACTTTGTTCCCGGACGCATGATCCTTGTTACGGCGGCCGTGAAGGCTTTGCGTGTCACCGCACGGACATAATGGGAGTCTTCAGCTCCGAGATAATCGATCAGTAAGTAATCCAGTCGGTCTTCTTCGTCCCACACCAGCGGGTCTAAATACTGCCTTACCGGGTGGAATTTGTTTTCTTCAAATCGCAGGGCCAAGGCATCTTCCAGCTTGTTGGGCGCGGATACCTGATAGACCTTTTCTACATAATGTCTCAGTCCGGCATCGTCGGTATCGCTCCAGCTTCGATGGGTGGTGTCCTTGTTCCATGGCAGAGCTCCGAAGGTCTCCGAGCGGTAGTTGAACTCGTTGAATCCGCCAAGGTTGGCGAGGTTTGGATCGTTGCGCAGGATGAGCAGCATGTTTTCAATGGTTGGCTCGATACCGCCTCTTGGAGCCATCTTGAGCTGCTTGATCCACTCATCACTGACGGCTTTCTCTTCATCAATCTCAATGCCTTCGAAGTCCACGTTGGCGGAGCTGATGCGTTCTTTGTTGACGGTATACACCACGTCCGGGTCGTTGGTCGCCAGCTCGTTCATCTTAGTGAAGGACGGCTGTTTGTTGATCGGCCCTTCCGGCGCATCGGCGTCAAGGTGACCAAACAGATGCAGCCGGACAAGGTCGAACGCGTTACACAGCATGCCGGAGGAGGGATCCGTTGCGTGGTTGGAGTAGGCGAATTTATCCTGATAAACGACAAGTCCTGCCGCCGTGGAGCCGTTGACATAGGTGTAACGGTCTTCTTTATCGGTCGGCAAGTAGATGTCGGAAAGGTATTTATCGATGGCTTGATGAATGTTGTACGTCCGGCAGAAGGCACCGATCATCCCGCCTTTAGCGGTTGGGTCTTCCTGCTTTTTGCCGGCCGACTGATGGATCTGTGTGGTCCTCGAGGACATCGGCCAGTAGCTGATATCCTTCCAGTCGGTGTACTTATCCAGCATTTCATCGGCATCGAGGAGGTCGCCTTCCTGAGCATCGAAGAAGTATTCTCCGTCACTGCTGGTGGAAGGCCAGTACATCAGACGTGCCGACTGGTAGGTGGTATCGTCGAACTGATCGATGCCCAACTCTTCTGCCAGCTTGCGTGCGATGGCCTCGTACTCCTCGGCGCTGACGTCTCGTGATAACGGGACGAGCAGACGGAGCCGGGGGCTTTTCGGCGTGTGTTTGTGGGTCGAGTAGATGGCACATCGGAAATCATTGAGTGCTGTCAGCTCCTCCCAAAAATCTCTTCGGGCGAAGTCGGCATCGAGGGTAAGCATGGAGCGCTTGACGACATAGCCGTTGCGCCTTTTGCCTTCTTTGAGATGCCCGCAGACAAAGCCGCCGACATCCTTGATTTCATCCTGTTCCAGCTTCTTCATCTTGGCAAACTCCGCCACGGTCTCCCTGGTACGGGTGGTGACGGAGAGCTTCTTGATGAAGTCCTTCCAAGTGATCTCGGTGTTTTTCCATTGCGTCGATTTACGGCTGTTCGCCAGGGCGATCGCGTATTTTTCCATGTTGCCCTCCTAGTTAATCCTTGACATAATAATCACTGTGGTAGGCCTCGGCTTTGAGCGTCAGCCCTTTAGCCCAAGGGATTTCCTGAGCCATGATACGCTTCATTTTCTCTACGGTGTTGTCCGGGTCGTCCGTTTCACAGATGACCTCATCGTGGACGTGGAAGACGATCGTAAACAGATGCTCGTCCAGCTGAAGCAGCGTGTGAGCCAGACAGTCGCGGGCGATTCCTTGAATAATATTTTCGACGAGCTTGCCCGAATATGTTCGGGTCAGACTCCACTTTCGCGTGGTTTGGTTAACGCCCCAGTAATCGATAGCGAATCGCCCATCCGCGCTTTCCGTCACACGGATCCCGCGGTAAACCATTTTTCTTCCGGAAGGAAGTACGATGTACAAGTTGTCATTTTTGACGAAGAAACGTAGGTCTGCAGGAGTCTGTTTGTGCAAATCCGACAGTTTCACTTCTCTTCCTGTCATCACGGCCTGTATGACGGCTTCTTCCGTATTTTTCCATAAAGCCACGATGTTTGGGTTTGCTTTGCGCCACTTCCGGATCAACCCGGGTAAATCCTGTTCTAGTAATCCCATTTTAAGAGCGCCCATAGATACTAAAGCTTGCGGGCCTCCTCCATATCCGCAGTTGTGTACTAACACTCCGGAGACTGTGAATCTGTGTTTCGGTCCCGCATTGAGGATGTCGTAGACTCTAACCATCTTGCGATTTGTCGCCAGTTCTTGCGTTTTTCCGCAACAGCCAGTCTTGCCAACTCCAGTATGTCTTCCCTCGACTTGCCTTCCCTGGTATATCTTGAAACAACGGTGTATGCGTAAGGCCAGTCTTCCGGACACCATTCCGGTATTCTTGTTATCCGCCGATTGCCTTGGTTTACTTTCCGAGGCACCAAGCGTATATTTCCAGGAGCGTAAGGACCATCGTTGTCGATTCTGTCCAGCTCCAGCGCTCGGTCTATGTGAGGAAAATTCTCCAACATACAAAGTCCCGCCTGCAATACGCTCTCGAACTCGAATCTTATCCCGCGGCCTCCGTAATTCGGATATCCCTGATCGTTTGTATTCTCGCAGCGTTGTTTGGCCGCAGTCAGTCGCCGATCCAGCCATCGTGGAATTTGTCGAGGCTTTGAACATGCTTGGCATCCTCGGGTTTTTCCTCTTCGAAGATTGCTCCAATTTATCCATTGTTCGTAACCGCAGGACAGGCACCTTGTCAGCACGTAAGGGGTTTTGTGTTTCGGTCTCGTGTAACGTCGTTGAGCACTGATGATCTCCACGTGCCCGAACACTTGTCCGAGGAGTTTTTGGTCGATGCAAACGGTGAATGCCGGAGGCAGCGTCCCCGAAGGGTATCTCCCTTTGTTGCCCTTCAACAAAGACTCGGTGGTCGGGTGTTGCGGTAAGGCCGTCATAGGTAATTACCTCCTTTTTGCCTTTGTATAACAATCCTTGGTGGCGAACAAAGTTCTGTCCGTCCCAAACTTTATGCTTTAATGTAATATGCTGAATTGGCACTAAGCCTTGATCCGTCAGTACTAACTGGCCTTCTGCAATGCATGCCAGTTCAGCCACTTTACCACTCTGTCTTAGATCCTTTGTAATGTTTTCCAGCGGTATTTTAAACATCTGCGAAGCAGAGGCTTCGTATATCTTGCCGTGTCCGGCGAATACTTCCCGGCGCCAAGGCTCATTGGCCAACCACGCGATGACGCGGGCTTCGATGGCCGAGTAATCCGCAATGGCAAACTTTCTGCCTTTGCCCGGAATCAGCGTGGTGCGTATGAGCTGAGACAGGATGTCTGTCAGCTGATCGTAAATCATGTTGAGACTTTCGAAATCGTCTTTGATCACCAGCTGACGCACAGCGTCGAGTTCCTTTAAATAATTACGCGGCAGGTTCTGCACCTGGACGAGCCTTCCGGCCCATCGTCCGCTTCGGTTGGCTCCGTAGTACTGCAATACTCCCCGAATGCGTCCATCGTTGCAGGTTGCTCGGTAGAGGGTGTCATACTTGGCCATCGATGTTTTGGAGAGTTCTTTACGCATGTTGAGCATAGCGCTGACATCATCGTCAAGGTCCTCTTCCATCAGTTTCTCTACAGATTCTTTATTGAGCGAGCCGACTTCCACATCCCGCTGTGCCAGCCATCCTTTGACTTGCGCGTTGCTTTTCGGGTTATCGAGCCCGGTGAGTTCTTTGGCAGATTCCATCAGTTCGTTGGTGTAATGCTGATGGTAGTTGATTACGTTTTGTACGAGGTCCATCTGCACCCGGATACCACGGTCGTTGATGATCTGATCCAGGGTGTAGAGATGTTGTTCATTGAGGTCGTCCGTGTACAGGTCGATGCCTTGAGCATTCAGCCGGTCGGCTATTTCCATTTCCGCACGCACGTCCTGTGCGCAGTAATCTTTGAACAGAGCCCATTTGTCGGGGTCGTGGTGAGGCAGATTTCTCGTGCGCATGTGATTGACTTTGGTTGGGGTTACCGGCTTGCTGAAGTATTGGATCAGCGCTTTGCCGTACGAATGCTTTTCATTGGTGATGCCTAGGGCGGGTCCGACTTCTGCCAAATGTCCCGGCAGTCCGTGCATGCTGGCCAGCACTTGTGTGCATCGCCACTGATCCGCCGGTAATTGGAACCCGAGATGGCGGGATAAGCAGACACGTTCGAACTGGGCATTATAGGCGTGCTTGAGTACGTTAGGCGAAGTCAGCATCCAAATCATGTCGTCATCCAGCGAGTCGCCGGAGGCAAGGTCGAGTACTTCTACCTCACCTCCGTTAATGCTGTAAGCAAACAACAGGACTTGGAAATCCGGGGATTCACAATACTTGTATAGACCTACAGATTGTAAATCTTCACTACTGTAGGTTTCCAAGTCGATACTGAGATGCCGAGTCGTGTGTTTTGCACCCATACTAATTCAGTGCATCGTCTTCGTCTTCGTCAACCTCGATGTCCTTGAAATCTTCATCTGCAGAAGCACGTCCGCCCAGGAAGTCTCCGTCTGCCGCTTTCATCACGTTGTTGAGACCGCAGGCAATCCCTTTGGAGCCGTTGGTGTCAAACGGATAGAAGTTGACAGATACAAAGGCATAAGCACCGGAGTAGAGGTCTTCTTCGCTGATGATCGGCTGACGGCGTTGGTCGACCAATCCGGGGGCCGTCTTCGAGGTTGCATTGATGAAATATGAATTGGCATACGTCGGATCATCGGGGCGCTCATCATCGCCGTCACGCAACGGGGTTTTCAGATTGCGCGGGAGTTTTCCGCCCCACTTGGAAGCGATGCCGTTTTGGGTCGCATTCTCTATGGCTCTGCGGATGTTGGAGAGTGTCTTCTTATCCGACTTCGGGATGATCAGCGATACGGAATACTTGGCTTCCGTACTCCCCGGCGCGGCCTTGGGGGTAAACAGATGGGCATAAGATAAACGGACTTTGCCGGTGATGACTTTCGTCTCAGCGGCAGGGGCATTTGTTTTGTTAGTCATGTGTTATGACTCCTTTCTTGATTTTTTGGATATACATCAGATGGCATCCTTTTAGGTTCTTCTCCTCTGCAAACTGCAGAGCTTCCATTTCTGAGTCGAACGCCATGTACTGACTTCCGTGTCGGAGAACGATAGCGAACTGTGATGTTTGTTGCCTGTATTTGTGTAGGACAACTCTCAGCCACACCATAGTTTCAGCTACAATTTCTTTATTCTCAGCCCGGTGAAAGTATTCATCCGGGCCGAGTTCTGCGAGCTTGGTCAGCTCAGCGAGGGCTTGTTCTTCAGTCATCGCTTTGCGATCCCAAACTGCCCTGGTTTACCTTTTTCATTTACCAATAAATCTCTGATCCCGCTAGGTCCTAAGACACTGTAATTACCATTGGTTATTGTCATCACTGTGCCGTTTTCCAAAACGACACATTCTAAATTGCATTCACCAAATTCATCACTAGCTACTGCCTTGAAGGGTTGACCAACGGTAACGCCCAGTATTTTCGCATATTCATAGGCATTCATCTCAACGGTTATGTACATGTTTCCTCCTTTTCACTTCGAGGTATTTTTATAGGATACTTTTGCTCTCCTTCATCTTCCTTCCAGTCGCCGCAGAAGAAGCCGGGGAACTGTTCAATCATCGTTGAGGATTGAATGAGCGTGATCTCTTCTTCTGTGGCTTCCACCGGCACTTCTACCGTGACTTCCTGGAAGACTTCCCAGGTGATTCGCTTGGTTGGTTTACTCATCGTCCACCACCACATCAGCGAAGTCGATGGAGGCAGGCACGAATGCTGGACGTTTGTCGCTTGCCGGTACCAGTGCGGGTTTCCCCGGCTTCTTCTCAATCAGATCCTTCAGCAGTTCCGTAAACGACTTCTTGCCTACCACTTTCTCCATCGCTGTCAGCGTGAGCATCTTGCGTTCATAGAGCATGGCTTCCGGAGTTCCGTTTTCAACCAGTATCTTGACAGCGGCTTCGGGGTCTGTGATGGCGCGCACGGAGCGTCCTTCAACGATTTTAAACCCAGGGAACTCACGGCCGGCGATGGCTTCTTTCAAGGCATAGGCCTCGATTGCTTCCGCCCACTTCGCCAGCTCGGAAGCTTTGGTCAACACTTCTGCAATCTCTTCATCATCCAGGATGTCAGCGCTTCGAAACTCCATCTTTGCTAAGGCTAGATTGGCTTCAGCACGGGCACGGCAGACGGCGGCGGCTTTACAGAACCGGCAGTGATCGCCGGGATGATATCCGCCTTCACCGTTGTAGGCGAGCTCAGCTGTCGGTTTTACCGAGTTCTCTGCCCAGTCAAGCAATTCATCCACACTCAGCTCTTCACTGCTGACGTGGTCTAAACGGGGCTGATGGATGGTGACGATGACTTTGGTGAAGTCATAGATGTCACCGAAGGCGAGGTATGCACCCAAGCCGTATAAGCGAAGCTGGGGGTTATTGTAAGCATCGACTTTGACGCCTTTGCCAAACTTCAGATCGATGACTTCCATCACGTCGTCATAGATGATCAGAACGTCACCGGTTCCGAAGCCATCGGGAACATATTGTGAGAAATCAAGTTTCTGTTCAAAGAAGATGTTGGCTTCGGGATGTTGTGAACGGATACCGTTCCACTTTTCAATGATGAAATCCGTGTAGGGTTCAAGCTCTTTTAACACAATTTGCTCTTCGCGTGAGAACAACATGATGTTGTCCTCTCCGCCATTGATAAAGTTCTCTAAATACTGTTGGGCCAGCTCATGAGCTCTTGTTCCCTCTTCAGCATAAGCAGTCGTTGTTTCGGGGAATGTTTCTTCCAGTCGGGCACTGGCAGGACATGCCAGCCAGCGATAGGCGCTGGATGCACCTAACAGCGCATGGGCTCGGTTAGAATGGGAGACCGTCACGGGTGATCACCTCCAGCTTCTTGCTGAAGGATTCCCAGCCTTCGCCGTACAGCAGTTCTTCCAGCATTTGTTTCATGGACGGATAGCACTGAGTATCTGCATCGGATAACTTGTTGTAGCTGATGTTGTACGCCCGGATAAACTTACGTACGTCGAATCCTTCATCGGATTTCTCGGCTTTGGCTTTGGCCAACAGCGCTTTGATTTCTTCCATGGATACGGGAGGTTGCGCAGCTTCGGTTGGTGCAGTCGCATTTTCATCGGTCTTCTTGACTTTCTTCTTGGGTGCCGGTTCTTCTTGATATACTTCGGCGATGGGTTGGCCGTCCAGCACCACGCTTAGCGGTTTTGGAGTCGGAGCTGAAAGATTGAGCCCTGTCAGAGCTTTGACGATTTCTATCATCTCTTTGGATGGCTTGATCGTCAGTTCGATATTGATTTGGAACATTGTAGTCCTCCTTTCCGATTGAGAATAAGTTCCATTCGTCGGTGTCAGCTTCTTGAGCTTCTCCGACGAAGCGTTCGATCGCTTTGGTGGCGGTTCGGAAGGCCCCTCTGAAGTCTTTCTTCGAGACGACCATCCAGGTAGTACTGCCATCGGGCGATGTGAATCCATAATTGTATTCGTAAGACTGTGTTTGCTTCAGTACGCGTATCCGACACTTCTCGTTGGTCAGCGGGAAGTCGTACTCCATGACGGTGATCGTATTCGCGTCATCCGGCAAAGCGTCAGGATACAGCGCCATGCTCGTTAAACTCCAGGGGAAGCCGGAAGTTGTGTCCATACAGATAGCGGTGGGCGGAGTTGATTTGTTCGATCGCCCCTTCAATGCTGTCGGCCTTGGATGATATCGATATATAGTTGGTCGTCACGGTCTTGTCTTCAATGCGGGGCTTTGCGGTTCCTGTGATTCGAAACTTGTTGATGATTTTTCCTTCTACGTTTTTGGCATACAATACTTCGACCAGGATGCTGATCATCGGGTCGTTTTGCAGATGTACACCGACGATTTCACATGTTGAGCATTTCTGCCAGGCATATTCCGGCACTTGTTGATTGAGGCATTCTCTCAGCTGTACGTAAACGTTGGTGTAGGTCATGCAGCATCCTCCTTGTAGTAAGCAATTTCAAACTTCACATCGTCGATTTCTTTGCTTAATCTGTCAAATTCCGCTATGTCGTTATCGTGCAGGACATCCTTCAATTCGCGCTTAAGTTTGGCAAGTTTCTCTTCCAGTTGCTTTTTGCTAATCATCCGACGTACCTTCGCATTTCGTATGGTATTCTCTATCAGATTCTCTGCCTATGGTGAGCAGGGCGCACCACATAAAGCCAATGGCTCCGGATATCATGCATAAGGCTAGTGTCCATAACCAATTCATGTTCTTTTCTCCTTTCGTTTTCTAATGGCCCGTATGATTCTTATCAGGGTGAGTGATGGTTCTGCAGTGTCTGCGTGTCCCGTCAGGTATCGATGCTTATTCAGTTGAACCAACTCGGCTCGAGTTACCTTCATCAAGTTGTCAAGATCGAAGTTTTTTCGGTTACCGTCTTTGAACACGATTGCTTCATTTGGTGTTAACGGTCCGTAAGCTTCTTCCCACACGACGCGGTGTTTCAGCCGCCATCGGTGCTGGTACAGTCCGTGTTCCTGAACCTTGACCATCACATACCCGTCTTTATCCAGGCGTTCGCTACGGACGGGTCTATAGTTGTTTGGTGTGTGACCTTTTTTAAAGCTTGTGACATTGCCTCCGACGTTGAACATGCCTTTGGTTCCTTTATTGATCGGTGTGTGTCCTTTCGGAAACGTCGCCCGATGAAATCCGGTCCGGATGTTATGTCTTGTCTTCAGATTGGTAATGCTTGACTCAGTGACGCCGAGATTCCAGCGTTGGTTGATGAGTTCTGCAATTTGCTTATCGGTGTACTCTTTGACTTTCTCCCGGACAAACTGGATGATCTCGGGTGTGTATTTTCGCTGAGTGTTCATGTTACTTGTTGTCAAGCTTCAGAATGTCCGGAAGTACCGAAGTATCCCCGCTGAATGCGTCCAGGTGCTTCTTAGCTTCAAGAAGGATGTTTGCATTATTGATGACGACCTGTCCGATTTTGGTCACGGCATTGGATCGGCGGATTTCTTTCTCGAGCTCTTCCGGCGTGAGATCATCGTCATTGAGTCTTTCGAGTTGTTCAAACAGATAATTGTTCAAGTCGGTTAGTTTGTTTCTCATGTGTCTTTCTCCTTTCTTACATGTCATCCGCAGGCGAGTTTGCAATAGCGGATATTAAGTCGCCTAGAACGGAAACGTTTTGCCAGTGTCTGATCATGTTAGAAAAGGATTTACTCCTTGTGATTTCGACTTCTTCAAAGTTGACAATTTTCAACTTCTTCTTAAGAGCAAAGGCCATGCCAAGATCAAATAGTGTTCCTGTACTTGAAGGATCCCAGAAGATATGAATCTCATCTGCAGCTTTCATCGCATTTAGGTTATCGGTACAGATGCGATAGCCGACGCCGTCGTTTTGGTCAGTGTCTCGCGCAGGATAGTAAATCGTGTGACCTTGGCTTTCGATTTTTGATATATGCTTTTCCATTTTTTGCTTCTGAACTTCAGTTGCGTTTCTTACTGGGCATATTAAGAAAATGCTTTTATTCATTGAGCTTTCTCCTTTCTAAGTTTGATTATTCTTTGAACATGTACCCCAATCAGAATCCAGTTAAGCAAGATTACGCTGGTAGCACTGAGCAAAATGCCGTAGATCAGGAATAATATCGCCCCTATTAAACTCACTAAGCGGATTTGAAGCTCACCTTTTCTAGTAAAGGCGATTAGAACTGTAACTGTTCCTGCCAAGCCGATATACTCAATCATGGTCTTAGCCTCAACGCTTCTGTATCGAATAGCGCTAATTGCTCTGCTTTTTCCGACTTAATTCGTCTGTTGAAGTTTCTGATTTCTTCAATAATCTGATCAACAGGTTTTGTACTTGGTGCAAACATGTAGATATACTCTCTTTTAATTTTCTTTACTGGTAGAAAATAAATATTTAGACCATTCCAAGCGATTTGGATCGCATTATGGTATTTCTTTGAAACAAGCATAGGGATTCCTCTATCTGAAAGTGTTTGTAAATAGGCACCAGGATACAAAGTATTTAATTTCTCAGATAGTTGATCGAAAGTTTCATTCGTCATGTGTCTTAACTCCTTTCCTAGAGTTCTCTTTCCCAGTTCCACTCTTCGTCTTGCTGGGAGGGTTTTTCCGTCAGCCCCTGCAATACCAGGGCTGTTCCTAATACAAACATCAACAGCAATGCGGTGATGAATCCGGCGGTGAATTGGGTCATGTGTCTTCCTCCTTCTTGATTTGCTTTTGGTAGTTCATATCGTTGAGCTGCGGATCATGGCTGTGATACTTGACCACGTTCATGATGGACAGTGTGTTGAAGATGATGGCGGAGAGATGGTCTTCATCCCGGTGTCCGCACAGCCATTTGGCTAGATGCCTCAGCAGGCTTCCTACACAGGCGGATACCGGCTGACCCAGTCTCCAGTTGTTGTCTCCGTACTTCACTGCGCCTAGGGTGTACCATTGGGCAACATCCGTCAGCAGATCCATCGGCAACAGCTCCATGCGGGGTTTGCCTGTCGCATCGTCCCGTAAAGCTCCGGAAGCGAACTGGCGTTTCTTCCCGCTGGACTTAAGCTCAGTCATAGCCGCCATCCTCCAGCCGTACATTCTCGGCACGATCATCCAGGTAGAGGTCGGCACCGACTTTGCGGGGGTCCGTCTTATACAAAGCGATCCTCTCCGGCAGATTGGCGTTGACGGCATCGAACTCCAGTCCGTAGCTCTTGCACCAGGCAACCGCATCTTTCAGCAGCTGGTCTTCCCGGCACGTCCACAGAATGACTTTCTGTCCGACCTGGCGAGCTTCTTTTAAACGTTGGATCAGTTCCTTATTGGGTCTTCCGATGGCTGGCCACTTGTCTTCGCAAAGCGTGCCATCGAAGTCAACGGCGATGACAAACGGGGTCAGGCCGTTCATTTGCGAAGCTTCCGTTGCCTGTACGAACATATCGGACATAAAGCCTGAGGTCCTTCCAGGGTAAGCAGCACGTTGTGCTTCGGACACACCGCCTTCTGTGCGATCAGTCGTTTGGCACGCAGTCTGCGCCCTCTGTGGTTATCGGGTATTAAATGGGTAGGTTGATAGGATTGATTTTGGTTCATTGAGTTCTTCCTTTCCTTCCTGGCGTTTAATTTGTTCCGTAAGTAACGGTATGTCGATGTGGTTCGCCTTGATCCAGTTGGGCATTTCCACTTTGTTTACATAGATGGGGTCTGTTCCCTTTTCTAATCTCTTGGCTTTTTCAAACTGTTTATCCGCTGCCGTTCTGTCTATCATCATCAGCGCCATGATGTCGCACCGGCGAAGATAATAGAGATTCAGTATTTCACTTCGTTTCATTAAGAATCTCCTCCCAGCGCTTCTTGAAATGCTCCAGCGCTTCCTTCAGATCGGCGAGCTTGTGGCTGTCCTTTTTGAACAGACTGCCATTGAGTATCGCCCCTGTCCAGCCGATGTACTGCCACGCCAGTGATTCAGTATTGGAACAGTCGGCGAAGAAGTTGCGCTCGGATTCTTCTTGCGGTTCATCCATGCGTCTTTGGAATGTGAAATTACATCCTTCTCTTACGCACTGCCAAACTTCATAGCCATGTACGTTGTTTGTACGGACTGAATTGGATAAAATCAGCTTGCTTCCGCACCGCGGACATTTGTAGTTATCTTCTTCCATGTTTCTTCCTCCTTTTCTTCAATAAGTGTTTGATTGCTTCCCGATATTCGATTGGATCGGGTGCTTCGGTAAAACTCGTTGCATATTCATCGAGCTGCCTTTGCTTGAACGCTGCGATTTGTTGATCCCGACATTCTTGTGGCGTCAGTTTGTATTCGCGATCATCACTCATAACTTACTGCACGCCCATAACCATATAAATACATGCCATAGTACAGCGATCGCAGGGACCACCCACCACTTTAAACGGTAACCTTTCATGTGTTATTCTCCTTTTCGGTGTATAGAATAGTTAAGATTTCCGAACTATTGTGTGAAAAAAAATAAGCAGGGATTTCAGATGCAGGTATTTCTAAAATTGCGCAGGCCAGTTTTATCTCATCGGTTTTAAAATATGAAGCGCCGTTGAGCCTATTGGTCGTTGTAAACTTAGAAAAACCCATTCTTTTTTGAAATTCTTGCTCAGTTCCGAGTTTTTCCCGGATTCTTCCTCTTAGTTTAGAATGATCGAATTGCGTTTTCTCCATTTCACTTCCTCCTTATTTGTCAAGTTTTCCGAACTTTGATTTTAGCATATCAATGAAAAACAGATATGTCAACACAAAAATTCGTATTTCCGTACTTTTTTAATGTTTTATTTGCAGTTACCGAACTTTTATGCAATAATATGTTTACCGAGGAGGTGTTATTGTGGAGAGAACACCAGTGAGTAGCCGCTTGAAAGAGGCTATGAAAGTGCGGGGGATAAAACAAAGCAAATTAGCTGAGAAGACAGGCATATCTAAATCAATGATTTCAGAATACGTTAAGGGAAGATACGAGCCTAAACAAGACAACATTTATAAAATAGCAAAAGCGCTAAACGTAAAAGAAGCTTGGTTGATGGGCTTTGAAGGGGTCGCTATGAACAAATTCGACTCTGATATAGAAGCAAGATTTGGTGATAGTGCGATAGCAGATGATATGCTAAAAGATTATGCTAGCATGATCGCATCAGCAACCGTCAGAGACGGGATGGAGGATTTATATTTCCAAGTCCTGTCGGCATTGGATTTTATCAATGAAGATGGATTCGAAAAAGTAATAGACTATATTTACGACTTGTCTCAAAATCCAAACTACGGATACAATACCAAGGAAGAAATTATAGAACACAGACAAGAGTTTCCGGAAACGCTAAAGAGACTCGAAGAGCTTAAGCAGGAAGGATTGTCTTTAGACGAGATTTTTAACGAACTGATGAAAGATAAGAAGTAATTGTGGGAGGGAAACACAATGGCAAAGATAATTAGCACCAAGGGGAAGCAGTTCCGGATCGCTATGGATGACGGGACTTTTCTTGACCAACCAAAGAAGAAACATAAGACAATTTTTAAAGTAGGTGACCAGGTGGATGTGATCCAGGATGGATCCGTAACACATGTCATGCTTAAACATCCGGACAAAAACAGATTTACCCGTTTTCAAAAGAAGCTGCTTAACTTACTTTTAATAGCGCTTGCTATTCTGATGATCCCCGTTATGATTATCGCATTTTCTCCGGGGGATGAAATTGATACCGAACCAAAAATCGGTGAGCCGTTAATTTTAGACAACGTCAGCTTTAAAGTCCTTGAAGTTATGACATCCCCTAAAATAGGCTCTGGGATAACAGTTTCACCAACAGGTAAATTTGTTGTTATCCTTCTAGAGATTTCAAACAATTCCGACGCTGCGGTTTTCATTGATAATGGAGATTTCTCTTTGCGTCAAGGAGAAAAGAGTTATAATCCCAGTATGAATGCTCCGCTTGTCTATCCTGATAAGCAATATAGAGCTTTAAACGAGACTGGAATCAACCCCGGACTATCTATTAAAGCGGTACTAATTTACGATGTACCAGTGGATATGGCTGATTCAAAAGAATTCAAATTAAGAATCTATGGTGGTCCATTAGGTTTGAGTAGCGGATTGATTGACTTATCTAACAGATAGAGGTGATCCTTTATGGCAGTCTTTAAAGACACCAACGGTACGTATTTCATCCAGGTATCTTACCGGGATAATTTAGGTAACGTCAAATCGAAAAAGAAGCGTGGCTTTCGCACCAAGCGTGAAGCCATCAATTACGAAGTGACGCTGCGCACACAGATCAATCCCAGTGCGGATGCCACGATGACTTATGGAGACCTTTTCGAAGCGTACATGCAAAAGAAAAAAGCATCGGCCAATGACGCGACACTTCATGAAAAGCAACATATCGCCAGTCACTTTTGGGGCGATTTATTTGATAAAAAAGTAAAAGCGATTCGTGCCAGGGACTATCTTGCCGTTTGGAATTATATAGCCAATTCCGACTACAGTCGAAACTACAAGAATAAAGCCATCACGATCCTACGGTCCATCAGCAGGTTTGGTTTTGTCTACTATGACTTGCCCGATCTGGCCAAGACACTGGAGAACGTCCCAAAGACAGCTGAGGATGTCAGCGACTTTGAAGTGTGGACACCGGAAGAATTCGAGAAGTTCATTTCACATGTCGAAAGTCCGATATTGGTTGGATACTTTACGTTTCTCTTTAGAACTGGAGCTCGCCGATCTGAAGCTCTCGGTTTGCTGAAGAGTGACATCCAGGATAACAAAGTGACGATCAATAAGTCGATAAAGCATTTCAAGAACGGACATAAGCCTCTGAAGAACGCAAACAGCGCACGAACGATCAAGATGGATAATGTGTTGATGGATGTGTTAAAACCTCTTCTAGAGAGCCCTGGCGACTATTTATTCGGCAATCATTCATCCGTTGCCTTATCAACGATTCAACGTGAGTTTCGCAAAGCAACGCTTGCAGCCGGAATAAAAGAGATACGACTGCATGACTTGAGACATTCACATGCCTCTTACCTTATTTCGAAGAACGTTAATATCGTAGCTGTATCGAAGCGACTGGGACACGAAGACATCAATACGACACTAAGAGTTTACACGCATTTGATGAAAGAATCAGAGGATTACTTACTGGAAATCATGGAAAAATCATAAATGTAATGCCAATGTAGTGCCAATCAAAATAAAAACCCACTGTTTAGTGGGGTTTTTTACTTATGGAGCAGGTGAGGGGAATTGAACCCCCGTATCAACCTTGGCAAGGTCGTGTTCTACCATTGAACTACACCTGCAAAAATAATGGCGGTCCAGACGGGGATCGAACCCGCGATCTCCTCCGTGACAGGGAGGCATGTTAACCACTACACCACTGAACCGTTTTTTATCTAAGAATGGCGGAGATGGAGGGATTTGAACCCTCGCGCCAGTTTCCCGACCTATACCCTTAGCAGGGGCACCTCTTCAGCCTCTTGAGTACATCTCCATACACTTGCTGACCAACTTAGCGCCTTTTTATGTTATCATACGCACTGATTTTGTGCAAGTATTTTTAAGCATTTTATAAAAAAAACAGACCTGATATTTCAGGTCTATTCTACTGTATACCCCGCCTCGCGGATTGCCATTTTTGCAATATGAACAATATCATTGCGACCCTCGACAATCACTGCCTGACGCTCAAGATTGATCTCAAAATCAACCCTGGTTTCACTAAGTGCTTCTGTGATCCGTTTGACACAATGCTCACAGTTCATATCCTTAACAAATATAATATGTTTCACTTTGCTTCTCCTTCCGGCCTACTCAAAAGCCATTTCCAAAGCAATCTGCATCATCTTGGTAAAAGAATTCTGACGTTCCTCCGGCGTTGTAACTTCATGGGTAACCAGCGAATCCGAAATCGTCACCAGACAAGCCGCATGTTTACCCAATTTCTTCGCATTGGCAAACAATGCAAACGACTCCATCTCAACCGCTACCGAACCGGTTTGTTTGAAAATATCCTCAAATGTGACACCCGAATCCCGATAGAATACATCACTGGAATGAATCCGACCCAAAACAAACGGAATATCCAAACGTTCAGCAGCCGAAATCAGTTTACCATTTAGTTTTACCGATGGTAACATGACATCCTCATTATAACCAAATGCCGTTAAAGCAAAACTCGACTCACTCCAAGCACTATCCGCCAAAACGACATCATATAAATTGACATCTTTACTGTAAGAACCGGCAGAGCCAATCCGAATGATATTCTCAACACCATAGAAAGCATACAGTTCATATGAGTAAATACCGATACTCGGCATACCCATGCCCGAGCCCATCACGGAAATTTTGTGACCCTTATACGTCCCTGTATATCCAAACATGTTACGAACATCATTGAACATCTCAACATTCTCCAAAAAATTCTCTGCTATAAACTTCGCCCGAAGCGGATCCCCCGGCATTAAAACAGTACGTGCAATTTGTCCCTCAACTGCCTTGTTATGTGGTGTAGACATAAATTTCTCCTTTACTTATAAATCAATTATATCAAATATAAACTATAAACCCAACATAGATACTGCCAGATTGAAATAAATCATCAAAGCCACCGCATCGACCATGGTCGTAATCAACGGAGCCGCCATTGCCGCCGGATCCTGTTTAAAGAACATCGCCAATAAAGGTAACACACCGCCCACAAGCTTAGAAATCACCACCGTAAGCATCAATGTCAACGAAATAACCAAATCTACGGTCATACTTGTTTCCGGCGTGAAAATCATCAAACGCAACCAGTTGATCGCAAACAATACCAAACCACTAAGGATCGCCACTTGTACTTCTTTGAAGATGACCTTCAAATAATCACTCACTGACAACTCTCCAACTGCAATACCACGAATGACCATTGCAGACGCCTGAGAGCCTGCATTACCCGCAGTTGACATGATCAATGGAATCGATGCTGCTAAAGCTGGAATCAAAAGCAAAGCATCCTCATATCCTGAAATAATGGTACCCGTAAACGTTGCCGAAACCATCAACACCAACAGCCACGTGATACGGCTTTTTGTCATCTCTTTGACTGAAGTCTTCAAGTATGACCCCTCGATTGGCATGATTGCAGCCATCTTTTGAATATCCTCAGTAACTTCATCTTCCAAAATATCAATGATATCATCGACCGTGATGATCCCAATCAGACGATTTTCATCGTTGACCACCGGAACAACCGTAATGTCATATCGCTTAATTACATGAGCAACCGACTCCTGATCATCATGCGTCTTAACAGAAATGACATCGACATCCATCAAATCTTCAATCGTATCCTCCGTTTCCGCTAATAGTATATCTCTCAAGCGAACGGTACCTACCAACTCACGATTTTGAGAAATGACATAACTGACACTGATGGTCTCAGCCGTTTTCCCTTGCTGCTTTATTTTTCGAATAGCCCGAGCCACAGTATCCGTTGCCTCAAGTTCCACAAAATCCGTAGACATGATCGAACCCGCTGAATACTCAGGATAACTTAAAAGCAAATTGATATCCGCACGTTGCTCCGCGCTTGCAGAGTTCAAAACTTGCTTGACGATATTCGCCGGCATTTCCTCTAAGAAGTCGACGATATCATCCGTATACAGATTATCCAACATCGCCATGATTTCAACGGAAGTAAACGATTGTATGATTTCCTGTTTTTTCTCATAGGTCAGATACGTGAAAATCTGCGCTGTAATATCTTTCTTCAACGTCTTAAACAAAAACAAAATCTCCTTCAACTGCAACTGTTCAACAATTTCCGCTAAGTCAATCAAGTTATACTCATCAAAAATCGTCCGAAGATTCCTGACTTGACGCAATTCGATCAGTTCACTCAATTGTTGGGAAGTAATATCCATCATTTCAACCATGGTAAACCTCCTCTAACCCAAAACCGCAATCGCGATTGAAAAATATACAAGCAAAGAAACAGCATCGACAAGTGTCGTGATGACTGGTCCTGACATCGAAGCCGGATCGATCTTCAATATCAATGCAAACAAAGGCAACAAACCACCAATCAGATTAGCCAGTATAATGGTCAGAAAAACTGTAAACGATACCAATATCGCCACGATAATGCCAACATTAGGCATAAATATCACAATTCTTAACGTATTGATCACAAATAAAATCAACCCAGTCATAAAGGATGCTCTAAGTTCCTTAAACAGAACCGCCAAAAAATCTTTGATCGACAGATCATCGACAACAATTCCCCGAATGACCATCGCACTTGCCTGCGATCCGGCATTTCCTGCTGTATCCATCAACATCGGGATAAAGTTAACCAATGAAGGAACAATCAGTAAAATAGCCGAGTTCCCCTCAATGATCAACCCTGTAAGTGTTGCCGGAATCATCAAAATCAACAACCACGGAATCCGGCTTTTAAAAATCTCCCAGACATTGGACTCTAAATAAGACCCCTCGACCGGGCGGATACCAGCCATTAAGTGGATATCTTCGGTTGCTTCTTCTTCCAATACGTCAATAACGTCATCGACAGTAATGATTCCTACCAGTTTAAACTGACTATTAACGACCCCTACCACTGAGATGTCATATTTCTGGAAAATGCGGCCTACTTCTTCCTGGTCATCACCGGTGGTTACCGCCACGATGTCCGTATCCATGATTTCGCAAATTTCTTTATCTTCAGAAGCAAAAAGAATCTCACGCAAAGATACTGAACCTAATAATGTATTGCTTTTATTTATAACGAAACAAGTATTAATGGTTTCTGCCGTTTTACCTTGCTTCCGAATTTGCTCCATCGCCTCTTCAACCGTATGATGCTCAAACAATTCCACATAGTCCGTCGTCATAATCGAACCGGCTGAATTTGGTGCATAACTTAACAGGGTATTGATTTCAACCCGCTGCTCACTGGTCGCATTTTGAAGGACTTTCTTAACGATGCTTTCAGGCATTTCTTCCAAAAAGTCAACCACATCATCCAGGTACAAGTTATCCAAAATGCTCTTGATTTCAGGTCCGGTAAAGGTTCTGATCAGTTCTTCTTGTTTATCAACAGAAAGATACGCAAACAAATCTGCCGTAACTTCCTTTTTTACCGTCTTAAAGACAAAAAGAACCTCACTTAAGGTACATTGCTCCGCCATCTCCGCCAAGTCGACGATGTTGACTTCTTCAAAGATCTCACGCAGTTTTTTAACTTGTTTATTTGTGATGATCTCTTTAAGCATTGTCAATGTCAATTCATCCCAATTTTCCATAGTGCACCTCCTACTTTACCATTTTAACCTCAAACGTATCTTTGCACAACAAAAAAACGATGTTGCCATCGTTTCTATTTCGCCCCTTTAGAGCCCTTTTTCTCGAAGTTTGCCAGTAAATTCGTCTGGTAAGAAAACACCATTTTTTCGCGGCTTCTCTGCCTGTCGATCGCCTGTTCAACCAATGTATCCATCAGTGATGAAAAATCCAACCCGTCATGTTGCCAAAGATAAAAAGACAGCGAACCAGGAATCGTATTTATTTCATTAATATAAGGTTTCATCGTATCAGCATCAATCAAAAAGTCAATTCTTGATACTCCATTTGCCCCTAACACTTCAAAGGCCTTCACGGCTAAATGCTTGATTTGATTGCTCAGCTCTTCACCGATATTTGCCGGAATCTGCCGACTGGTCGATGCCATCCCTTTTGAATTACTACCTTTGGTATTGCCTTGATATTTATTCTCATAAGATAGAATCTCATCCGTTTTTAATACTTCCTCAATCGAAGATGCCTTCATGTCTAGCCCGACACCCAAAACCGAACAATTTACTTCCCGAATATTTTCCAACTTACGCTCAACCAATATTTTACGATCATACATCGAAGCATATTCGATGGCCTCAAACAACTCTGCTTCATCATGTGCCGTCTTGATACCAATCGAAGACCCTAAACATGCGGGCTTAATGATCAACGGATAACCAATTTCTTTCGCCTTGGTTACGATAGCTTGCTTACTGTCATTGACATGCCCGCTATAAAACCAAAACCACGGAACGATCGGCAATCGTGAGTTCTCCAATACATGCTTCATGATGACCTTATCCTGACCGACTGCCGCTGCGATCACATCACAACCGGCATACGGGACACCCAACATTTCCAAATATCCTTGTACCGTACCATCTTCCGCATGCGTACCGTGAACCACCGGAATAACTACATCCAACACTACCGGACGGGACGAAAGCAAACGTTTTTTAAGGGGTAAAACGATGACTTGATTCTTTTGGCGCACCAAAGAAATCGGCTCTAAATTCCGAATGAGTTTATTCATATCTTTATACTGCTTGATATCACGAAGCAATAAAGACGTATAGAGAACATGCGATTTCGAAATATACAGAGGAATGACCTCATATCGCGTCTTATCTAGTGCTTCCATTGCTTGAACGGCAGAAATAATACTCACTTCATGTTCAACGGACTCCCCGCCAAACAAAACACCCACTGTAACTTTCATTGTCGACCTCCTAATCAAATGCGGCATCACCGCCATATAAAGCAACTTCCAACGCGCGACCGATTTCCAGGCGTGTCGTTTTTTTAGATAACTCCGGCAACCGGTCGATTTCAAAGAAAGCGACTTCCGTAGTTTCATGATTATGCATAGCCACTCCATTTACGATATGACCAACAAAATAATGTACATATTCCGACACTAACGTCGGATAATCTTTATATTTCTCTCGTTGAAACACTCCGACCAAACGGTCGATTTCAACATCAAATCCCGCTTCCTGCTTTACTTCCTTGATGGCATTTTCCTTCGGTGACTCAAACACATCACACCAGCCCCCCGGAACCGCCCATTTATCCTCAGCCTTTTCTTTTACAAGCAACAAACGTCCTTGGTTGTCAAACAAGAGCACTCTTACCGAAACATTTGGCGTCGGATATAAGTCTCGCTCATAAAGATTTTTCGCAATCGGCTCGATGGGCAAGTGATTCAACATATCCCGGCTGATCCGTTCAAGCTCCTCATAATTCTCCAGAGCATAATCATCCTTACTAAACTTTAATCCGATTTTACTTATGCTCATTACCTTAACGGCAAATTGCTCCCAGTTCATAATAGCGCCTTCTTTCTGTATCATTATACCCTAAAACCCTGTTCAATGAAAACAATAAAAAAGCCCGGGCGCTAACGGCTGAACGCGTCGGGCAAATCATTCTCAATCAATACAGTATCTTCTTTTGACGCATTGGATGCCAACCAAGCAAAAGCCTCTTTGACGGATGAAAGTACGAATACATGTTCCATATCGAAACCAGACTCCTTCAAACCTTCTACAATAGGCAATGTCTGATTTTTACCAATCAACAACACGACATCCGCCTTGTCTTTCATCATTGCGCCAAACGCCCGATTATAATCATCTTGTTTCTCACCTAATTCAATCATACCGGGTGTCATGATGATGCGTTTGTTTGGCATCAGTGAGAGAATATGCAACGAATTCTTCGCACTGACCGGATTCGAATTGAAAGCATTGTCAATCACGGTAAAGCCGTACATCTTCTTAACTTCCAACCGGTGTTCCACCTGACGGGTTGAAGCTACGGCTTTCTGCAAGCGATCCCAGTCGATCCCCAAATGCTTACCCAAAGCAATGGCCGCAAGTATGTTCAACACACTATGCTCACCCAGCATCTTGGTCTCAAACGGTATCGTAACCTGCTCACGCGTTATTACATCAAAATCCGTACCCTTCGGCGAATAACGAATATTGACTGCTCGATAATCGACATCTACACTCTCGATCCCATACCAAAGGATTTGACATTTATTCTTGATGCGATAGTTACGTATGTGTTCATTATCACGGTTAAGCACACCAACCCCTGAAATCGGAAGATTTTCTATCATCTTCATTTTTTCGTTGATGATGTTATCCAGTGTTTTAAATGTATTCAGATGCTGAGGACCGATGGAGGTAACGATACCAAACTGCGGACGGACAAATTTCGTTAGCATATCGATCTCACCGACTTTGTCTGCACCCATCTCACAAATAAACACCTGATGAATCGGCTTTAACATCGTACGGATAGTGATCGTGATTCCCATCGGCGTATTGTACGAAGCCGGAGTCATCAATGAATAAAACTGATTTGTCAGAATATCATTAAGAATATTTTTGCTCGAAGTTTTCCCGTAACTCCCGGTAATTCCGATTTTTATGAGATTATCTCTTTTGCGTAAAATCCGCTTTGCCAAGTAGATATAATAATTTTTAACAAAACTTTCGATAGGTTCGGTAATAATGGCCATCAATACGATCAACAGCCACGGCAACCAGTAAAATACCGGAATCATGATCAGCCAGCCTCGCATTGGCAGCCACAACATCATGGGCAATACGATCAAAATAAAAAGCAATAACATGATTAACATTTGCCGGCGAACCCGGTTCGTCAAATTCAACGGTTTGATATATTGCTTACGCTTTTCAAGTTTCCATAACAG
>PGZW01000131.1 GCA_002841515.1 Firmicutes bacterium HGW-Firmicutes-19 | reverse complement strand
AGCTTATCAACTCTCATTGTACATTGGGTGAATTGTGATATAATAACGGCGGTGATAATGTGAAAAAAATCTTAGTAGTCATCTCGATGACATTATTGTTTACCGCCTGCACACCGGTAACAAAAGATGAATACGTGCGCTACAGCAACCAAACGGTCGAAGCCGGTTTTGACACCTTGATATCAATGATTGCATACACGAAAACCCCTCAAGAGTTTTCGGCGTATTTTGATATGGTAAAAACTGAGTTCTACCGATACCATCAGTTGTTTGATAAGTACAACGCTTATGAAGGCATCAATAATATTTATACGATCAATCAATATGCCGGCATTTCACCGGTAACCGTTGATCCTGTCATCATAGATATGTTGATTTTAAGCAAAGAATGGTACGAGAAGAGTAATTTTCAGTTTAATGTAACATTAGGTGCAGTATTGAAAGTATGGAGCGCTTACCGTGATGACGGTGAAATCCTCAATTCTGATGGCAAACCCGGCGAGATCCCGCCGATGGAATTGCTTCAAGAGAAATTAAAATGCACCGGTTGGGAATTTGTCGAAATCGACGAAGAAAAGAATACGGTGTTTATAACGGATGTATGTGCATCCATCGATGTCGGTGGTGTAGCCAAAGGTTACGCAACCGAACTTGTCGCAAAGAAACTTGAATCCGAGGGATTAACGATGGCCATTATCAACGCGGGTGGAAATGTGCGTTCGATTGGTTCAAAGCCTGAAAACGAACCATGGGCTGTCGGCATCGAGTCTCCGGATATGGGCGGTGTCGCTAGTCTAGATACCATCCGCTTACCGGACTCCGCATCATTTGTGACCTCCGGGGACTATCAGCGTTACTACATCGGTCCTAACAATGTTACCTACCATCATTTGATTGATCCGACGACGTTGATGCCCGGCAGACATTTCAGGGCTGTGACCGTCGTATGCGATGATTCCGGACTGGCTGATATCTTATCAACAACCGTATTTTTACTAAGCTATGAAGATGGTGTCAAAGTGATCGAGGCAATGCAACAACAGTATCCCGATCAAGTCATTGGTGCTCTATGGGTCTTTGAAGAAAATCAGATTCCCCAAGGGGTCAATGCTGTCAAAAGCGGCGGATATTATCTTGTAATTTCCCCAAGTTTGGTAACTTACTCACGGATTTTTGCATAACAAATACATTTTTATGGAAATTTTAACCCATTAGGTCTACAATGAATGGGTAATGAAGGTGATGAAATGAACAGATTATTTAGACGGAATTGGCGAATCGTTATCGTTTTTTTGACGAGTTTTACAATGTTTTTCTTAGTTGAATTATTATTCAGAATCATGAGCAAGCAACCCTTGTTAAGTTTCGGATTCTTCCGTTTACTGATGTTTACATCGGTATCCGCATTGATCATGAGTGTGTTATTGTCATTTATGTCTGAAAAATTATCGAACTTAGCCCTTTTAGCCGTTGTCTGGTTTTTTTCGATATACTCCCTTGTTCAACTGGGATTCAAGAATTATCTAGGCAATTACTTCTCTTGGTCTATTATTAAAAACACACTTGGCGGAGTAGCCGGTTTTGCCGGGGATTTCTTCCGATATTTAAAACCTCAGTATTTTCTGACGATTGTCCCTGCCACTCTACTGACCTTGATGATTTTGACAAAGCTGTTTGTCATTCCTAAAAAGAAACCGCACTGGCCGGTGTGGGCAGCGACAGTAGCCCTTACGATCGCGTTGCACTTTATATCTGTCGGTTCTTTGTATTTGTTTAACAATGAGACCGCCCTTCACAAAGCCTACACATTGTATAACAGTCCGGTATTATCCGAACTGGCAATTACGGAAATCGGCTTAGGAACTTTCATGTGGCGCGATATGACATTGGTGTTTAAGGATATTGAAGATGAAATCATCATCAATCCTGATCCCGATGTCAAACCCGTCGATGACAAAAGCCGCAAGACAAAAACCACAATTTGGGAATCTTTGGCTGATGCCGAAACCAACAGTCGTATCAAAAAAATCGATGACTATCTGTTATCTCGACCGGTAACCCCTAAAAACGACTATACCGGATCATTTGAAGGAAAGAATCTGATTTACGTCATGGTTGAAGCCATGGACTTGGTGGCCATTGATGAGAAACTGACTCCCACCCTTTACCGATTGACTCAAGAAGGATGGTACTTCGACAATTATTACGCACCCGTAGCTTCATGTGCGACCGGTGAAAGCGAATTTATGTCCATGGTATCCTTGATTCCAAGTACAACGGTATGTACACCAAATTCATATTACAGAAATGACTTTTCACCGGCGTTGATGAACTTGTTTAAAAATGCCGGCTACTCAACCAACTCGTATCACAGCTATTCAGATAAGTTTTATCCTCGCAGTGAGCTGCATTTAAAATATGGTTCAAGCAAATTCTACAACGATGATGAGTTGGCAATTACAACTTTGTTGGGTTGGCCAAGTGACATCAATCTTATCAAAGAATCATTAAAATTGATTCTAAAGCAAGAAAAACCATTTATGTCATTTATCATTACAGCCGCTATGCATCTGCCATACGATATCGACAGCACCCTTGGAAATCGCTATCTTAATGAAGTCAAGGCCGTCTATCCGGATTATCCTATTGAGATTCAACGATATATTTCCAAGTCCATGGACTTTGATAAAGCGGTGAAACTGATGATTGAAACCTTAGATGATGCCGGTGAACTTGATGATACCGTACTGATATTCTTTGCGGATCACCACCCGCTTCGTATGAACGCCAGTTACTTCATCAATGCAACTCAGCAAGTCGATCGCCGTAAAGGATTGAACATCGATTTATCACCATTGATCATTTACAATCCAAAACTGACACCAAAAGTTCACAGTATGCCCGCATCCACCATGGATCTTGCCCCAACGATTGCCAATCTGTTTGACCTAGAGTTTGATCCGCGCTTATACATGGGAGTCGATGTCTTCAGCAATGCAGATAAGATAGTCATACTGACAAACGGAAGCTGGAAAACAGCAAAAGGTGAGTATTCTGCACCAAGAGGAAAATTTACCCCGTATGTCGAAGATTATACATATACCGATGATGAAATCGCACAAATCAACCAGTTTGTACGAAATCAGTTTGCGGTCAGTGAAGAGATATATAAAACTAATTACTTCAAGTACAGACTTGAAATCATGCCATAGAAAAGGAACTCGCGTTCCTTTTTTTGACTATTTGGATGAAGGTTTTGGCAAGTATCTTCCAATGGTCATCGCCACATTGGATATCGGATGTGTCTGCAGAATGATTCTGCCCGGACCGGTCACCACCGTATTGAACAAACCCTCACCACCAAAAAGCATATTTTTTAATCCGGGGACGGTTACGATGTCCAACGTACATGACTCATCCATCATCGCCAGATATCCGGTATCGATAATCATTTTTTGCGATGGACCCAGATTATATTCTATGGCATGACCGTCAATTTCAATAAATGCCGTCCCATTTCCCGAAAGTTTTTGCATAATGAACCCTTCACCGCCAAAGAAACCGGTACCGATCTTCTTTTGAAAATAGATATTTAAGTCCACTTGATCGGTCGCGGCAAGAAAACCTGATTTCTGTACGACGATTGAAGAGCCCGGACGAATATCGAGGGCTTTGATTGAACCTGGAAAAGATGATGCAAATGCAATCATACCCGTCTTCCCAACAGCCGTATACCGATTTAAAAACATGCTTTCCCCAGATAGCATCCGACCAAACATTTTCGATACTCCGCCACCTGAAGTCGTTTCCATTTTCATATTATCACTCATCCAACTCATCGATCCGCCTTCACTGATCATCGTTTCCCCCGTATTAAGCTCACAAATCACTACAGGTAATGGTGTTCCTTCAATTGAGTATTTCATTTAGTACCTCCATGAAACATTATACAATGATTAGCAAAGATGCAAAAGATTGGTTGACACAAAAAAACCGCCCCGAGGACGGTTTGCTCTATTTTTTACCCAACAACTTAAACATGTTGCGCTTGTATACTTCAACTCCCGGTTGATCAAACGGATTGACATCCAGCAAGTAAACACTCATACCGCATGCCTTAAAGAAGAAATACACCAGATAACCGAAAGTGAATGCCGAGGTATCTTCAATGTTCAACAATATGTTGCTGACATTTCCCTCATCCACATGTGCGGCCAAAGTACCTCGAAAGGCCATCTTATTGACCCAATCCAAACTCTTGCCAGCCAGATAATTCAGTTGATCGCCATCATCTTCAGCGGATGGAACAGTTGCGTCCAACATCGGTTGATCGACAACAATAACCGTCTCAAACAGTTTGTTTGACCCTTCTTGCACAAACTGACCCATAGAATGTAAATCAGTTGAGAAGTTGACGGAAGCCGGCAACAAACCCTTTCCTTCCTTACCTTCCGACTCACCAAAGAGTTGCTTCCACCACTCGGCAAGCATCGTCAAATGTGACTCATAGGAAACCAGCATTTCCGCAAATTTACCTTGATTCTCCAAAATTCTACGAGCGACCGCATATTGATAAGCCGCATTGGTTTTTAGACTTTCATCATTTAAAGTCAGCATCGCAGACTTCGCACCCGCCATCACTGCTTCAATGTCAATGCCCGCTACGCCAATCGGCAGCAAACCAACCGAAGTCAATACCGAATAACGACCACCGATATCATCGGGAATCGTAAATGTTTCAAATCCGGCTTTATCCGCCAATGCCTTTAATGTGCCACGCTTCTTATCGGTCGTGGCAAAAATCCTTTTTGCGGACTCATCCACACCGTAAACCGATTCCATATACTGACGGATCATCCGAAATGCCAGTGCTGTTTCTGTGGTCGTCCCGGATTTGGAAATCACATTGCAATAAACACTTTTCCCTTTGATATAATCAAGCAGCTGAACGATGGCCGTAGATGAGAACGTATTTCCGACGAATAATACTTCCACATCATTTTTCCCGAATAACCCTTGAAC
>PGZW01000130.1 GCA_002841515.1 Firmicutes bacterium HGW-Firmicutes-19 | reverse complement strand
AATTATCCAACTATGGATTACAGTTACGTGAAAAACAACGCATCCGCTTTATGTATGGTGTCACAGAACGTCAGTTCTACAACACCTACCTGAAAGCCGTAAAAATGGCAGGTGTTACCGGTCATAACTTCCTCAGCTTGTTGGAAGCACGTTTAGACAACGTGGTTTACCGTATGGGCTTCGGTCGTACCCGTAACGCAGCCCGCCAGTTGGTCAACCATGGTCATATTCTGGTCAACGGCAAAAAGGTCGACATTGCATCCTTCTCCGTTAAACCGGGAATGGTCATCGAAGTTAAGGAAACTTCGAAAAGTTTAGACTTATTGCGCGATTCATTGGAAGCAACCTTGAACACCGTTGATTTCGTCACGGTCGACAAAGAAGCGAAAAAAGGTACCTTTGTTCGTTACCCGGAACGCAATGAACTCAATGCTGAGTTAAACGAAGCGCTCGTCGTCGAATTCTACAACCGATAAGAGAACAAACCCCGAAATCATCATTCGGGGTTTTTCTTATCCTTTTTTAAGTTGTTCAACTTCTGACTCACTTAAATATCGCCACTGTCCTAAAGGCAGATCATCATCGAGACTCAGAGATCCCATTTTGATCCGTTTTAAGTACGTGACCTGATTTCCGCAAGCAGCCAACATACGTTTGATTTGGTGATAACGCCCCTCTTTGATCGTAAGGTTCATCGCAGACTCACTAAGCTGATTTACTTGTGCGGGCAATGTCAGTGTATCGTCATCAATATCGACTCCGGATTGCAACATATCAATCGTTCTTTCATCAATAGCATCCCTGCACTCGAGGTAATAGGTCTTGTCGACTTTGTGTTTGGGTGAAAGTAAACGATGGGAAAGCTCACCATCATTGGTAATCACAAGCAACCCTTCGGTATCGATATCCAACCTTCCCACGGGGAAACAACCCGGTGGTAAAGTTGCATCAATGCACTCAAGAACCGTTTTGTGCAAATCATCGCTGGTTGCACTTACGACTCCCTGAGGTTTGTTCAACATGATGTAGACATCCAGAATCACATCAAGTATCTGTTGGTCCATTCTTATTTCATCGAGATATGGATCGATATGCACATCATCATTGACTGTGATCACCCCATTAACGGTAACTCTTTTTTGCCGGATGATTTTTTTTACATCTTTGCGGGAACCCACGCCCCCCATCGACAAATATTTGTCAAGTCTCATCGTCTAAACCTGCCGATGATCCGATCAGCGAAATTTTCGCCGAATATCGCCTGAGGTACTTGCAGATAATATGTTAAGGCAAAGTAAGCACTCAGCGCAAAAACCGAACCAAATCCCAAAATGATCAGCATCAGAAATCTCGGATACTGAGTCGGATCGTGGAAGATCCAATTAAACAGTACACTCACCATATAAAAGGCCACCATTCCCAAAAACATTAAAAACATCAGACGTACTGTTTTCTTATATCGGACCTTCAGGGTTTTGCGGACTTGAAACAGTGAAACAAAAATCACATACGAAGAGGATATCGCAGCTGCAAGCACAGATCCGTAAAAATTGAATAAATAAATCAGCGGCATGATTGAAATCATATTGATAAAAAACGCAACGATCCAGTTGGTCATGGCATTTCGCTTCATACGCAAAGACATCATCATTGTCGTAACGACCGGAGATATCGTGCCGGTCAATGCCAGCAAGGTCGCAATTTTGAGAACGACAGATCCCAATGCCACATTTTTCGCCCCGTACATGACATAATATATAGGTTCAGATAGGAAGTATAGCAAAAAACTAAGTGGAATTGCCAAATACAACACCGTGTTCAAAGCATCGGTGATATACTTCCGGACTTCTTTCATGTCATTGCGCTCATATGAAGCTGTGATATATGGAATGATGGCGATAGAGAATCCCGGGGCAAGAACCTGAGGGATCGATGTCAGTTTGTTGGTTGTAAACATGATCATCGAATACAGCAGTTTGATTTGTGGTTCATTGTCGGAAATCAGGTACATCGAGCGGTTAAACAAGAACAAATTCGATATACTGAATCCCATGCTGAAAATCGACATCAAAAAGAATGGAATAGAAAAATTAAACATCTCAATCAGGATTTCCTTATGATTCACCGGTTCAGTTTCTTGCAAGTCTGCCCTCAATTTTAAATCCTTGTAAACTTTTTTGTCTAAAAACAAAAACTGGAATATCGAGATTAGGGCTGAAACCGAGGTAGACAACACTGCAAAGTAAACCGCCCACATCGAATCCTTTTTCAGTATGACTACTAGTAAAAAGCCCATTCCAAGCAAAAACAGAATTCGTGAGAACTGCTCAAGCACTTGCGAGAAAGCATATTCTTTCAGATATTTCATCCCTTGATAAAATCCGCGGAAACTGCTGAGCAAAGGAACGACAAACAAGGCCAATGATATGATCATCAACACATTTTGCGTTCTTAATAGCGTTTCGGCCGTCATATTTTCTGTGACGATCAGCGTTGCAATCCCTTTTGAGAACACCAAAACGATCATCATCGAAACAAAACCGAAAACCGCCATGATGGACATCGATAGTTTTCGAATCAAAATGACCGTCTTCAAGTCATCTTTGACTAAATATTTGGCAACAAGAGCTGCCATTGCAAAAGGCAGACCTGCCAGTGAAATCCTTAACAGTAAATCATAAATGGAATATGCGTACGCATAATAAGCCGTGTTGGATTCCGATACCAATGCCGTAAAAGGAGAGACATAAAGGATTCCCAAGGCTTTTGACAAAAAGATACCGGCGGAACTTGTCAGCCCACCGGCAATAATCGATTGTTTTCTGCGATCGGTCATGGGTTGGTTTCCTCATCGTCTTCGTTTTCATCGACCGGCCCTTCAATCGGCGTACCATCATTAAACGTTTTGTTTACCTCAAAAAACTCCCGTGTAACCAGCAGCTTGGCATAATCACGCCAAAGCACCATGATTTTGAGATTGATGGACGGTTTTTCGGAAATGCCATTGACGATCAGTCCTTTGACATACCCCTTTTCGATATTTACCTGATAAGGGATAAGATTGTATTCGACATTCTCAAAAATACCGATGGTCGGCATCATTTTATTCGCAACCTCAGGAGTAATGTTGTTTTCAACAACCATGATTTCAATCGCATACATCGCTATTTTAGGTGAGTCTATAATGACATCATAACGATATTCAGCTTCGCTGATTTTGTTCATGACGACTTCGAGATCATAATATTCAGACGACAAAACAAAACGGTCATTATCAAAAATCGATGTATAATAAGCCGAATAACGCTGAAATTTTGCTTCATCGATATCATCATTGTCAAACCACTGGCACCCGGATAATATCAAGGCCAAAATGATGATGAATGTCCATTTTCGCATACAAACACCTCTGATGTATTATAACACAAAGCGTACTTTTGGTGTATAATGGTTTTCGAGGTGATGACATGACATCAAGACAAAAAGCAGGCTTGTTTATCGTACTGGTTGGCATTTATTTGCTTGTACTCAACATTTATCCCAATCTTGGACAGTACTTGCGTAATATCCTCAGTTGGCCGGTCATATTGATTCTTTTGGGATCATATTTGGTCTTTTCAAAAAAATAACCGCCCGAAGGCGGATATTTCAGATGTGTCGGATAACGAAGTAGTATTTTTTGCCTTTGCGAATCACCGTCAGTGACTTATGCAAGGCATTTTCTTTTTGCACGATAAATTCCAAATCAGTCATCTTGCCACCATTGACCAACACTGAACCACCGGTAATCAAATCACGGGCTTCTCTTTTGCTCTTTGCCGCACCTACTAGTACCAGACAGTCAATCAGTAAGGTATCCATTGAAATCTCGCCACGGGACGCTTCTGCAAGTGCAACTTCAAGTTCAGAAAGGCTCAACTGATCGAACTGACCCGAAAACAGCACCTCCGTGATTTTCAAAGCCGAACTCAGACCATCTTTGCCAAACACCAGTTCCGTCAGTTCTTCTGCAAGCGCTTTTTGTGGTAATCGAAGGTGTGCCTGAGTTTCCATTGCTAAAGACAACGACATGATCTCATCGACCGTTTTAAACGACAGACGTTTCATAAAGTCGATGATGTCATTATCAGAAACATTGATCCAATACTGATAAAACTGATATGAATCAGTTTTTTGTCGATCAAGCCAGATATTCTTACCTTCACTTTTTCCAAATTTACTACCATCCGAATTGGTGATCAACGGTGAAGTCACACCAAAAACTTTCGCCTGATTACCGACGACTTTTCGGATCAGTTCACTGCCGCTGGTCAGGTTGCCCCATTGATCACTTCCGCCGATCTGCATTTCACACTGATGGTTCTGATACAGATGCAACCAGTCAGCCGCCTGTAAAATCGTATAGGTAAACTCTGTAAACGATATGCCAGTCGCCAAACGAGAGGAAACGATATCTTTTGCAATCATATAATTCACATTGAAATGCTTGCCGAAATCGCGTAAAAAAGTCAAAATATCGATTTTGCTTAACCAGTCATAATTGTTAACGATCGTTACCGGTAAATCCGTGTTACACAAAATCGAGCGTATTTGGGCTGAGATGCCAATGATGTTCTGATTGATTTCATCGAGAGTCTGCAAAGACCGCTCTGTTGTCGGACGCGGATCACCGATCATGCCTGTTGCACCGCCAATCAATGCAATCGGATGATGTCCTTGCTGCTGATAGCGTTTTAATAATAAAATCTGCTGTAAATGACCGATATGCAAAGAGTCCGCTGTCGGATCAAATCCGCAGTAAACCGTCATCGGCGTTTTTATTCTTTCTTTTAAGCCCTCTAAATCAGTTACATCTTTGACAAGCCCTCGCCAAGTCAATTCATCTAAAAAATCCATGTTTTTTCTCCCTTCAAATAAAAAACGCCCTTGATTCCAAGGGCGCTAACATGCGCGGTACCACCTTAGTTCACTTTCGTGCACTTTATCCGTTAACGCCGGCGACGTCTTTACTTTTCATAAAGAAGCTCAGGGTCGTATTTCATTGCTATTTACAACAGTTTTCACCA
>PGZW01000129.1 GCA_002841515.1 Firmicutes bacterium HGW-Firmicutes-19 | reverse complement strand
CGGTGTTTACAGTAGTAAATCGAGGGAAATTTTAGTATAATATTGTGCGTATGAAAGTTTGGCTTTTTGCCTAAGGAGGAAATATGAGTCACAAATATGTGTATTTATTCTCGGAAGGTAGCGGTAAAATGCGTGAGCTCTTGGGTGGTAAGGGTGCTAATCTGGCCGATATGACCAGTTTAGGAATGCCTGTTCCCCATGGGTTCATTGTTACAACAGAAGCTTGTACCCGTTACTATGACGACAAGGAACAAATTGCACCGGAAATCGTAGATGAAATTTTTGCTTACTTGACAAAACTCGAAGAAATTTCGGGTAAGAAATTCGGTGATCCGACCAATCCGTTGTTGGTTTCGGTTCGTTCCGGTTCCCGTGCTTCGATGCCGGGGATGATGGATACGATTTTGAATCTTGGTTTAAACGATGAGGTCGTTGGAGGCTTTGCGGCTTTGACCAACAATCCGCGTTTCGCTTATGATTCTTATCGCCGTTTCATCCAAATGTTTTCGGATGTCGTTATGGATCTTCCAAAACACAATTTCGAACACATCATCGATGAGATGAAGCATGAAAAAGGCGTAAAGCTCGACACTGAGTTTTCTGCTGATGATTTAAAGGAAATGGTCAACCGTTTCAAAGCATATTTCTTAGAACACAAAGGCTTTGAATTTCCGTCCGATCCGCGCTTACAGCTGATTGAGTCAGTTACGGCGGTCTTCCGTTCTTGGAACAACCCGCGTGCTATTTACTATCGTCGCATGAATGACATTCCTTCCAACTGGGGTACGGCTGTCAACGTTCAAATGATGGTATTTGGTAATATGGGCGAAGATTGCGGTACAGGCGTTGCCTTTACCCGTAACCCTTCGACCGGAGAAAACAAGTTGTATGGTGAGTTTTTGATGAATGCTCAAGGGGAAGACGTCGTTGCGGGTATCCGTACACCGAAGACCATTGAAGAACTCAAAGACATCATGCCGCATGCCTATGATGAATTCGTGGCTATTTGTGATCGTTTGGAAGGTCATTACAGAGATATGCAGGATATGGAATTTACCATTGAGCGTGGAGAACTGTTTATGCTTCAGACCCGTAATGGTAAGCGTACAGCTGCCGCTGCGTTGAAAATCGCGGTTGATTTGGTTGAAGAAGGTTTGATCACCAAGGAACAAGCAGTCTTGCAGGTCGATCCGAAGCAGTTGGATGCTTTATTGCACCCGACATTCGATCCGGCTGCGATCAAAGCTGCCACTCCGGTGGGCTCGGCATTGCCGGCATCTCCGGGTGCTGCGACCGGGAAGGTCGTCTTTACAGCGGAAGATGCTGTTGAGTGGACCAACCGCGGTCAAAAGGTCATTTTGGTTCGTTTGGAAACATCTCCGGAAGACATTGAAGGAATGCATGTATCTCAAGGAATCCTGACGGCTCGCGGCGGTATGACATCGCACGCAGCGGTCGTTGCCCGTGGTATGGGTACTTGCTGTGTTTCCGGTTGTGGTGATATTAAGTTTACAAGCAAAAAGTCGTTTGTCTTGGGCGGCAGAACGTTCAATGAAGGGGATGATATCTCCTTGGATGGTTCTACCGGTAAGATTTACGGTGAAGCAATCAAAACCGTTCCGGCATCAATTACCGGTGACTTTGGAACATTGATGGCTTGGGCTGATGAATTCCGTACGTTGAAAGTCCGTACCAATGCCGATACTCCGAAAGATGCGCGTCAAGCCGTTTCCTTTGGAGCTGAGGGTATTGGTCTGGTTCGTACCGAACATATGTTCTTTGAGGGCGATCGCATCAAAGCGATGCGCGAAATGATCGTTTCGAAATCCGAAGAACAGCGTCGTAAAGCGTTGGCGAAATTATTGCCGATGCAGCGCGAAGACTTTGAGGGCATTTATGAAGCGATGGAAGACCGTCCGGTCACGATCCGTTATTTGGATCCGCCATTGCATGAGTTCTTGCCGACAGAGGAAGCTGACATCGTCGCTTTGGCTGCTGAAATGAAACTTGAAGTTTCAGAGTTGAAGAATGTCATTTCTTCTTTACATGAGTTCAATCCGATGATGGGTCATCGTGGGTGCCGTTTGGCTGTTTCCTATCCGGAAATCGCTGAAATGCAGACACAAGCCGTCATCGAAGCTGCGATCAATGTAAGTAAAAGACATCCGGAGTGGTCGTTATTGCCGGAAATCATGATTCCGTTGGTCGGTGAGTTGAAGGAATTGAAGTATGTCAAGGATATCGTCGTTCGTGTTGCGGATGAATTAATCAAAAACAGTGGCGTCGATTTGAAGTATCTGGTCGGTACGATGATCGAAATTCCGCGGGCAGCTTTGTTGGCAGATGAAATTGCTACGGAAGCTGAGTTCTTCTCCTTTGGTACCAATGACTTGTCTCAGATGACCTTTGGTTTCTCGCGTGATGATGCTGCCAATTTCTTGACACATTATTATGACAAGAAGATTTATGAGCAAGATCCCTTTGCCCGTTTGGATCAACGCGGTGTCGGTAAGCTTGTTACCTTGGCTACCAAGTTAGGTAAACAAACCCGTCCGGATTTAAAAGTCGGTGTCTGCGGTGAGCATGGCGGCGATCCGAGTTCAATCGAATTCTTCCATAATGCCGGTTTATCTTATGTTTCATGTTCTCCATTCCGTGTACCGATTGCTCGTTTAGCAGCGGCTCATTCGGCATTGAAGGCAAAAAACAAGAAATAATTCGTTAACTGCACTGAATTCAGTGCAGTTTTCTTTTTCTCATTTTCTTTTCGCTTGCTTATGTCATCGATGTTGACTATGATTGAAATGGAGGTACCATTATGAAAATTACAGTAGGAACCTATACAAAAAATGAAAGCAAGGGAGTTTATACCATCGAACTTCACGACAAGTTGTGGAATATCAACATGATTCATGAAATCGGCAGTCCGACCTATCTTGCGAAGATGCAAGATACGTTGTTTACGGTCGTCAAGAATGGTGAAAAGGGCGGGATCGCTGCTTTTCGGGCATCGGTTTTGGTCGATCAGTTCACCGAAGAAGGATCACCGCCATGCTTTGTGTCTGTGATCAAGGAGCGAAACGTCGTCATGAGTGCCAACTATCATAAGGGTTGTGTCGATGTGTTCACCTTTGACGGAAAACTTCACCACATTCAGAAAATCGAGTATGTCAATGGCTCAAAAGCTCACTTCATACAATATGACCCACGGTACAATCTGGTCTTTGTTTGTGATTTGGGATTGGATGCCGTGTATGCGTATACCATTAACAAAGATAATAAACTTTCATTCTTACACCACTTCCGTTGTGAAAAGGGAAGCGGTCCGCGTCATCTGGTCGTACATCCCGAGGAACCCTATGTCTATGTCCTGACTGAGTTGAGCAGTGAGCTGCTCGTATTGAAACTCGATAAAAACGGTTTTGAGCTGATGAGTAAGAAGAGTCTGTTGCCGGAAGGTGAGGATGATAAGAAGTGGGGTGCAGCCATCCGTATCACCAAAGATGGAAATTTCATCTATGCATCCAATCGCGGACATGATTCGATCAGTGTATTTGAAACGATGGAGTATGGACGGTTTGTGAAAATGATTCAAAATGTCTCTACAGAAGGCATTCATCCCAGGGATTTCAATTTGAGTCCGGACGATGAATATCTGGTAGTCGGGAATATGGAATCCAATACACTGACATTATTTAGAAGAGACATGACAACCGGAAAGCTATCATTGCTTCAGAGGGATGTTTATGTCCCAGAACCCGTCTGTATTCTCTTTGATTGATTATATCTAGCAGGATTTATCTTATTGAATCCTGCTTTTTTTATGTTTTCTAACCAAAAACTAACTTTACGATGATATATTTTGATTACGAAAGGAATTTCAAATCGTTGCATAGAGGTTTAATTCCGGATGTATGAAGATTCGAAAGGGGGTTCATTCGAAGAGTTCTGGGTTTAATTTTGTAGTGGGGAGTCAAAAATTGTAGAAATACATAAGAAAGGGACAAAATGAAAAAAATCGTTAAGTTTATTGTTAGTTTGTTTTTTGTTACATCAATGATCGCATCCGTAGCAGCGGCTCCAGTTGATCAATTTGTCGAGTCTGTAAATATTTTACCAATGAGTGATTTAATCTTAACACCCGAGCAATTAGCCGCAGGGTATACTGTGAATGTGTCTTTTGAAGTAAATTTCCGTTCAGAATCAAATCAAGGTAGAGTTGAAAGCTATGAGTTGTTGGTATCCAAGAATTCTGGAGCATTCATTTCAAAAGACAGTGTTGTTCTTGATCCTCCTGTATCATCTGTAAATGATAAAATCACATTTACGGATGCATTATCTTTTGATCTCACTGATGTCGGAACTTATGTGGTTAAAGTAGTGGTTGGATTTACTGGCAGCGAAAATTTGTGGGCTGATGTTGAAGATACTGAAGAATTTGTTGTTACACAAATTACGATCGTCGTTGAGTATCCGGCAGCCGCAGCCATTGCTGCTGAATTACTTAAAGCTGCAGGAGTTAGCGCGAAGTATGGTAAGAACGGAAATCACATTTCTGATGTTGCCAGATTAATGGGCCTTCGTGCCAGTTTTATGGGATTTGAAAAATCCGACTATATCAATTACCGTAACGCAGTTGAAGCCTATCTCGAAAGTGTTGGCGCTTTAGTTCAACCATAACAGCAATCAACTATAATTCGTTTAACAAAGAGGAATAAAATCCTCTTTTTATATTGACAATACAATTATTTGTTGTATTATTGTATTAGGTGATTAGTACAATGATACAGAAAGGAGATCGCATGGAACTCTTTGAATCAACAAAGCCGATTTATCTTCAAATCATGGATCTGATCAAAAAAGAAATCGCGACGGGAAAGCTACCGCCGGGCAGTCAAATGGCGAGTTTCCGTGAGTTGGCAATGCAATATCAAGTCAATCCCAATACCGTACAGCGCGCGTTGAGTGAGTTGGAGCGGGAAGGATTGGTGAAAAGCGATCGGACGATCGGACGTTTCATCAATGATCAAGGTGAGATGGTGAAAACGTTGAAGAATCAGATGATCGAA
>PGZW01000003.1 GCA_002841515.1 Firmicutes bacterium HGW-Firmicutes-19 | reverse complement strand
TTTTTTCTTTTGATCAGTAACGAAGCAGACGTGGATTTTTCAAAATGACTTATGTTATAATGTGCGCGGAGGGATGTCTGTGAGTATTGTATTCAGAAATGATCCACAAATCGCGTTGTATGACGAATTTGTGCGCAATCATAAAGAAGGTTCCATGTTTCAAATGTCCGGCTGGTCCACCGTCAAGCGCGAATGGAAGTGTTTGAGGATCGTGGGTGAGTCGGATGGTAATATCGTATGTGCGGTGCAGATTCTGGTCCGCACTTTTCCTTTTGGCAAAAAACTTTTCTACATCCCGCGCGGTCCGCTGATTTCGGACGAGAAATATGCAAAGGACTTCTTTGCTCACATCAAAAAAACCGCCAAAGAGCAGGGAGCTTTTTGTGTCAAGTTTGATCCCAATCAGGTTTATCGAAAACATGATGCCAAGGGCAATGTAATTGAACAACAGTCAGATTTGTTGGATCATTATTTGAGTTTGGATAAAAATATCGTTCACAAAGGGTTTGATACGCCGATGAGCGCATACGCTCAGCCGCGATTCAATGCCGTTGCTCAAGTAAGCGACGATATGGAAGAACGCTTTACCAATTCGGCGAAAAGAAATATTAAGATCGCTGTGAAGAAGAATGTGAAGGTTGATGTTTTCTTTAAGGAGAAGCTCGATTCTTTTGCTTATCTGATGGAGTTGACCGAAGCTCGAAAGGGTATTTCGCTTCGCAACCGTGAATATTTCCAGCGGTTTTTCGATGCGTTTGAGGGCAAAACGGTTTTCTTTATGGCCAGTATCGATCTTGCGGATGGTATCAAAAACTGCGATGAATCCATCCATCAGCTTCAATCAGCGCTCGCTGTGGCTAAAAAAGAAACAAATCGGGTCATGGAACAACGCGTTCAACTCGAAAATTTTATAAAAGAGAAGGAATTTTTCCTTGAAATGCAAATGAAGTATGGAGGTCAGACCGATATCGGCGGCTTGCTTGTACTTTTTCATAACAACACCGCGGAGTATGTGTATTCGGGAATGAACATTGAATTTTCAAAATATGAACCCGGCTATCTGGTATGGTCGCAGGCGATGGAATATGCCCGGACCATCGGCTGTGAGTTTGTTAATTTCGGCGGGGTCAACGGCGATTTAAATGATCGACTTTGGGAGTTTAAGCGTTCGTTGGGTGCGCATGTCGATGAGTATATCGGTGAGTTTGATTTGATCATTCAGCCGTTGGTTTATCATCTGTTTGAAAGTGTTTTACCATTCGCCAAAAAAGCGGTACGGAAGCTGAAACAACTTAAAAAGTAATCAAGCTCTGGAGAAAAAATGAACAAATTTCTGTTGGTGGTGTTGGTTTTGTTGACCGGTTGTACAAATGTTATACCGGAAGACATCAGCGATCATCCAGTCAAGGGAACGTATCAATTCGTTGAAGAAACGGAGGGCAACTTGTCCTTGGTCAACGATGAAGTGCGGGTTTTGGTGTATCAACAATTCATACGCACTTATAAGTTGTCCAAAGATCCGCATTACTACTATCGTCCGATTACGATTTTGGTGAATAAGGAAATTGGTTTGCCTTCAAATTTTGTCCCACAGGACTTAATAAGGACACAGGTGGCAACATCACCAAGGGCCAGCAATGTAATGATTCGTAAAGATGTCAATGTTGCATTGAAAGCGTTGTTTAGCGCTGCGAAAGAAGAAGGTGTAGAACTTTGGTTTCAATCCGGATATCGGAGTTACTCCGTGCAGAAACAGCTGTATGAACGATATGTAAAACAGTATGGCGAAGCGGTTGCCAATTCCTTTTCCGCAAAACCCGGACACAGCGAACATCAAACGGGTTTGGCCATCGATGTGACATCGCCAAACAGCAACAGTTCTTTTGAAGGTGATTTCGGGGATAGCAAAGAGGGTAAGTGGTTAGCCATCAATGCACACCGATTTGGATTTATCATCCGTTATCCAAAAGATAAGACGGAAATCACCGGATATATATATGAACCTTGGCATTTACGGTATGTCGGTGTCGAACTGGCAACAACCTTGTTTGAAAGTGGCTTAGTCATGGAAGAATTGGACAACTAACAGAACCAGTTTCTGTTTTTTATGGTTGTTCAGTGATATAATGCTATCAGAGATTTATATTTGGGGGTATGTATGCGAAAATTATTCAAAATTTTACTAGTATTCATGATGTTAGCCGTTTTAACCGTGTTTGTACAAGCTGCGACGCTTTCGACTTCGATATCCGGTAACAACACTATCGAGGTCAATGGTGAAATCATCTTGACCTTTGCTTTTGAATCCGATGAAGCCCTTGAAAAACTAACGGTACAGTTGGATTTTGATGGTGATCTGCTGGAAATCGTTGGAAGTCCCTCAGGACTCAACGGATTCAGTGTGTCAATCAATGCGGAAAATGAAATCATCGCAACATCAACCATAGGGAAAAGCGGTCCGGTTTCATTTATGAGCATTCGCTTCAAAGCCAAGGAAATGTTTACAGTCGATGGGACGGTGAATGTCTCATTAAACAGTGTAGCAGGCACAATTTTTGAATCTTCAGATACAGTTTCGGGCAGTGGTACGACAAAGCTGATTACCACCGTTTCCCCTAAATCCAATAATAATTTTCTTTCAGAACTGTCATCCAATGTCGGTAATATCGGTTTTGAGCGCAATATACTGGAATATTCGCTCATCGTTGAAAATGATGTGTCACGCATCCGGATCCTTGCGAAAGCAGAGGACCCCAATGCTTCTGTCAAAGAAGATTCGACGTTTAGTTTAGCGGTTTACCGAAATGAGATCAATATTGTCGTTACGGCACAAAACGGGTCGCGGCGTACCTATAAAATCAACGTCATACGTAAAGACGCTTTTGGTAATGTCACGCTATTAGCGTCCAACTCAGAGTTGAAGCGTTTGGAAATTGATGGTTATCCGCATGATTTTTCTCCATCGATCCTGGAGTATCGAGTGGATGTTGAAAATGTCGTGGATAATGTGCTGGTGATTGCGGAAGCAGCGGATGAAAAGAGCAGTGTGATCATTGACAATGTCGATTTGCTGATGCTTGGTGAAAACAGGATTCAGGTGACCGTCATTGCGGAAAATGGTCAGTCTAGGATCTATACGATATTTGTTACACGATCACTAAATGCTCCACAGACCAAGTTACAGGATTTGGGGGATATCGTCTATATGACAACAGCAACGTTGATTCCGGTCATCGTTGACGGGGCTACGTTGCTAAGCGGCGATGTTTTGGATAAAGTGCGCAGAAGTGCGAAGATACTGGAAATCTCAAAGATGGATGAGCAAGGCAAGTTACTGTATCGTTGGTTGATTGACGGTCGTTCATTAATTTCCGGTTTGAGCATCGATGTCGGTATCCAGACGGACTCAAATTACAAAGATGAACTTACCGATTTATTACAAAGTTCGCGATTTCAAGCCGTCCGATTTAATCATAACAATGATTTGCCGATTGGAACGATCGTGCGTGTTTATATCGGCGGAATGTTTGCACATAATGCTTCGCTGAATTTATATCGATATGATCCGGTCTCGCGGACACTTGAACTCAATTCCCAGTCTGTTACGGTGGACGAGGGGTATGTGGAGTTTGAGGTGTTGGTTGGCGGGGAGTATATCGTCAGTGATGTCGATATTAAAGACGAACATCCGCTGGATATCGTGTTGGTGGGGGCTTTGGTGATCATCGGTTTGATCATCATTGCTTTGATCGGTTTGCTTTTTTCAAGAAGCAAGAAGACGCAAAACTAGGTGCAAATATCAAAGAATTGTGTGAAATCGCGATAAATGGCTGTGTAAGCAAGTGTTTTCATGGGGTATGTTTACTTTAAAATCTGATGTGTTACAATAATACATGTTTTATCGGAGGTTCTTTATGAAGCTAAAAAGAAAAAGTATCAACATCATAGGTTTGATTTCGGCAGTGATTTTCCTGCTGGCTTTGTTATATAATCAATTTGTCCCAGAGCTTTATCGTTGGACTGCTTTTCTGATTGGATCATTATTTATCTTAGTGATGATTTTCAGAAAACTACCCAAAACCTTGATCATCGTAATGTCCGTGTTGATGATACTGACTTCTACGTTGCTTTTCTATACACAGTATTCTGCAGAGCGGATTTTGGATTATTTTGAAAAAGAGGTCAATGTCGTGTCGTTTGTTGTGCTTAAGACCAATCCAATTCAGACCATGGAAGATGCGAAAGGAAAATTCTTCGGTAAGCTGCAAATTATGGAAGATGAATTAAGTAATTATTTATCATCACAAGTTAAAGCAAAATTTGGTTATAATATGAATCTTTTGACATATAACGAAAACGAAGATGCAATCGGATCACTGGATAATGGGAATATTGATGTACTTTTACTCGATGATTCGATTTGGGAGTATCTGACGGATGAGAATCCTGCTTTTATCTCACGTGTTAGGGTGATACATACGATTTCAAAGGAAATTACGAAAGAAGATATTAAAAAGGAAGTGGAAGTTGATAAAGACAGTTTCGTTGTTTTGATCAGCGGGATCGATACATTTGGTTCGATAAATCGACGAAGCAGAAGTGATGTCAATATGCTGTTGGTGGTCAATCCTAAAACAGGGAAGGTATTGATGGTTTCTTTGCCCCGGGATTTATATGTTCAACTGGCATGTAAAAACGATGCATATGATAAGCTGACCCACTCAGGAATATATGGAATAAACTGTACGGTACAAACGATTGAAAACTTCTTTGAGATAGACATCAACTATTACGTACGTTTAAATTTCACTTCATTTATCAATATTGTTGATGCATTGGGCGGAGTAACGATTTATAATGAGACAACGTTTATATCTCATGATGGATTTGAGTTTAAAAAAGGCAATGTCACTTTGGATGGCACGTTGGCTCACCATTATGTTCGTGAAAGAAAGGCTTTCGAAGGCGGTGATGGGCAGCGGATTCAAAATCAGCAAAAAGTTTTGACAGCTATGATAAAAAAAGCATTGTCGCCAACCATGTTAACGAAAATAGAAAGAGTCGTTGGTATCGTTTCTAAAAATATTGACACCAATATCAGTTCGACAGAAATTTCCAAGCTAATCAAATTACAGTTAAACAAAGGAATTGATTGGCAGTTTTCATCAGCATTTATAACCGGAACTGATGCATACCGACCGACATACAGTATTGGAAACATGGATTTATTTGTGGTTATTCCTGATATTGATTCGGTGGTATCCGTTAAAGATATCATACGAAACATGATGGATGAGGAATAAGCGTTCCTTGCAGATTTAAGATATTTTGTGGTTTTGAGATGCGGAATTTCGGATTAATTTGATTTAATTTCTGTGTCTTTTTAGTAGATTTGCTAATCTATGAAGTTCTTGTTTCAGTAATTTTCGTCACATTGTAAATATACACTGTTTAAGATATAATTTTATCAGGTTTCGGAGGGGAAATTGTGAATAAAACAATGATTTCAATCATTACGCCGGCCTACAATGCAAGCCGTTACCTTCGGGAATGTATTAAATCAGTTCTTGCTCAGAGTGACAAGCGTTGGGAAATGATTATTGTCAATGACGCATCAACGGATGATACACTGTCCATTATCGAAGAATATGTACAAAAGGATAGTCGAATCAAATGCATATCCTTGCCAAATAACGGTGGCATTGCAAATGCCAGAAACACGGGATTAATCCATGCACAGGGACGTTATGTCGCTTTTTTAGACAGTGATGATTGTTGGCGAGTTGATAAACTTCAAAAGCAATTGGATTTCATGTTGAAGAATCAAGCGGCATTCGTTTTCTCGTCTTATCAAATCATGGATGAAAATAGTGTAAGAAGTAAACAGGTCATTTCTGCACCGGATAAGGTAACTTTTTCTGATTTGATCCGGGCGAATTATATTGGTTGTTTAACGGTGATGATTGATACCGAAGTAGTTAGAAGTCTCACTTTTCCGAAAATCAAACATGAAGATTTTGCTTGTTGGCTTTCTGTATTACATAGCGGTATTGTGGCCTTTGGACAGGATGAAATCCTGGCGGACTATCGTAAAAGTTTTAGTTCGACCAGCGGCAATAAAGTCAGAGCGATTGGCTGGGTGTGGAATATTTTCAGAAATCATTTACACTTAAGTCTTATCAAAGCTTTATTGTATACGATTCGTTATGCTTTTAATACATTACACAAATATTCAAAGAGTAAGGAAGTACGAGTATGAATATTTGCATCGTTTGTGATCAGTATCCAATTCCACCCAGAACTCTTAAAATGAGAGATTCGATTTTGAAAATGAATCATTCTTTCAATGTTCGTATTTACGTTTGGAACCGAGCAGGAGTCGTTGTACAGGAAGAGTATGTCACATCATTGAACGATACTTTTGGTTACGGGAATCAATACAAGAAACTTGTTTATTTGATTAAATTTCTGTTTGCTTTTAAAAAACATTTAAATCAACATCCCATTGATATATTGCACGGAGTTGACTTTGAAATGGCCTTTGTATGTTCTTTGTTGAAAAAGGATAGAAAATTGATTTATGAAGTGTACGACATTAAGTTTTTCGCTAATCGTTTAGTGAACCAAACACGGGTTCTTCTTGAAAAGTGGATGATGCGAAAGGTGGATGGAATCATATATGCTTCACCATTCTTCTCTCAGTATTATCAAGCAAATAACTATCCGAATTCTCAAGGCATTACCATCAATAACAAACCATTGAAGTCTTCGATTTCTTTCGTTAATAAGGATCGTATAAGCAATGATGTTACTTTAGGATTTATAGGTGTTTTGCGATATAAGGAGATTTTAGTTAATCTTTTGGATGCGATTGCGGGGTTACAGAGTATTCATCTGTTGTTGGCTGGCAGTGGTCCGGATGAAATGTTTTTGAGGCAATATGTCAGGAAAAAAGGGATAGAGTCAAATGTGACATTTACCGGACGTTTCGATTTATCTCAACTTGCATATTTGTATAGTCAATGCGATCTTGTTTGGGCGGCTTATCCTAATAAAGATGCGAATGTTTATTATGCTGTAAGTAATAAATTTTTTGAGTCGATCGCGTTTAATAAAAGAGTTATTGTCTCTATAGACACTTTGTTGGCTCAATGGGTAAAACGTGAAAATTTGGGCTTTACGGTCGATCCGTATGATGTAAACGCCATTCGTGAGTTGTTGGTTTCACTTAAAGATATTGCGAATGAGCAGCTTACATCGAGCAGTGATATGTTTTGGGAAAATGAAGAGGACAGAATCAAAGAGGTGTATTCATTTTGAAAAAGGCAGTTATGAAATTGGCAATGAATGATCAGCAAACCTTTAAAATCGTTGTTACGATCAACGTTTTTTGGGCTGTCGCATGGTTGTTTATTTCCCAAAATCTAGCGACCTATTTTTTCTTTATCGGTCTTTCTGTTTTATCTCTGTGGTTTATACGTAAATGGCCAAAGGAATGGTTGTGGATTTATATCATTATCTTGAGTATATCGTTGATTTTTGTTGTGTTTGTTTATGCCGGAAACACCGCTCAATACGGAAATCCTTATTATTCTGGGGGTAGTGATGATAAAACTTATGAAATGCGTGCATTAAAGGCCATGGCGGAGAACTTGTTTACACCGCAGGCAATTCAAACACACATATTGTCTGAATACGATGTGGGGTCACTGTACTATGCTTTTCTTTCGGTTGTCGCTTTTCTAGCGAAACCGTTGGGGGGGTATTCGACTTGGCTAGGCAGGACGCTCAATGTCTTTTTACTAATATATACTTTGATGTTAATTCATTATTTAATCTTACTTGTCGAACCGTTAAAACGAAATGTAGCAAATATCGCAGTTTTAGTAATCGCTGCAATGCCAATTGTCCAATATGTGAATTCTCATGTTTTTCGTGATACTTTGAATTTATTTTTGGTGATATTTCTAGCTGTATTGCTGACGAAAATCTTTTACGGGAAATATACTTCAGATCGTGCTACACGTTTTGGTGTGATTTTTGACTATACCATGTTGCTAGTCTCAATCGTTCTTTTATATTACCTGCGCAGAAACACGTTGATTTACCCAATCGCAATCTTTTCATTCATTACTTTTGACAAATACAAGCCCAAAATTATGTTCTTTACCAAGAAACTGTATCACGAGCATAAATTTAAGTTTTCCCTGTTAATTCTTTCGATGATTATGATTTTGGTACTTGCGGTCGTATTAGTCGTTCAATCACGGTTCATAAATTTTTCTTATTATGTGGATTTCTATACAAAATATAAGCAAACCCAAGCTGTCGGAGGTTTAAGTTATTTTGTCTTTGACACTCCTTTATTGCCTATGGGAGTTATCCTTCGCTCACTCTATGCATTCGTGTCACCATTTCCTTCATTATATGGCTCTATGATTGGTATCCGTAGTTTTGGTGTCGAGACGGTTATGCTCACTGTTTCAGCGGGGGTTGGTATTACATTTTTCATGTTGCCCTATATCTTTAAACGCATTTGCCAATTTGATTGGATTTCACTTAGTTTCATCGTGATTTTCCTAAGTATTATCGTTACAACATTTACTTTCCGTCATATGATCTTCTATTATCCCTTTATGATGATTTTGGGTGTTGACGGGATATTGAATTCGAGTAAAAGTGCACGAAAGGTTTATCTGATTGACAGCCTTATCGTCGGTTCGATCTTGGTAGTTGCTTACATAGCACTTCGGTTTATAGCTATCGGAGGTATCATATGAGGATTTTGTATGTTACCTTGAAACCTTTGGAATTCAACACGTCGGCTACGTTAAGAAATTTAGCTATGATTGAAGGCATAACTTCTTTGGGTCATTCCGTGGAGATATTGACGATTCCGGCTACTCAAAACTCTGAGTGGTTGGATACTACCTTAGCAGTACCCCAAAATTGTGAGATCAGCTATTTATCTCAGCTAAATGCTTATGTAGGTGTAACTGAAAAACATGATGGCTTTGTCGGGAAATTGAAGAAGTCGGTGCTTCCGTTGATGCGTTGGTTATATCATAAACTTAGCATTTATGATTTTACAATCATGATTGCCAAAAAAGCGGATAAGATTCATTGCCGACATTCGAATTATGACATCATTATTTCTTCTTCCGATCCAAAAAGTTCACACATTGCCGTGAGGAATCTCTTAAGAAGCGGATTGAAATGTCAGCATTGGATTCAGTACTGGGGGGATCCGTTGGCATTTGATATTACCAATCAGACGATATGGCCAACGTTCATCTTGAAAATGTTTGAGCAATCTCTAATCAAAGAGGCAGACAAAGTAGTATATGTTTCACCATTTACACTCCAACAGCAACAGATGGGTTATAGGAAGGTAGCACAAAAACTAAGTTTTCTGCCAATTCCATATCGCAAAATCAATGAATATGCGTTGCGTGAAAATTATCCACTGGATTGTTGTTATTTGGGTGATTATTATACACGTTCGCGTAACATTCTGCCTTTTGTTGAAGCGGTTCAACATTTGGAACTAAGAAGTGTAATTGCGGGTAATACAGACATTGAAGTCAAAGGTAAACATATTTCAGTTTTGAATCGAATTTCTCAGTCTCAGGTGACTGACATCGAACAACAAAGCCGTATCCTTGTCTGTCTGTTGAATCGAAAGGGAAATCAGATTCCAGGAAAGTTATATCATTATGCGGCGAGCAATAAGCCGATATTGGTCATTGTCGATGGTGATGAATCTAGAAAGATGGAGCAGTATTTATTGTCTTTTGACCGATTTGAGTTGTGTGTAAATGATTCAAAAATGATTGAAGCCAAACTTAATTCAATGTTGAGTGAGGATAAAATCTATAAGCCTAGCGAGCGGTTGAATCCAAGTACAATAGCTTTTGAATTTCTTTCGCTTAAAAATAACAAGGAGTAAAATATGAACAAAAAAATCAACATTATTGGGATGGGTTATATTGGGTTGCCGACTGCTTTAATGTTTGCGACATCTGGAGTCAAGGTGGTAGGTAGTGATTATAATCGTGCGCTCGTTGAACAATTAAACCAAGGCAAAATCACTTTTGAAGAGAGTGGTTTACCTGAATTGTTTGAGCATGCTCGTACATGTGGAATAGAATTTGATACAAACTATCATACCACGGATATATATATTGTTGCTGTACCGACGCCGTATGATAAGGTGAGTAAAAAAATCGATCCTGTTTATGTGATCAAAGCAGTCCGTGGAATTCTGGATGTTTGTGAAGTCGGAGCTGTAATTATCATTGAATCAACGGTTTCACCTTCTACAATCGATCGCTTCATTCGTCCGGTCATTAATGAGAAGGGTCTAGTCATTGGCAGAGACATCCACCTTGCACATGCTCCTGAGCGGATCATTCCAGGTAATATGGTTGATGAGTTGAAGAAGAATGCGCGTACGATCGGTGTCGATGATCGGACGATTGGTGAACGAATTAAGAAACTGTATGAGTCTTTCTGTGAAGGAGAAATCGTAATCACCGATATTCGTACAGCAGAAATGACCAAGGTTGTAGAAAATACATATCGCGATATCAACATCGCCTTTGCCAATGAGCTTGCGAAGATCTGCCGCTCCGATGATTTGGATGTTTATGAGATCATTCGGATTGCCAATAAGCATCCAAGAGTCAATATATTACAACCAGGACCGGGTGTTGGCGGTCATTGCATATCGGTTGATCCCTGGTTTTTGGTAGGTGATTATCCGGGATTGGCAAACATAATTTTGGCTGCCCGAAAAATCAATGATTCAATGCCGGAATTTGTATTAGAGCGGGTTCATCAGATCATGAAAAAAGAAGGGCTCAGTGACCTTAGCAAGGTGGGGTTATATGGTCTAACTTACAAAGAAAATGTTGATGATGTAAGAGAAAGTCCGACACTTCAATTATTGGAAGCCATGGAAAGACACTTAGCACCGGCGTTGAAAGTATTTGATCCTTGGGTAAGCAAGGATTTGGTGGAAAATCAGTATCATGATTTTGATCAATTCTTAACAGATGTTGAAGTTGTGGTCATTATGGTCGCACATCAACATATCAAAGATCAAATGTCGAAACTAAAGGGAAAAGTTATCTTGGATACCAAGAATGTGTGTCACTTGGAAAATTCATATAAACTTTAAGGAGCAATAATCATGCGAAAAGTAATGATCGTTTTTGGAACACGTCCGGAAGCAATAAAAATGTGTCCGTTGGTTACGGAGCTTAAGTCAAGAGAATCATTGGAAACAGTCGTTTGTGTGAGTGGTCAACATCGGGAAATGTTGGATCAGGTGCTAACGGCGTTTTCCGTTGTCCCGGACTATGATTTATCGATCATGAAAGATAAGCAGACACTTTTTGATGTAACAGTTTCAATTCTTGAGAAAATTAAGGCAGTTTTGGAAGAGTCGAAACCGGATGTCGTGTTGGTTCATGGTGATACTTCGACAACATTCGTGACTGCATTGGCTTGTTATTATCTTCAGATTCCGGTCGGACATGTTGAGGCAGGTTTGCGAACGCATAATATATATTCGCCTTTTCCGGAGGAATTTAACCGTCAGGGGGTTGGTTTGATTGCCAAATATCATTTTGCGCCTACTGAAACTGCTAGGGATAATTTATTGTCTGAAGGTAAGAATCCGGATTCAATTTTTGTTACAGGAAATACGGCAATCGATGCTTTGAAGACGACGGTTAAAGAAACTTACAAGCATCCACAGTTGCTCTGGGCACAGGGAAGTCGTCTGATCGTTGTGACGGCTCATCGCAGGGAAAATCTCGGAGAACCGATGCGAAATATGTTTTCGGCGATTAATCGGATATTGCAAGAATATCCGGATATCAAAGTATTATATCCGATTCATAAAAATCCGTTGGTTCGACAAATTGCAAATGAAATCTTTGGTAACAGTGACCGGATGAGGATCATAGAACCGTTGGAAGTGTTGGACTTTCATAATCTGCTTGCCCGTTCATATCTGATATTGACGGATAGCGGTGGTATTCAGGAAGAGGCACCAAGTTTAGGTAAACCGGTATTGGTCATGCGTGATACGACGGAGCGGCCGGAGGGAATAAAAGCCGGTACCTTAAAACTTGTGGGTACCAGCGAGACCGTTATTTACAAATCGTTTAAGCAATTGCTTGATAATGAAGAAGAGTATCTTCGGATGAGTCAGGCGAGCAATCCATATGGGGATGGGCTTGCGAGTAAGCGGATTGCGGATATTTTGTGTGGTGATGAAGTATGAGAATTTGCTTATTACCATCGTGGTATATGTCAGAGAAGCATCCGACATTGGGTTCTTTCTTTCGTGAGCAAGCTGTATCATTAGCTAAGTTCAATCATGAGGTAATACTGATTTATTGTCATGTTCATCATTTGAGTGAGGGAATTAAATCATCGAGTCAGATTATTGATGAAGACGGATTTATTGCCTACATTGATGTCGTACATTACTTTATCCCAAAGACGGCATGGATTATCCAACTATTTCACACGTTAAGGATGATTTACTCGTTAAACAAAATGAAATCGATAGACATCGTTCATGCTCACTCTTTCATTGGTGGTTTTATTGCGGCTGCAGCGTGCAAATTGTTTTCACTACCTTATGTCGTAACCGAGCATAGTACAATTTTCTCTCGAAATGAGTTGAGCAGAAAAGATCGGATGATGGTAAACATAGGGTATAAATATGCGGGTGCAATCATTGCAGTAAGTGATGGTTTAAAGAAAGATATTGAGCGATTCACTTCTAAACCTATAAAAGTAATCTACAATATGGTCGATGATAGATTCTTTGATACGGACATTTCTGCTTTTGATTCCAAGGAGTTTCGTTTTTTATCAGTGGCTTATCTAACATATAAAAAAGGGATGGATGTCCTTATATCAGCAATGGCAAAAGTCATTCTGCAACATCCAGACTGCAAGTTATCTATCGGTGGGAGCGGGGATATGGAGGAGGATTTGCATAAGTTGGCTTATAATCTGAATGTACATCGCAATATCGATTTTTTAGGTCCTTTGGATCGAGATGAAGTTATTCATCAAATGAGTCAATGTGACGCATTCGTTCTAGCTAGCCGCCATGAAACATTTGGAATTGTATATCTAGAAGCAATGGCTTGCGGGAAACCGGTGATAATGACCGACACAGATGCACATCTAACCATAGTGCATCCGTCAACAGGCATCGTAGTTTCCCGAGATAGTATTGATGAGCTTGCGACAGCTATGATCGGAATGATTCAAAACAGGGACTCTTATCATCCGGACATGATCCGTTCTTATTGTGCGAGTCATTTTTCGTCGGCTGTAATTATCAACCGGATTATAGCGTGTTATGATGAAGTATTGAGAGGGACCAGTCATGAATAATTTTTTAGTTTCAATCATCGTTCCGGTATACAATTCCTCAAAACACCTATTGAAATGTATGGATAGTTTACGTTTTCAGACCTATGAGAATTGCCAGTTTATTCTTGTCGATGACGGCTCTACGGATGAGAGTCTGAAAATATGTCTAGAACAACAAAATAAAGATAAGCGCTTCAACACGATTACTCAAAGTAATCAAGGTGTGGCTGCCGCAAGGAATCTTGGCTTAGATTATGCTCGAGGTGATTTTGTAGGATTTGTAGATTCAGATGATTTCATTGATCTTAGAATGATAGAGAAAATGGTTTCGAGTTTGTTACTGCATACTGCAGATTTTGTGGAATGCTCGGTAAACTTATTAAATGAAGATTTTTCGGTAAGGGCAAGTCAAATATTGAGTGATTCGGTGTTGACCAGTAATGATGCTATTGTAAAAGGGTATGCCATGCAACAAAATGTACTTAATTACACTTGCAATAAAATCTTCAGGTCAAAGGTAATTGAGGATGTCCGATTCCCGATACGAAGAGCAAGTGAAGACTATTCTTTTAATGTTGCAGTATTGAATCAGTGCCATAAATCAATCACATTAAGTGAACCCTTGTATAATTATGTGTTGCATCCTGAGAGTGCAACAGGCAAATCATTCCATATTGGCAGACTTGATTCTGTAACCTGTGGAATTGATGTCCTCAATCTGCAAAAAGAGAGATTTCCGTCACTTATTCCATATTATGCAATATATATCTTAGAAAAAATCATGGTGGAATTTATGTATGTACACTCATCCGTGATAAGCAGAGATTTGAAAAAATCAATTAAGTCAGACCTAATAAGCAAGTTCAGACTTTATTTTTCTTTCGTTACTCAAGAAGCGTTATCAAAGGCGAACATAACTTATCGTTACAAACATTACATGTTCTTTAGACTATTGCCAATCTTGTATGTTCGTATTTTTTGATTTGATAAAAAAATGGTCAAATGAATGGATACGTGGTAGAATATTAATTTTGAAAGGAGTGGTATCGTGAAGAAAGTTGCAATCATTACATTGAATGGATATTTTAATCATGGGAACCGTCTTCAGAATTATGCGCTTCAGCAGGCTATAGAATCGTTGGGTTTCTCTGTTGAAACATTAATTGTCAGGAATGAAACTCCTCAACAATCAGTTGGTGAGTCAGAAGGTCAAAAGTCTGCACAAATATCTGTTAATATAAATCTTGTTAAGTCCTTGCGGATATGGTTGTGGAAAATACGTAACAGACGCAATTTGGCAAATCTGAATAATGAGAGAACAGCTTTATTTAAGAAGTTTACTTCAGACTTCATTCATGAGTCTAGTATTACTGTTTCTGAGAAATCCATTGACGAAACCTATTGTGCTAACTTTGATTTTTTTGTAACTGGAAGTGACCAGGTATGGAATCCTATGTACTCTGGTGGTTCTGGTTTGTATTTTCTTTATTTTGTGCCACCTCATAAAAGAATTGCATATGCTCCAAGTTTCGGAGTTTCCCGAATTCCGGATCCTTTGCAGAAAAACTATCGTCGATGGATAAGTGAAATTGAGCATATTTCAGTAAGGGAAAATGATGGAGCGCGTATATGCAAAGAATTGACAGGAAAGGATGTTCCAGTCGTTTTGGATCCTACGATGCTGTTAAGTGCTGATGATTGGCAAAAGATCATTTATAAGCAAATGCCAGTACAACAGGGAATTTTGTTGACTTATTTTCTAGGTGAGGTTTCTGTTGAGTACAGAAAAATAATTCAGAATTTTGCGAATTTGAGAAATCTAAAAATCGTCAATCTTTCAGATATAAAAGATAAGAAAGCTTATGTGAGTGGACCATCACAGTTTGTGGGATTAATTCGTGATGCACAATTGTTTTGTACCGATTCTTTCCATGGAACTGTTTTTTCGATAATTTTTCATACGCCATTTGTTGTGTTCAAACGTTCTGCAATCCATGGGTCATCAATGTTTTCCAGATTGGAGACATTGCTGAAAACTTTTGATTTAGAGCACAGAGTCTTTGAAAACCTAGATATTGAAGATGTGTTTCACGTTGACTTTGGTCATGTGGATGATATTTTAGCTATTCAAAAGAAAGCCTCTTATCAATTTTTGGCTGAATCTTTGGGCATTGAGGAAAATTAATTCGATATGAGTAGGATCGAGCGAGCAAAAAAGAACATTATATTTGGATATGTTGGAAACATTGTGCTTTTGCTCATGCAATTTTTGTCGAGAACAATTTTTATCAGTTTCTTAGGCGTGGCGTATTTAGGTGTTAACGGATTATATACGAATGTTCTCTCTGTTTTATCGCTAGCAGATCTTGGGATTGCAACAGCTATGAATTACAGCTTGTATAAGCCAGTGGCTGCACAAGATGTCCATATGATTAAAAAATTAATGCAATATTATCGAAAGGCATATTTATATATCGCACTCGCCATTGCAGTTTTAGGGTTGGCCATCGTTCCATTTATTTCGTTGATTGTCAAGAATCCGGGAACAATTACAACATCGGAATTAACAATTTATTATTTGATTTTTCTTTTCAATACAGTTACATCATATTTTGTTGCATATAAGTATAGTTTAATCAATGCAGAGCAAAAAAATTACATTCAAACCAATATTCACACGCTAACAACTGTTATAACAGTCGTCTCTCAAATTATCGTATTGTTTGTTTATAAGAGTTTTTTAGCATTCTTGATTATTGGAGCCGTCATTGGTTTATTTCAGAAAATATTTGTTAATCTTTATTTAAATAAACTATATCCTTATCTATTGGAAAAGAACATTGATTCTTTGACAGAAAAGGAGAAAGAACCGATACGCTCTAATATAAAAGCGTTGATTTATCATAAAATCGGTACGATCAGTATTTATCAAACAGATAATATCGTCATTTCGACGTTTATCAATGTTGCGACGGTTGGTTTGATTTCCAACTATAATATGATCATGGCCTCAGTTAATGGCTTTATAAATATACTTTTCAATTCTGTCATTTCGGGTTTTGGAAATTTGATCGCGTCAGAAAGCATAGATCGTCAGTATCTTGTTTTCAAAGCGTATCGATTTTTAGGTTTTTGGGTTTATGGATTCTCGACCATAGCTTTTTATGTTTTAATCAATCCATTTATCGAACTTTGGATAGGTAAGGAAATGCTGATTTCTCAAGCGGTCGTTATCTTGATTTTGATTAATTACTACTTTATGGGACAAAGAATCGTAGTAGGCAATTTCAAGACAGCTGCTGGAATTTTCGAGGATGATAAATATATCGCTATCATACAGGCAATTGTTAACTTAGTGATTTCAGTGATTTTAGTTCAGTCAATGGGGTTGATAGGTGTTTATATAGGGACGATCGTTTCAGGGTTGATTTCAACATTAAGTAAGCCTTTTATCGTTTATAGAAGAGCGTTTAACCGGTCTGGTATTGATTATTACAAGGATTCTGCCGTTTATTTGCTGGCAATCATGATAGCAATAGCTTTAATTCAGATAGTCCAAGTAAGTTTTTTCAGTCAGGTAAACTGGTTCAATTTTATCATTTTGATGGGATTAGTTGTTTTGGTTCCCAATCTTTTGTTTTTAGCGGCATTTAATAAACGAGATGAGTTTACGTATCTCTACGAGATTTTTGGTCGGAAAATGTTGGGGAGGATTAAATCATGAGTACTGATTTCAATGTCAACTTACCTCTTGTCAGCATTGTTTCACCTTGTTATAACGGAGCATCCTATCTTGGTCGCTTCTTAGACTCAGTGTTAGCACAAACCTATGATAATATTGAGTTAATCATTATCAATGACGGATCTACGGATCAAACTGAAGAAATCATTCGTTCGTATGAGTCAAAATTCGAATTGCGCGGATATGGATTTCATTACATGTTCCAGGAAAATCAAGGTCCATCAGTAGCTATTAATAAAGGGTTAAAGGTTTTTTCTGGCAGTTTTCTAACTTGGCCTGATTCTGACGATGTTTTGCACCCGGATAACATTACCAAAAAGGTGAATTTTCTTCAAACCAACCAGCAGTTCGATATGGTTGTATGTAAAAGTAGGATTATAGACGAGCAAACATTGACAGTTGTAGGTTCACTCGAACGAAATCCAACAGTAAGTGATGATCTTTTTGAAGATTTGATTATAGAGCGAAACGTATATTTCGCACCCGGAGGATACATGGTACGATCTTGTGCTTTTTTTGTATTGTTTCCGACACGTTCAATTATTGAGCATAAAGCGGGTCAAAACTGGCAAATTTTATTACCGTTTGCGTATTATAAGAAGTGTGGTATTATTGATGAATTCTTGTTTGACTATTATTTGCGTCATGGGAGTCACTCTCGAAAAGAAATATCAGAGTTTGAGTTGTTGACAAAACTTAGTAATCATGAGTCATTGTTGCTTAAAGTTCTTGATTATATCAATCCGGTAAATTTTGAATATTATCGACAAATGATCAAGGTGAAATATGTAAGACGTCGATTGATGTTGTTTCTCTCTCATAGTAATTACAAGAGTGCTTTTAAGGAACTGTTTTTGTTACTAAAACTGGGAAAGTTGACAGGATATGACGTTAAAAAGTTTGTAAGAGTTTGGATAACTGGCATATTTAGGTAACAAATTCATAAATTTAAGTATGGTAAATAAACGTTATCCGTTGAAGGAGGACTATATGAGAAGTTTGTTGAAAAGGATATTACCCGATTTTATTGTGAATATCGTACGTAGAATTAAATCATTTTACTATCATGGTTTTCGATTGTTGAAATTGTATTATTTAGATTACAAGCGTTTCTCCAATGCTGGGTTTCGACTTAGAACAACACAAACAAAGGAAAATCTTCGTTCCAGAATTACGTTTTACTATCATTCCATTGAGAAGGGATTAAGTCACCCAAACATTCGTCTAGGTTTTGGTCGTCGTGCATTAACGGCTCTTTTTACTGCGCTCGATGAATATAAGAATGCTGGTTTTGATATCAGTGATATTCGCTATCGTACCGGATTGTCAACCATCAAGACATACATTGAGTATCATGCAGATAAAGATGTTGATATTTCTGACATAATTTCAAAATTTTCGTCTTTTAATGTTGATATAAATGAACAATATGGTGGGGCGAATACTTTTAGCAAAGATGAAGTGTTGAGAAATAGAGATGCTTCTTTTGATGTTTTTTCAAAATCCAGAATCAGTGTTCGTGATTATGAGGATTCACCAGTTGAATTTGATAAGCTTAAAAGAGCTCTTGATCTTTCTGTTTTAGCTCCTTCGGTATGCAATCGTCAATCATGGCGTATTCATGTGATTAATGACAAAGCCATTCAAAAGAAGGTATTGATTGCTCAAGCCGGTCTCAATGGTTTTGGACAAAATATTCAAAGTTTGATTATGATTTGCAGTGATACTCAGGTATTTTCTGGACCCGAAGAAAGAAACCAGGCATATATTGATGGAGGTATTTATGCCATGAATTTGTTATATTCTTTGGAGTTTGTCGGTTTGGCTGGTTGTGCATTGAATGCAAATCTAAAAATTGAAAATGAGCAACAAATCCGGAGAATCTTAAATGTTCCTCAAAGCGAGGTCATCATCATGTTTATTTCGGTTGGTAATTATCCTAATCAGTTTAAAGCACCTAAATCGCAGAGAGATGATTCAGGATTGATTACCAGATATTATTAGTTTTTTCGCGAATATTGACTTTATTTTGTTTAATTGCTACACTGCATTTGAAATGAGGGATTGAAATGGTCGGTTTCAAAGAGTTCATGAGACGAGGGTTGGTTCTGTTTCAATTTATTATTGTGTTGGTTTTTCAAACGCTTGTATTTGTTTATATCTGGTATGAAAATTTCGCAAGAACCATTCCGAATCCTTTTTGGAACTATGGTAATTATTTGCTGTTTCTGATTTATGCGGTCTTGCTGTATATTGCAATTAAGATGTATGGTGGTAATCGATTAGGTTTTGTCCGAACTTCGGATATAATCTATACAAATTCCATTGCGATCATATTGGTAAATGCCATTATTTTTGCTCAGGTCAGCTTGATTGCTCGTTATTTTGTTAATGGGGGTCCTTTTATCATGATGACCTCAATTCAGATTTTGTTTATTATCACTTGGAGTTTTATTAGCAAAACATTGTATACACATTATTTTCCTCCTCGAAAAATGTTGATGATCGTTGGTAATCCAAACAGTATTGATTTAAAGTTTAAAATGGATTATCGGACGAATTCATTTGATATTGCAGAAACCGTATATTTAAGCGAGGGCATTGATTTTGTTCTTAAGAAAACGGATGAGTATAAGGAAATCATTATATCCGATGTTTCATCAGGGGAGAGAAACAGGATTTTGAAGTATTGCTATCGACGTTCCAAACGGGTGTTTATGACGCCGAAGATTTCGGACATCATTATTCGTGGTTCACAAAACATTCACTTGTTTGATACACCACTTTTGCTCGCAAACAATCGGGGGTTGAGGTTTGAGGAGAGATTAATTAAGAGATTTGTGGATATCATCGGTTCATCGGTAGGAATCCTGATTTTATCGCCGCTGTTTTTGATTGTTGCTATTTTAATCAAATTGACTGATAATGGTCCCATACTGTACACACAGAAGCGATTGACAATCAATGGCAAGCAATTTGATATTTATAAGTTTCGCAGCATGAGGGTTGATTCGGAGAAGGATCATATTGCCCGATTGGCGATGAAGGATGATGAACGGATTACGCCGGTGGGTAAGTGGTTAAGGCGGTTGCATATTGATGAGCTACCGCAGTTGTTGAATATTTTTATCGGTGATATGTCGATTGTCGGGCCGCGTCCTGAAAGACCCGATATTGCTGCTGAATATGAGAAGTATATACCTGAGTTTGCATATCGATTGAAAGTAAAGGCGGGTTTATCAGGTTATGCGCAGGTGTACGGTCAATACAATACGACCCCTTATGATAAATTGAAGTTGGATTTGTTTTATATAGAGAACTATTCAATTTGGAAGGATTTCAATATCATTCTGTTGACGATTAAAATTATGTTTCAAAATGAAAAATCTGAAGGCGTGGATGCTTCACAGATTACAGCGATGCAAAGTCAGAAGGATTTGTGGGACTGATAAAGGAGAAAGAATGAAGAAGATATTCATTTTAATGATTTTGTTAGTATTGTTTCTATCTGGTTGCAAACCGCAAGAGACCATAAAAGATCCGGATGATGAAGTTATCATAGAAGATCCTGTCATCGAACCTGAGGATCCAGTTGATGAAATAGTATTTCGATCTGTTTTTAATGGTTCAGAAGTTGATGAGAATATTAAATATAAAGCAGTGGCTGTGATGATTGAAAACAGTGCTGCTGCGCGTCCGCATTCAGGAATCGGTGTAGCGGACATCGTATATGAAATTGCTGTGGATGGTTGGCAAGTATCTAGATTCTTAGCTATCTTTCAGTCTGAGTTTCCGTCGAAAGTTGGACCGGTTCGCAGTGCCAGGATACCTTTTGTTAAAATTCAGTTAGAGTGGATGTTACCATTCGCTCATTATGGTGCTGCTGAAACGGGTTTGGGCAATGCGTATGCCATTATCCGCAATACAAAGTGGCCAGTTCGTTTTGATGGTGTCAGTGGATTAAATGATGATTATTACTCCCGTGATACTTCTAGAAACGCTCCACATAATGCTTTCTTCGATGCGAAAGCGTCATTAGTGAAGATACCGGAGTTGAATTTTGAGCGTCGTTTCGAGTTTGATGATATTCCAAGTACTTCCAGTGTTTTCGCAGCGACGATTCATCTGGATTATTCTTCGATCAATAAAGTGAAGTATGTTTATGATTCAGCAAGTATGAAATATCTAAGATACATTAATGAGAAGCCTATGATGGATGCATATACGAATTCGCAGGTTTCAGTGTCCAATATTATTTTATTACACGCACCACATACAGCCGTTGAGAAATATGATTATGTTTTGGTTGATTTTATTTCGAAGGGCAAAGCAGAGTATTTTATCGATGGCAAGTATATCGTTGGCACGTGGTCGAAGTCGGATGAAAAAGCGATTACACGATATTTTGATGGGCAAGGAGCTGAGATAACGTTACAGCCGGGTAACACTTGGATTCAAGTCGTTTCTGATCGTGTAAAAATTTCATTTGAGTAACAAACGGAATTCATTTCCGTTTTTTTGTTTCAGTCATTGAGTTTATGATAGAATAGGCTTAGGAAACGGCAAAGGGGGATGTATGAAAAGATATCTGTCGATATTGTTGGTTTTGTTTGTTGTTTCATTGTCGTTGGCGGGTTGTGCCAAAAAGCCGGACAACGACCTTTTGAATATGAAATTTACCAAGGTGTATGTGGGCGGCTGGATGATGGAGACCGTGGATCGTCAGAAACCGCTAGCTGAGTCAGATCGAGTCGAAATCACTAATATCATTCAAATGACGAAGTGGTCCTATCAAAAGGACTTGTCCGTGACAACGCAAAAGTCGATCATCGTTTTGTATGACGATAGTGGTGCTAAGGTGTCAATCAGTGAGTATCAGGGGAATGCTTTAGTATATTATGTGGATGCTTCGGCACGTAACCGGGAGTTTTATTTTGCACCGGCAGATATTATACCTTTAATAAAAGCATTCAATGCGCGCATTGAGCCGGATTTGGTCATTGGAGACAACAAAGATCTGCCGGAGGAGTTATTGAGTGTGTGGTTTACAAGCGCTTATGTAGGGCCTTCACAGGAGGCTATGGAGGATAAGTGGTTTGAGTTAAAACAAGAGGACAGTCTGTATATCCGGGCGATGTTGGATATGAGTCGTTGGAGTGAAGCGAAGGATTTGGAAGGGTATGCCTTTGAGTCTTACTATATGTTGAGGGGTGACGGGGGCTGGTCGTTAAGTGTCGGAGTGCTTGGGGAGCAGGCATTGGTGTCTGTAATCAATGCACAAGTCGGCTATGCACGCAAAGTGTTTTATGCGCCTATAAGTGTATTGGGTGAAGTTGAGGAAGTGTTGCGCCGGTTGAGTCCGGTGGTGGAAGTGGAAGTGGCTGAGTTTATCAATGCCAATCTATCCCGTGCTTACATCGGGGATTCCTGGATGGAGTGGGAAGGAAAGTGGTTTGATTTAAGTGAGTCACAGGGAAGTGAATTGCGTAATTTGTTGCGCATTCAAGACTGGATCGTGGCACATGATTTGCCGGCAAGAGGGTTGGATGTGGTTTACATCGTCTCTTCGGATGATGGCATCTCATTATCAATTTGTCTGTGGGATGAGAGTCGTTCGTTGGTCGGTGTGTCTGTGGTTAAAAATGATGTCGTTCGCAAAGAGTTCTACTATGCTCCGGTGACCATAATATTGGACGGGCAGAATATGTTGTCGCAGATTCGTCCGATATCGAAATATCCTCAACTGAGTGAAGCATTGTTGAATGTGACGCTCAATGAGGTGTTTACCGGTGTTTGGTCCAATGATCCCGATGAGTTTGTTGAGGAGTGGAGTGCTATAAGTGCAGAAAATGCGGAGGCACTGAGAGCTTCGCTATCATTTGATTCGTGGATCGTGGCGGAGAATTTGCCGCCGGTCGGTTTGACGCCGCAGATATTGTTGAGAAGTATGGATGGCATCCGGATCTTCGGAACGATTTTTGACGGCAAGTCGCTCTTTGGGGTAACCAATGAAGACGGAAATTCACCGGCTCAGTACTATTTTGCGCCGGAGTGGGTCGTGGAGTTTTTAGTGGATCTGTTAAGTTCCCTTGGATACTAAAAAAACGGAGGTTGCTAAGCAACTTCCGTTTTCTTATCTTCTTCAATAACCATGCCACCGGCACAACATCCATGAACTTTATTAGCATCTTCACCAATAATCCGGTAGATAAAAACCATTAATCCGCCAAAGGCAACCAGAAACAAAGCACCAATCAGTATATCTTGCATATCCATCACTCCTTTGTATTATATCCTATTGGATTAACGTCACACATGAACAATTGACTTTATTCTCAGACATTGGGCTTAATCTTTTTATCTTCTTTTCGGACTTTTTTCTTACGCTGTTTCAACTGTTGTCCCAGTGTCTTGTTTTGTACGGTATTGTAATAGTAACTGTAGTAAGAATTACGTTCTTCTTTGATCATTGTAACGCAGGTTCCAATCACATTGATCCCAGCCCGTTTACATTGGGTCAAGGCGACTTTGGCATGTTCCTTTTTGGTTTGCTCACTCGCCACACAGAAAAGCATGCCATCGGCGGCCAATCCGACCGGAATGGCATCGGGTACCGGCAAAACCGGAGGACCATCCATGATGATCATATCGAAGCGCAACTTAAGAAAGTCAATGAACTCTCGAAAGCGTTTGGACGATAACATTTCGGCAGGGTTGGGGACATTGGGTCCTGAAGGCATGACGTACAAATCATTAGCAATGTTGGGATGCTTGATTTGCTGGACATATTTCAGTACATTGAACCCTTCAGTTTTAAAGTTAAGCAAAGCATCGGATAGTCCGTGAACATTGGATAAGTGAAACAGACGGTGAATATCCGGAATACGTAAATCGCAGTCAATCAAAAGGACGCGTTGACGATGAGAAGCCATGACGACGGCCAGATTGGCAGAAGTAGTACTTTTGCCTTCCGCAGCGTTGGCGGAGGTGACCACCAACACATTGATGTCGCTGTTAAATGCGGAAAATTCGATATTGGTGCGTAAATGACGGTAGGCTTCACTGTGATCGAATACGTATCCGCCATTTGAGTTCTTAGGTTTTTCGCGTAAGGTGACTAAGTTGATTTTTTCCATGAGTTCCCCCTGTTTAGCATAGGTCAATTATAGCGAGCAAGACCATCGTTGTAAAGAGTTGAGGAGTTTTTATAGGTGTTTGTTTGTTTGAATTTTCGTTTTTTGTATTAAAGTATTCCATCTTTGAATTTGTTTGGTATAATGTTTCGGTAGGGGGTAGTGCAATGGAAGAAAAGTATTTTGAGGAAAATGAGCGTGAGTTTGAGATTGATTTGGTCGAGCTTTTGGCCATATTGTATAAGCATGCGCTTTTGATTATTTTGATGACGGCATTAGGCCTGACAGTAGCATTTGCGTATACGCGCTTTTTTATTCAGCCCACATATCGCAGTGAGTCGACCGTGTATATCCAACCGGAAGTTAAAGAAGGCAATTTGAATTTAAACGATTTGAATGTGAATCAGCGGTTGGTCGGTACGTATACTCAATTAGCGAAGAGCAATGCGGTGTTAAATCAGGTCGTCCCGTATTTTACCAGGGATAATCTGGATGTGGACAGTATCCGCTCGGCCGTGTCGGTTTCGGCGATCGGTGATACACAGATCATCAGGGTGTCGGCAGTAACAACCGATCCGGAACTTTCCGCGCGATTGACCAACCGGGTGGTGAGTGTGTTTATTGAGGAAGTCGTGGAAACAATGACCATCGATAACTTGCGGGTCATCGATGCGGCGACGGTCAATACCAAGAAGGTGGGTCCTAATACGACGTTGAATACGGCGATTGGCGGTTTGCTAGGCTTGATGTTGTCGGTCGGTTTCGTCTTTTTGAAGTTGATGTTGGATCGTACCATCCATAATCGTCATGACGCAGAGAAAGTATTGAATTTACCGGTCTTGGGTGAAATCAATTTTTATGAAGAATAAGTTTATCGATACCCATTGTCATGCCTTGTGGGATTTTGATGATGGGGTCAAAAGTAAAGATGAGGCGTTGGCGTTGCTTCGCTGTGCACATAGCACAGGGATTGCGACGCTTTTTGTCACTCCGCATAAGATCATTGAGGGCATGTATGATCCGACAAAACAAGAGATTGAAGAAAAGCTATCAGACTTAAAGAAACTTAGTGAAGAACACGAGCTTCCCTTAGAATTGAAGTCTGCCTGTGAGTTTCGGATCAATGAGGAAGCAATCAAAGCCATCGTAGAACGAAGATTTGTGTGTTATCAAGATACGGATTGGCTGTTAATTGAGTTTACGCGCAGAACCATCGAATCTCGAATCGTACAAGATGCGATTTACGAACTCGATCGGATGGGCATCAAACTGTTAATCGCGCATCCAGAGCGCTATTTTGACAATGAAAAACAAGCGGTCGATACGTGTCGGAAGTGGCAGTCGTGGGGTTGTCATTTTCAGATCAACCGCACCAGCCTACTTGGCATCCATGGAGAGCGGGCAGACAGGATTTCATGGCGGTTGGTCAGTGAAGGCTTGGCTCATATCGTGGCATCCGATGCTCATCAAGGTGAGGGAAGTCGGGAATGCCGGTTGGATGACGTTTATGGGATGATTGCCCGTCGATTTGAACAAAAGACTGCGGATCAACTGTGCATCATTAATCCAAACAAATTAAAGAACAATCAGTCTCTTTCAAATATTGAAATAAAGAAAGCTTGGTGGCGCAGATAACGAAGAGATATTCATATGATTTCTCTTTTTTTGTTTCGCAAATAATAAAACCAGCACCGGGGGGCGGTGCTGGCTTTGCAGGATTCGTGAGTTCCCTCATGATAGATGTGACGTCTTGGGGGAAGCCGCCACGGGTTCCGTAATCCTTGTCGGAAATGTGTGTGGGGGGGATTGCATTTCCGACATTTGAAATATTATCACATATTTTAGGTGTTGTCATCAGATATTATATCAAATGAAAGATATTTCACGAAATTTCATTTGCCTACCAAAAGTGTATAAAAAATCGGTCTTTGAAAAGTCTTTCATCAAATATCATGAGAATTTTTATCAATATTAATGAAATCATCTAAGATAAAGTTGTGAATTTTAGTCACTTGTGTTATATTCTTCTCGTTAGGGGTGTGGGGCTCTTGAAAAAATATCGCAATATTCTTTTATCTTTATTCGACATCGTGATGGTATTACTGGCGTATTATATAGCGCTGTGGATCCGTCTCGATTTTTCATTGCGCGATATGACGTATTTTCATCATTTGACGGAACTTGTTCCGGCCATCGCAATTTCTTATTTTATTGCTTTTAAGATAGCTCAAGTTGATAAAACACTTTGGTCATCACCAAGTGTTGATGAGGCCTTACGAGTTTCGTTGGCTTCGTTGTTTGCTTTCTTGATCGTGTATATCATTTGTGAGTATATTACGCTCATCCATTTGCCAATTAGTGTGCATTTCATTGCATTGATGCTGGTGGTGTTGATGTTGGTGCTGGTTAGGTTTTCTTATAGAATTTTTCGGCTCTTTGTTTCAATAAACAATTTCAAATCATGTGATGACAAGCGGACAATCATTGTCGGTGCCGGTGAGGCAGGGACGATGCTGTTAAAAGAAATTTTACAAAACCGTAAGTATAACAATAAAGTCATCGGCTTCTTGGATGATGATATTTATAAAATCGGTAAGCTGATCATGGGTGTGCCGGTACTAGGCAAAACGGTTGATGTTGAGTGGATGGCCATCAAGGAAAAGGTCGATGTGATTTACATCGCGATGCCTTCGATTTCGGTTAAAAAGCAAAATCAGATTGCTCAGTTGTGTTATGCCAGTAAGGCCAAAGTATTTATGATCACCGGCTCGCAGGACATGATTCAAAGTGCCGGTATCCACCGTTCCATCCGTGAAATTTCGATTGAGGATTTGCTGGGCAGAAAAGAGATTCATCTCAAACAGGATGACTTAAGAACATTGTTATATAAGAAGAGCATTCTGGTTACCGGAGCTGGGGGTTCGATTGGCAGTGAGCTAGTCCGTCAGATCGTACAATACCAGCCCAAAAGCGTCATCATGTTGGATATCAGTGAAAATTCGATATACGAATTACAATCCGAACTGAATATCTTGAAAAAGGATAAGAGAATTGAGGAAGATGTGGAGTTTATTCCGATTCTAGCTTCTATAAGGGACTTCTCAGCACTGGACATGATTTTTACCAGAGGAGAGTTTGATATCGTGTTTCATGCGGCTGCGCACAAGCATGTGCCACTGATGGAGTCGATGCCGGGTGAAGCCGTGAAGAACAATATCTTCGGCTCACACAATATCATCGAACTATGTAAGAAACACAAAGTTAAGAAGATGGTTCAGATATCGACGGACAAAGCTGTCAATCCGACCAATGTCATGGGGGCGACCAAGCGCTTTGTGGAAAAGATGGTTCAGACCATCGGTAAAGAAGGACCGACAAAGTTTGTGGCCGTAAGATTCGGTAATGTACTTGGTTCCAATGGCAGTGTCATTCCACTCTTTCAAAAGCAGATTGCCAGTGGCGGTCCGGTGACGGTCACTGATCCGGAAATGATTCGTTACTTTATGACCATTCCTGAAGCGGTGTCACTGGTCTTACAGGCGGCGGCGTATGGCGAAGGCGGAGAGATATTTGTTCTCGATATGGGTGAACCCGTTAAGATACTCGACTTAGCCGAGAAGATGATATCACTTGCCGGATATGTTCCGTATCAGGATATCGATATTACGTTCACCGGTTTAAGACCAGGCGAGAAATTATTTGAAGAACTACTTATGGATGAGGAAGGGTTAAAGGAAACTCCCAACCCGCTTATCAAAGTGGCGAAGCCGATGAACATTCAAAGAGAGCAGATCATCAGAGAGTTGGAATATCTTCGTAAAGTCGTTTCCGTCGATCAGTCGCGCGGAGAAATCGTGAAGGCACTGATGGAAACCGTGCCGACTTACAGGCAGAGTTGATGTACTGGCACGTACTGTTTGTCCGAGGCGGACATGAGCTCAAAATAAAAGAAAAAATCAACGAATCAGCCCACGATGCTTTTCTTCCTAAGGTTACCAAGATATTTAAAAGCAAAAGTGAAATGCGCAAAGAAGATGTCCTTCTTTTCAAGAATTATGTGTTCGTCAAATCAAAACATGACACCACTGAATTTCAGAAGTTCATTCAAAATGAGATTCAACAGCTCACAGGATTTATCAAACTGTTAAAACATGATCAAGAAACTGAATCTTTATATCCACATGAGAAGGAATTCTTGATGAAGTTTGCGAATAAGGATCATGTGATAGAGAATTCCATAGGTCTTATCGAAGGCGATAAGATCATCATAACTGAAGGTCCATTAATGGGACATGAGAGTATGATCAAGAAAATCGACCGCCATAAACGAATCGCACAGCTGGATATCGAGATGTTTGGCCAGCTAAGAACGATCACCGTAGCATTAGAGATTATCAGTAAGCAATAATTTGATGAGGTTGTATAGGTTGCAGGTGGCACCATACGCCTCTTTAGATTTTATAGAAGTAGTTAACTGCGGAGCTCGTCTGTGGGCGAAGCCGTATTATAAAGGAGTGTGGGGAAATGTATATTAAAATCAAAAGAATTATCGATATAACATTATCAGCCATTGGTCTGATTGTTCTATCACCCATATTCGCACTATTGATCATCGCAATAAAACTTGACTCCAAAGGTCCGATTCTTTTCAAGCAGAAAAGAGTCGGAATAAACAAGTCTCATTTCTATATCCTGAAGTTTCGAACGATGAGAATTGATACTCCAAAAGACACTCCGACGCATCTGCTAGAAAACCCACAACAGTGGATCACTAAAGTAGGGAAGTTTCTTAGAAAGTCATCCTTTGACGAACTCCCTCAAATCATCAATATCTTAAAAGGTGAGATGAGTTTCATCGGTCCTAGACCAGCTCTTTGGAATCAATATGATCTCATTGATGAAAGGGAGAAATACAATGCCAACAGTGTTCTTCCGGGACTTACCGGTTGGGCACAAATTAATGGCAGGGATGAACTACCAATCCCCATTAAAGCAAAACTGGATGGCGAATATATCGAGAAGATGTCATTGTTTTTCGATATTAAATGTTTCATCTTAACTATCACAAGTGTGTTAAGCAGTAAGGGAATCAAGGAAGGAACTTTAGTTTCATCAGAATCCTCAAATGTGGAGGCTCAACGATGAAAATTCTTGTCGTTTGCCAATACTATTACCCAGAACCATTTAGAATTACTGATATCTGTGAGAGTCTTGTACTAAAAGGTCATTCGGTTACAGTTCTAACAGGTCTTCCAAACTACCCTGAAGGTATAATTCAAAACAGGTACAGATTATTTAAAAATCGCAATGAAATTATCAATGGTGTAACAGTAAAAAGGTGTTTCTTGATCGGAAGAGGGAAAAGCAAGTTATCGCTTTTCTTGAATTATTTGAGTTTTGCGATATCCTGTTCAATAAAGTCTCTGTTTATAAGCAAAGACTTCGATGTAATTTACGCAAATCAACTATCACCTATAACAATGGTGTTTCCGGCAATTGTCATGAAAAGGCGAACGAAAAGGAGACTTTTTTTGTATTGTTTAGATCTATGGCCAGATAGTTTACGAATGGGCGGTTTAAGTGAGAGTTCACTTATATATAGAGTTTTTAATAAGATTTCAAAATATATTTACTCGAATTCCGATTTGATTTCTGTAACATCTCATAGTTTTATTGATTATTTAGCAAAAAACCACGTTATTGACAATGAAAAAATCGATTACATTCCACAATATGCTGAAGATTTGTTTACTAGTCAAGTAGATAAAGTTAGTGTACAGGGCAGAAATTTTGTTTTTGCTGGTAACATAGGTGAGGCACAAAGTGTTGAAACGATCATTAAAGCAGCTAACATACTCAAAGAGAAGTCCGATATATTTTTTCACATTGTTGGAGAAGGATCTAAACTAAGAGACATAAGAAAAATGGCTGAAGATTATTCTTTAACTAATGTATCGTTTTACGGTAGAAGACCCTTAAATGAAATGACATATTTTTATGGAATTGCTGATGCAATGCTTGTTACATTGAAAAGTGATGATTTCCTTTCCTTAACCCTTCCTGGCAAAATTCAAACTTATATGGCTGCTAGCAAACCAATAATTGGTGCGATTAATGGGGAAACTGATTACGTCATTAGACAATCTAATTGTGGGTATTGTGGACCGGCTGAGGATTACGAAGAACTTGCCAAAAATATTGGCTTTTTTTGCTGTAATGCTGATGTAGAAAATTTTGGCAGAAATTCGAAGAAGTATTATAAAAATAATTTCGAGAAAAGTAAGATATTGAATCAGATTGAGATGAACTTATTAAGGATGGTGAATGGTAATGTTTAAAAATCAAACGATACTTATTTCAGGTGGAACAGGTTCATTTGGTCATGCAGTCATGGAAAGATTCTTGAATACGGACATTAAAGAGATTCGCATATTTTCCCGCGATGAGAAAAAACAAGATGACATGCGTAAGCTTTACAAGAACGATAAACTTAAGTTCTACATTGGTGATGTTCGTGATATTGCTAGTGTAAAGAATGCCATGCATGGTGTAGATTACATTTTTCATGCAGCAGCTTTAAAGCAAGTGCCATCCTGTGAGTTCTTTCCAATGGAAGCTGTTAAGACGAATGTAATAGGTACGGATAATGTTCTTACCGCTGCTATTGAAATGGGAGTTAAGAAAGTTATCTGTCTTTCCACGGATAAGGCTGCATATCCGATTAATGCTATGGGAATTTCTAAGGCGATGATGGAGAAAGTGTTTGTGGCGAAGTCGAAGACAGTAGATCCTAGTCATACTTTGATCTGTGGCACACGGTATGGCAATGTCATGGCGTCTCGTGGTTCCGTAATTCCGTTGTTTATTGATCAGATTAAAAAGGGATTACCGATTACAGTAACCGATCCACATATGACTCGCTTTCTTATGAGTCTGGCTGATGCCGTTGAGTTGGTTGTGTTTGCATATAAGAATGCTTCGGCTGGAGATATCATGGTTCAGAAAGCCCCGGCTTCGACCGTAGGTGATTTAGCGCAAGCTGTGAAAGAACTGTTTAATGCAGACAATGAGATTAAGATCATTGGAACCAGACACGGTGAAAAGTTGTATGAAACATTGCTTACCAAAGAGGAGTACATTGTAGCCAAAGACATGGGAGATTTTTTCAGAGTTCCGGCAGATACACGTGATTTAAATTATGATAAATACTTTGTGGAAGGTGATGCGAAACTTTCCGGGGAAGAAGAGTATAACTCACATAACACTCTTCGTTTAAATGTTGAACAAGTCAAAGAAAAACTGTTAGAATTAGAGTATGTCAGAAATGAATTGAAAAACTGGGTGAAATAATGAAAATTCTGGTAACTGGAGCACAAGGCTTTATTGGAAAAAATCTTATTGCAGAACTAAAGAACCGGAAATATTCGGAGATTTATGAGTTTGATAAAGATACGGATTTTTCATTATTGAACGAGTATTGTGCACAAGCCGAATTTGTCTTTCATTTGGCAGGAGTAAACCGCCCTGAAAATCCAAGTGAGTTTATGGAAGGGAATTTTGGCTTTACTTCAGAATTGCTTACATTATTGAAAAAACATAACAATACTTGTCCGATCATGATTTCCTCTTCCATACAGGCAGAACTTGAGAACCCTTATGGTCTAAGCAAACGTGCAGGGGAAGATTTACTGGTTAAGTATTCAGAAGAAACAAACTCCAAAGTCTTGATTTATCGATTCCCGAATGTTTTTGGTAAGTGGAGCAGACCGAACTATAACAGTGCCATTGCAACATTCTGTCATAAAATTTCAAGAGATGAAGAAATAGCGGTCAACGATCCCAATGTAATTATGAAATTAGTATATATTGATGATGTAGTCAAGGAATTATGTAACGCGCTATTAGGTAAAGAAAATGTTGTTGGAAGATTTTGTGAAGTACAAACGGTCCACACCGTGACATTAGGTAAAATTGTTGAACTGCTTTACTCATTCAAACTTAGCCGCGATAACAGGGAAGTGCCATATTTGTCAGATGCGTTTACTAAGAAACTTTATAGCACGTATCTAAGTTTTCTTCCAAAGGACAAATTTAGTTATCCTTTAAAAATGAATGTTGATCAACGTGGATCGTTCACTGAATTTATAAAAACTCCGGATCGCGGTCAGGTTTCAGTGAATATTTCTAAACCTGGCATTACAAAAGGTAATCACTGGCATCACACCAAGAATGAGAAATTTTTGGTTGTTAGTGGAATAGGAGTCATCCGTTTTCGTACTTTGGATACAAATGAGATTGTTGAATATAACGTCAGTGGAGATAAGCTTGAAGTTGTAGACATCCCACCAGGTTACACGCATAACATAGAGAATCTTGGGGATGCAGACTTGATTACGATTATGTGGGCCAATGAAGCATTTGACCCAAACAATCCAGACACATTTTTCTTGGAGGTATAACATGAAAAAACTTAAAGTCATGACCGTCGTTGGTACCCGACCGGAAATCATCCGGTTATCTGCCGTAATTAACAAACTTGAATCATCCGAAGCTATTGAGCATGTTTTGGTTCATACAGGTCAAAATTATGATTATGAGCTCAATGAAGTCTTTTTCAATGACTTTAAGTTAAGAAAGCCGGATTACTTTTTAAATGCTGCTCAGGGAAGCGCGATTGAAACAATTGGGAATATACTCATCAAAATTGATCCAATATTGGATGAAGTAAATCCAGAAGCATTTCTGGTTTTAGGAGATACAAATAGTTGTCTGTGTGCCATCGCAGCGAAAAGAAAACACATTCCTATATTCCATATGGAGGCTGGAAACCGTTGTTTTGATCAACGGGTACCAGAAGAAACCAACCGTAAAATCGTCGATCATATCGCGGATATCAATCTTACATACAGTGATATCGCACGAGAATATCTGCTTAGAGAAGGACTGCCAGCTGATCGTATTATTAAGACCGGAAGTCCTATGTTTGAGGTACTAAAGTCCAGAGAAGCAGACATTGAGAAGTCAGATATCATAGCAAGACTTAACCTAGAAGAAGGTAAGTACTTTGTTGTTTCAGCACATAGAGAAGAAAACATTAACTCAGAAGAAAACTTCATGGATCTTGTGGATAGTTTGAATACGATTGCGGAAACATACAAATTACCGATTATCATGAGCACTCACCCAAGAACTAGGAAGATGATTGAGAGCAAAGGTATTGAATTCAACACATTGATCCAAACATTAAAACCTTTGGGTTTTAGTGATTATATAAAGCTTCAGAAAGGAGCTAAAACTGTTTTAAGTGACAGTGGAACAATCAGTGAGGAATCTTCAATTTTAGGATTGAAAGCACTTAATATCCGTCAGGCTCATGAACGTCCGGAAGCCATGGAAGAAGCAGTAGTCATGATGGTTGGATTAAGGAAGGATAGAATACTTCAAGGTTTAAAAGCACTAGAAACACAGAAAACAGATACTTTAAGACTAGTGTCGGATTATATTATGCCTAATGTTTCTGAAAAGGTGGTAAGAGTCATATTGTCTTATACTGATTATGTGCAGAGGATTCTTTAGATGTCTCATGTTTTAAATGGAATCTGCTTTATATCATTAACTAATTTGTATCTAGTACCGTATTTGGCCAAATATAAAAGCATAATTAAGTCAGATGTGTCTATTATATACTGGGATCGACATAGTTTGGATGAAACATTTGGTAATTCGAAAATTTATAGATATTATTCACCAATGAATGAAGGGAGTAGTAGATTATCAAAACTAGCAGGGTATTTTGGTTTTTGTACGTTTGTTCGAAAAACACTCAAGGAAAGAAAGTTTGAAAAGATTGTCTTACTTCATTCCGTGGTAGGTATTTTTCTATTCGATTTACTAGTACGGAAATATAAAAAGAGATTTATAGTTGATATAAGAGATTACACTTTTGAGAGAAACATACTTTACTATAT
>PGZW01000128.1 GCA_002841515.1 Firmicutes bacterium HGW-Firmicutes-19 | reverse complement strand
GATTCCGCCCAAGAAGTTTTCCAAACGAGTTGCTTCTTTGCGTAATCCGGCGATTTCTTTTTTCGGGTATACATTGATGGAACCGTTCGCTTCCATTTCTTCGATTTCAATCAAACGACGAATCGATTTTTGAATGGTACGGAAATTCGTTAATGTACCTCCCAACCAGCGTTGGTTAATAAAGAACGAACCCGAACGCAATGCCTCATCCAATACAATGGTCTGAGCTTGCTTTTTAGTTCCGACAAACAGGACTTTACCGCCCTTTTCGCCAATAGCCTTCATGGTAGCGTAAGCCGTATCGATTTTATCAATAGTCTTCGCCAAGTCGATGATATAAACTCCATTTTTTGCCGCATAAATATACGGTTTCATTTTGGGATTCCAGCGGCGCGTTTGATGGCCGAAATGGGACCCGCTTTCTAATAATCTTCTCATAGTAACAACCGACATAACATTTCCTCACTTTCCGTTGTTCCTCCATCACTTCCGACACAGACAACTCGAATGAGCACGGGTCTGTGAATCCATGATGTGTGTAGTGCATCCGTAGATGCCATTGGTTAGTATAACACAAAATTCTTCGGCATTCAATCAGCTGTGATACAAAATATCACCCGAAACAGTGTGCTTACCCTAACTTATTGTATCATGAATGAATATAAAGACAATAGCCGACCACCGTCAATCGTTCGTTAAATCCCCACCGCTTCCTAAAGGAATCGAATCACCCAAATAGGTCGGTGCAGGCAAAAACCAAGTACTGAAAAAGTCCTTGTTTCTAGCCAAAACCTCTCTTAAGTCACGGACACTCTGACCACCGTATCTGATTTCACTAGCCGCAACACCGACGGCATCCAATCCCAAGGCATTGGCGATGTACAAAGCACGGTACAAATGATACTTCTGTGTGACTATAATGATCTTCTCAGCTTTAAAAATATATTTGAGCCTGTAAAGACTTTCATAAGTGGAAAAACCGGCATGATCCATATAAATCAGATTTGAATCGATTCCCGCATCCATCGCATAACCCTTCATGACATTGACCTCATCATAATCGCTTTGACCATGGTCCCCACTCATGACGAGATAGGGTGCAACACCAACTTTAAAAATTTCAATCGAACGATCCAAACGATCTCGAAGCATGGGCGATGGCTGATTATTCTCCCAGACACCCGCTCCCAAGACCAAAATGCAATCCGCATCTTCTAGTTCAGATAAGGAAATGATTTGATCTTTCGTGGATGCTGTGACCCAAAAATCGAGCAATAATACCCCAATGACGACAGATAATGTCATCACTAGAAGAAATTTGGCCAAACGGCCAATTCTTTTGAACATAACTAATCCCCCTCTTTTTCAAATGCCTCATGATAAACCTGCTTAAGCCTGTCAATACTGATATGCGTATAAATCTGTGTCGTTGACAGATGTTGATGACCCAACAGTTCCTGAACCGTACGCAAATCCGCTCCGTTATCCAACAGATGCGTCGCAAAGGAATGGCGAAGCATATGAGGATGCAATGTTTGATTCAATCCTGCCGCCAAGGCTCTGCGCTTAAGTATGTCTTGCACACCACGTTCAGTAAGTTGATCTCCACGCATATTGACAAAAACAAATGAATGTTTTTTATGTTTCAGCAACATTGGACGAGCCACGTCAATGTAATTTTTCAGTTGTTTACCGATGGAAGGATAAAATGGAACAAGTCTCTCCTTACGTCCTTTTCCGGTAATCCGAAGCAAACGGTTGGCAAAATCGATTTGAAAAATCGTCAGCCCCGCCGTCTCACTTACACGAAGACCGCAGGCATACATCAATTCGATCATCACCCGGTCACGCACAGCTGCTTCACCATCCTTGATGATAGAATTCAATAAATCCTGAATTTCATTGATCATCAGAAATGCCGGCAAGTGATTGGCCTTTTTCGGTGTCTTCAGCGAAGCAAACGGATTGACGGTCACATGATCATGCAACAAAAGATACTTGTAAAAAGAACGCAAAGCCGCAAGTTTTCTGGCTAGCGACCGATTGGTTATCGCTTTTTTACCCGATCGAAGCGAAGCAATAAAACCCCGCATGACATAGATATCCACATCTTGGGGGCTGCTTACGCCTTCCTTGGCACAATAATCAATAAACTGCGTGATATCATGCCGGTAAGCCTGCTGAGTCGCCTTTGAACCACTACGCATTAAGGCTAATTGCTGTAAAAAATCGTCAAGCAGCTGTTTCATGATCTTTGCTCCACAACGAGATAAAATCCAGCGATTTCTTGACGATTTGCTCTTTTCGATCAGAAACACGCTGCAAAATGTCAGAATGAATGATTCCGAAGTTTGCATTCATCGGCTGAAAATACTTCGGCGATGCATGTGTGATGTACTGTGCCATGGCACCGATCATCGTATATGCCGGAAATTCAATACAAGGTTTCTCTGATAGATAACGGGCCATATTGATACCCGCCAAAAGCCCGCTTGCCGCTGATTCCACATAACCTTCGACCCCGGTCATCTGCCCAGCGAAAAACAAATCATCTCTCACCTTGCTTTGATAAGTTCCTCTTAAAACAACGGGTGCATTCAGATAGGAGTTGCGATGCATCACTCCGTAGCGGACGATTTCAGCATTCTGCAAACCCGGAATCATGCGAATGATACGTTTTTGCTCGCCCCAAGTCAAATGCGTCTGAAATCCGACAATATTGTACAACGTATCTGCCGCATCATCACGACGCAACTGCACGACCGCATACGGACGCGGTTTGCCATCCTGCCACAGTCCCACCGGTTTCATCGGACCAAATGTAAGTGTTTTGGGTCCCCTTTTTGCCATTTCTTCAAACGGCATGCATCCTTCAAAATAAATTTCCTTTTCAAACTCCTTTAAAGGCACGACTTGTGCAGTGATCAGCTGCTGATAAAAATTTTCAAACTGCTGTTTGTCCATTGGACAGTTGATATAATCCGCTTCCCCTTTGTCATACCTGGACTTATAGTAAGCAATCGAAAAGTCGATGCTGTCTTTTTCAATGATCGGCGCGGCCGCATCATAAAAATAAAAGGTTGACTCGCCGGTATGCTGTATGATGCTAGAAGACAACGATTTTGAAGTCAGCGGGCCGGTTGCCACGATGACATTGCCCTGAGGGATTTCTGTAACTTCCTCACAAACAAACTCGACCAAAGGATGATTTTTCAATGTGTTTGTTATATATGTTGAAAACCCGATACGATCGACGGCCAGCGCACTACCGGCGGGCACGGAGGTTGTATCGGCAGCACGGATGATAAGACTATCCATCAAGCGCATTTCTTCCTTCAACAACCCGACCGCATTGGTCAACTGATTGCTTCTTAGCGAATTTGAACATACAAGCTCAGCAAATTGGTCACTCTGATGGGCTTCCGTTGACACTTTGGGGCGCATCTCAATTAATCTCACGCGAAAACCGCGTCTGACGAGTTGCCAGGCGGCTTCACTGCCGGCAAGACCTGCCCCGATAATTGTGACAATCTTATCCTTCATTTTCTTCTTTCGCCTTTTTATCATTTTTGATGTAACGACACTTCGGAAATGCCGAACAACCGGTAAACATCTTCCCGTAACGGCTCTTGCGCTGAACCAGCGCAGCATTGCAAAGCGGACACATTTCTCCGGTCATTACCGGTTTGTCTTTCTTGATATACTTACATTCGGGATAAGCCGAGCAACCGATAAATATTTTACCCATCCGGTTTTTGCGTTCGACTAAGGGTTTTCCACAGTCCGGACAGTCTTCCCCGGTGAATTTCATTTGATTTGGAACGATATAGTCACATTCGGGATAACCCATGCAACCCACAAACTCCTCATTTTGACGACTTTTGCGAACAACCAGTGGTTTACCGCATTTAGGACAGTCTTCTCCCGTCAAAACCGGAGCGATTTTCTCCATCGTATCCCGCGCTTTGTCATATACAGTACTGAATTTATCATAGAAATCAGTTAAAGCAGCAATGTTGTCCAATTCGCCTTCCGCAATTTCATCCAGCTCTTTTTCCATAAAAGCCGTATACTTGACATTAATGATGTCATCAAAATGTTCGGCCAGTTTTTCATCCGTCAGTTTCCCCTGATCGGTCGGAAAGAAATATTTCGTTTTACCACTTTCCGATCCCTTGTCCAAAGAAACGTAACCGCGCGCCTGAATGGTTTCAATAATCGCTGAATACGTGGACGGACGACCGATCCCGTTGCTTTCCATTTCTTTGATCAGTGATGCTTCGGTGTAACGCGAAGGACCCTGGGTTTGATGTTCTTTACTTTCAACAGAAACAGGTGTATACCATTCACCGACTTTCAACGGCGGCAATTCTTTGTCTTTGGACTGCTCATAAGCTCCATATACTTTCAAATATCCGTCAAAAGCCAAAACCGAACCATTGGCTGTGAACTGCAAATTATCTTTATTGAATAATGCCGTAACGACATCATTTCTAGCCGGTGCCATCAAGGAAGCGAGAGCGCGGTCGTAAATGAAAGCATAAACTTTCCATTCATCCGGAGTAAGGAATTTCTTCATTTTTTCCGGTGTAAACTCACAATGCGTCGGTCGGATCGCTTCATGTGCGTCCTGAGTCGTATCATCGTTGTTTTTCATTTTATAAAAACCGACATATTCTTTACCGTAGGATGTCTCGATCAATTTTTGAGCATTGATGACAAACTGCTGACTTAAGCGGGTCGAATCGGTACGCATATACGTAATCAAACCTTCCAACTGTCCGTTGACTTCAACCCCTTCGTAAAGTTTTTGAGCAATACGCATCGTTTTCTTCGAAGGATAATTAAATTTCGTCGACATCTCCTGTTGCAGTGTTGAGGTAATAAATGGAAAACGCGGTTGTTTCTTTGTCTTCTTTTGATTCAACTGATCCAGATAAAACGGACCGTCACACTTCTGTAGTAATGTCTGTGCGGTTTCCGCATCCAAAATTTCAGCGGTTTCCCCGTTGATTTTGGTCAGTGAGGCATCGAACTCCTTCTTGTTTTCATTGAAAGCAGCGGTAATCGACCAGTATTTCGTCGAAACGAATGCATCGATTTCCTTTTCCCGGTCAACGATCAGTTTTAAAGCGACGGATTGAACCCTGCCGGCACTTTTACTGCGGATTTTTGATTGTAGCAACTTTGACAATTTAAACCCGATGATCCGATCAAGGATGCGGCGGG
>PGZW01000127.1 GCA_002841515.1 Firmicutes bacterium HGW-Firmicutes-19 | reverse complement strand
TCACATTAACATGGTATTAATGCATAAGGCATTAACATACAAGGAGGAAAAGTGATGTTTAAGAAATTATTAGCTCTTCTGGCAGTTGTACTAGTAACGGCGTCTTTAGCCGCATGTCAACCTGCAGTTAAAGAAGAAGCAGCTCAAGGTGTTACCGACACAGAAATTTTAATTGCTAACTGTGCGGCAACTTCCGGTGCATTTGCTCCGGTCGGCGTTCCGTTTATTGCTGGGATTGAAGCATATTTGAAAGTTCTAAATGATGCCGGCGGTATCAATGGACGTAAAGTACGTTTCTTGCACCAAGATGACGAATTTGATCCGATTAAAGGGAAAGCATGCTTACAGACGATGGTTGAAGATGAAAAAGTATTTGCAATCGTCGGCCACTTCGGTACACCGGTCGTTGGTGCTACCTTGGAAGATTTAAAAGATTATGGTATTCCGGCAGTTTATTTTGCTACCGGGATCGGTCAATTGTATAATGATAAGGCAGAAGGCCGCGATCGCGGAATCATGCCTGTACAACCGATTTACAGAACAGAAGGCCAAATCATGGTCGCTCGTGCAGTCGCTCTTTCCGGCGCAAAGAAAATTGGTGTAATTTATACCAATGATGATGCAGGTAAAGACTTATTGTGGGGTGCTCAAAAACAAGCAGCCGCATTAGGTTTGACTTTGGTTGAAGCTCAAGTCACCGCAGGTGCAACGGATGTATCAGCAGCAGTTACTACGATCAAAGAAGCCAACGTTGATTTCATCATCGGTGCAGCTATTCAAGCAACCATCGGTACGATCGTCAAGGAATTGGCAGCTCAAGGTGTTGACAAAGATGTCATTACGACGTATGTCAACGTTGCTCCGACAATTGCCGGACAATTCGAAAACGAAATCGCTGGTAAATTTGATGTTTACGGTAATGGTTGGGTATCATTTGAAGGCGACCGTATGGCTGAACTGCAAAAATTCGCAGCAGCAGCTCCGGATTATGCGGCAAATGCATATGCTATGACAGGTTGGATCGCAGCTCACTTCTTCACCGAAGGCTTGCGTCGCTTAGAAGCTGATGAAGTCATCACTTGGGAAAAATACATGGATGCCATGGAATCGGCTCCAATCAAAAACCCGTTTGGTGGTCAGATTGATTTCGGTAACGGTTTGCGTGCAGGTACACAAGAAATGAACCTTTCTAAAGTCGATCCTACTGCTCCAACGAAATGGGCAGTTGTTGATGGTTTAAAATCAATCGATGCATTGTTAGGACAATAATTGTTTACAATCATGCGGGAGAGTTTTCTCTCCCGCATATTCCATGTGGAGGGTGCTATGAACTATTCAAACAAAGTGATCTCAGTAGAAAAAGCATTGGATTTAGTAAATTCAAAAGACGTCATCGTAACCGGTCTGGGTGCCGCAGAAGCGCATGACTTTTTGATGCAGTTGCATACTATTGCAGATCGTATCAACGATGTGACCGTAACCAACTGTTTGCCGATGTCGGATTTCCCATTTATGAAGGAAGAATTTAAAGATAAGTTTTTTGTGGATGGGTGGTTTTACTCACCGGCATTACGCAAAGCACACAAAAACGGTAATATCTCTTTTATTCCCAATCACTTGCATTTAGCAGGCGTAAAACGGCTTGATTTTGTCAAACCGAATATTTACGTGGGCAGTTGCAGTGCTGTGGACAAACACGGGTTTGTTTCTTTATCAACCGGAAATACCTATGAGAAACGTATGATCGAGGCTGCAGACCTGGTCATTTTAGAAGTGAATCCAAATATGCCAAAGACATACGGTGATTGTGAAGTGCATGTAAACGATATCGATTACGTGATTGAAGCGAATTATCCGGTCCCCGTACTTCCGGAAGCACCGGTCAATGATAAAGACTTGAAAATCGGTCAGTACATCGCTGATTTTGTCAATGACGGTGATTGCATTCAGTTTGGTATCGGTGGTATTCCGAATGCCGTTGCCAATGCTCTGGTTGATAAAAAGGATTTGGGCGTGCATACCGAAATGCTTACAACCGGATTAATGAAACTGGCAAAATCCGGTGTAGTCAATGGATCGAAAAAATCGTTGCATCGCGGCAAAATGGTGTGCACCTTTGCTTTGGGATCGGCAGAGTTGTATGACTTTATCGATCAAAATCCATCGGTCATGATTTTGGATGGAAATTATGTCAATGATCCTCACATTATCGGCCTAAATGATAATCAAGTTTCAATCAATACAACTCTGGAAATTGATCTGACCGGTCAGTGTTGTTCAGAATCCATCGGTTCCGTACAATTCAGCGGTACAGGTGGTCAGGCAGACACGGCAATCGGTGCTCAAAAAGCAAAAAACGGTAAGTCGTTTATTGCTCTTTACTCAACAGCTATGGTCAAAGATGCCACCGGTGAGCGTGTCGAGATTTCGAAAATCGTTCCTCAGTTGAAATTGGGTGCGGCGGTCACATTATCGCGTAACGATGTCGACTATGTGGTTACAGAGTATGGTGTGGCTTCCTTGCGTGGCACCAATATCCGTCAACGTGTTGAGCGTTTGATTGAAATCGCTCATCCGAAGTTTAGAGATGAACTTTATGCTCAGGCGAAGGAAATCGGTATCATCTGATGGCGACATTTCAATGGGGTGAATATTCTGTCTATTTTGAGTCTTATGGTGAAGGAAAACCACTCATCATTCTAAATGGTATCATGATGTCAACGGTCAGTTGGCAGTCCTTTGTCAAATCTTTCAGTCAATATAATCGATTGATTTTGGTTGATATGCTTGATCAAGGAAATTCCAGTAAGTTGATCGGGAAAACATATGATCAGTCTTTGCAAGTTGAGGTCATCAAAGCATTGGTTGACCATCTGAAACTGGATAAAGTTTATCTGTTTGGAATTTCATATGGTGGTGAAGTTGCGATGAAATTTGCGCTTACTTACCAAGAAAGAGTGGAGCGGCTATTGTTGTTTAATACGACTGCAAAGACCTCGCCTTGGTTGCGTGAAATCGGTTATGCCTGGAATAAAGCCGCGGCGGATGGCGAGGCTTATTATTCAACCACGATCCCAACCATTTATTCACCGCAGTTTTTTACAAAAAACGCAGCTTGGATCGAACAACGAAAGAGCATTTTGATTCCGCTTTTCAGTAATCCGATATTTACCGATGCGATGATACGTCTGACCAACAGCGCAGAGTATCATGATGTGGAAAAGGAAATTCATAAGATTACTGTGCCGACGTTGATTGTCGGCTGTGAGAATGACTACATCACTCCACCGGCAGAACAGCATTTTTTAGCCCGCCATATATCTGACTCTCAACTTGTGATCATTCCGGATTCCGGTCATGCATCCATGTATGAGAAACCATATTTGTTTACTTCCCTGGTTCTGGGATATGTACTGGCGGATCATGTAACATTTAAGATAGGATAGTTCATTGTCATAATCGATGCATCATGATATTATAGGTGCATCCATAGGAGTGTGAGTATGCAATCATTAGTAAATCAACCCAAAACAAAACGAGGTCAGGCAACGTTGGATCGATTGACCAACGCAGCTGAACAATTGTTTTATAAAAAGGGGTACCACGGTACATCCATCAACGATATTACGGGATTGGCCAATGTTGCTCCCGGCACTTTCTATATTTATTTTGAGGATAAGATGAGTTTGTACTGTTATTTGTTGCTGCAATACAGCCACCGCATCCGTATGCATATTGCCAAAGAAGTCAAAAAAAGTTCGTCGCGTAAAGATGCTGAGCGTGCGGGTCTAAAAGCATTCCTTCATTTCATTAATGATCACAAGCATATTTACAATATCATTTGGGAGTCTTTATATATCGATAAGCGATTGTTTATCGACTATTATACGAAGTTTGCTCAAAATTATATGTCGCAGATTGAGGTCGCACAGGCCAATGATCAGATGAAAGTTTATGATCCGGAAGTCATAGCTTTTGTTTTGATGGGCATTTCTAACTTTATCGGTCTTAATTTTGTGATGTTTAAAGAAACGACAGATTTTGATTATGTCGTCGATCAAGTCATTGATATTTTGGATAAGGGGTTATTTGTTGACTAGGCTCACTTGGGCCTTTTTTTAGCGGAGGGTGTATGAAAGCTTGTTATCCCGGTACATTTGATCCGTTGACCAATGGTCATATGGATATCATTGAAAGAGCTGCATCAATTGCGGATGAATTGATTGTTGCCATCATGGTCAATCCGGACAAAAGAGTATTGTTTTCAGTATCAGAGCGAATCGATATGATTAAGGAAGCCGTTCAACACTTGCCTAATGTAGCGGTTGTGGCCTCTGAAGGTTTGACAGTCGATCTTTGCCGGCGTTTAGGTGCAAATGTTTTAATTCGTGGTATCCGTGCAGTCATGGACTATGAGTATGAACTGCAACAGTCGACGGCGAACATGATGTTGGACGATACGATCGAATCTATTTTCTTGGTGGCTACACCGGAATTGTCCTTTATATCTTCTTCCGTTGTAAAAAATCTGGTCATGTCTGGTGGAGATGCGGAGAAGTTTGTCCCTAACCCTGTTAATCGTCAATTGAAGGAGAAAATTCATGGAAATCATTCTGGCATCTAAATCCCCGAGAAGAAAACAGTTGCTTGCCCTATGCGGGATTGATTTCAAGGTACGCGAAGCAGATGTCGATGAAATTTTGGATGAATCCGTCAGTAAAGTTGAAGCAATCGAAAAACTTGCTTTGCACAAAGCACAAACAATTTGGAAACAGCATCCCCATGCCTTGGTTATCGGTGCGGATACGATCGTCTTGGTCGATGATGAAGTATTAGGAAAACCGATTGACATTGAAGATGCCAAAGTCATGCTCAGAAAATTGTCCGGGCGTACGCATCAGGTGATTACCGGTGTGTGTTTGATGGATTCTCAAAAAGTAACAACCTTTTCATCAGTGGTGGAAGTTGATTTTTGTGTGCTTGATGAGAAAGAAATTGAAGACTATGCCAATAGTGGTGAGCCAATGGATAAAGCAGGGGCATATGGGATACAAGGACTGGCTGCACCGTTTATTTTGTCGATCCATGGTGACTATTATGCGGTTATGGGACTGCCGGTTTCCAGGGTTTACGAGCACTTAAAGAATTGGTAGTTTTTAATAAAAAGGGTTGCAATTTGCGGCTGTTTTTATTATCATTGTTTATGCACTATGCCGCTATAGTTCAATGGTA
>PGZW01000126.1 GCA_002841515.1 Firmicutes bacterium HGW-Firmicutes-19 | reverse complement strand
CAACGAAGAAATCGCTCCGTTCGGTTTAGTTGGTACATGGATGGATGTTGCTGCTGCTCAAACAACAACAGGATCCACCTTTATGATTTCTCCGGTTCCGACGTACAATGGTATTAACCAACGTCCGTTTGTTAAAACCAAAGGATTCGTAATCAATGCTTATACAAAATGGCGTTCGGCTGCTACCGAACTGATGAGACTTGTTTACTCCAAAGACGGTTTCCAAGCAATGGTTACCGGTACTTCGTATGCTCCTTCGTTGGTTGACGGTTCAAATTTGGTTCCGACATTAACGGCTGGTGGTATCCAAGAACAAATGATGAGTGCTTTCGTTTACAACTATCCGGAACCGGCATTGTTGTTACCGAATAACAAAGCTCGTAAATCAATGGATTCCGCTTACTATCCGTTTATTTCCAATACGGAAAGAGCTATCTGGGATGGCACAAAGTCAATCGCTGAAGCAGTTGCTGAATTGATTGAATTGTCCAACGCAGCTATCGAAGCTGACAACAAGTAATTTAAGTACAACAATTTAATGGATTTGCGAATGAGCATCGAAAGATGCTCATTCTTATAGGGAGAGCAAAGCATGAAGAAACAATGGTGGATGGAAACAGTCGGATATCAGATTTACCCTCGGTCTTACAAAGATACCAATGGTGATGGGATTGGCGATTTGCCTGGGATTATCGAAAAACTGGACTATATTGCAAGTTTAGGTGTCAATCTGATTTGGATTTGTCCGTTTTATCAGTCGCCCATGGATGATAATGGCTATGATGTGAGCGACTTTTACGATGTCGATCCTTTATTTGGCACTCTTGAAGATGCGAAAGAACTGATTCGACAAGCGCATGATCGAGGCATCCGAGTCATTTTGGATTTAGTGATGAATCAAACTTCCGATGAGCATCCATGGTTTGTTGAATCAAGAAGCAGTAAAGAAAATTCGAAACGAGACTGGTATATCTGGCGCGATGGCAAAAAAGATAGAAAAGGGAATTTGTTACCTCCTAACAATTGGGCAAGTTTCTTTGAGGGTTCTTGTTGGAACTATGATGAGACGACCGGTCAGTATTACATGAAGATTTTTTCGAATAAAATGCCGGATTTGAATTGGGAGAACGACGAGTTGCGTAAAGCCATGGCAGAAATGGCGAAGTGGTGGCTGGATTTGGGTGTGGATGGCTTCAGAGTCGATGCGATTGCTCACTTGGCTAAAGACATCACCTTTAGAAATAGTAAAATGAACGTTGAGCCCGGTCACTTTGCTCCGGATTGGCGTAAATTCTCTAATCGGGACCGATTATTTGACTATTTGGCTGAGTTTCACGATGATGTTCTCGCACATTACGATTGTGTGACCGTTGGCGAAGTTGGTGGCGGAGCGAATGAAAAAGAAGCGGAACGCTATGCCGGACTTAATACCAAAGGGTTTAATATGGTATTCAATTTTGATCACTGCTGGAAAAATGGTGCATTTGGTGATGAAGGTCGCACAGTTGGAAAACTGACAACCGATGTCATTGATTTGAAGAAGACATTTGAACGTTGGATATTGGGTTGTGAAGGAAAAGTATGGATGCCTCAATATTGGTTGAATCATGATCACCCTCGTGTTGTATCTCAATACGGAGACCCTGATGAGTATCATCGTATTTCTGCACAAATGTTAGGAGCAGTGCTATTAACGTTGCCTGGAACACCGTTTATATACAATGGTGAGGAAATAGGAATGACCAATGTCGATTACGATTCTGTCGATGATTTCAATGATGTTTGGGTAAGAAATTATGTGCCTTCAGCGCGCAAACGTATCAGTGAAGAGCGGATATTAACGCACTTGCGTCGGGCTTCAAGAGACAATGCCCGAACCCCCATGCAATGGGATGATAGCGAGAATGCCGGATTTACTACTGGGAAACCACATCTAAAGGTCGTGGGTAATTATAAGAAGATTAATGTCCGAAATCAAGAAAATGATGACGAATCAGTGTTGTCAATGTACAAGAGACTGATTCAATTGAGGTTGCACAGCGATCTGAAAGATGTTCTGATATATGGGAAATTTGAATTAATTCAAGATAATCATCCCGATGTATTTGCTTATCGTCGCTATGATGAAAAGAATGAAGTTATCATCATTGCAAATTTCCGTGATCGAAACGTTATTTTTGAAATTGATTATGATTCTTATGATATCGTCTGTTCGAATGTAAAGAACAGCGGATGTGAATTTATGCCCTATGAGTTTCGGATTTTAAAGGCGAAGGGAGGTTGATTTTATGAAGAAAATTCTTGTTGGCTTATTAATCTTAGGATTAGTGCTAGGATGTACGCCAAAAGAACCTGTCAATACAAGTAAGACCGTCGATGAATTGCGTCTGGCTTTAGCTGATTATGATTTAAAAGAGATTCTAGAGGACGTCAATGTTGCTTATCAGATTTTCCCGATATCTTTTGCGACTAGCGATACGGATCGTTTGGGGGATATCCGTGGAATCATAAATAAGCTGGATTATCTCAATGACGGAGATCCGGATACCGATACAGATCTCGGCATTCAAGCGATTTGGTTGACTCCGATTTATCCATCGCAAACATACCATAAGTACGATATTTTGGATTATAAGGCAATTGATCCGAAATTTGGTACGTTGGATGATTTTAAAGAACTGCTTGCTGAAGCGCATAAACGTGGGATCAAAGTGATTTTGGACATGGTTTTTAATCATACGGCTTATGATCACCCTTGGTTTAAAGCTGCACTAAAAGGTGAACAACCTTATGTCAGTTATTATCGGATTGAAGAAAAACTCGATTTACAAGAATATCCGACGCGAAATGCATGGAAGAATGCAGGTGGCAAATTTTACTACGCGTGGTTTTGGGAAAAAATGCCGGAGCTCAATCTTGAGAATGAAGCCGTCCGCGAAGAAATTCGTGATATTTCGAAGTTTTGGATGGACTTAGGTGTCGATGGTTTCCGTTTTGATGCTGCCAAACATGCGTATAATCCGGATGAATATCCGGTAGGCACACCGGTTCTTGAAAGAAACCTTCAATTCTGGATGGAGTTGCGTTTATTTATCAAAGAATACAAACCTGAAATGTTTTTAGTTTCTGAAATTTGGGATACCGCCCAAAATCAGGCGCCTTATGCGCATGCTTATGATACTATGTTCAATTTTGATTTTGGTGAGATGGTTATCAGCGCGCTAAACGTAGGCAATCATGGCAATTTGATTCAAAAGCATTTGGATAACGTCAAGCGGCTAACGGATCGCAATCCAAATTACGTCGATTCACCATTTTTGACTAATCACGATCAAAACCGTGTCATGAGTTTATTTGCGGGCAGTGTGGATAAGGCGAAGATTGCGGCAGGCTTATTACTAACGATGCCGGGACTACCGTTTATTTACTACGGTGAAGAGATTGGGATGTTGGGGGTTAAGCCGGATGAACGAATCCGGGAACCAATGCGTTGGAATGATGACATTACCAGTGAAGTTGCTTATTGGAATCAGTGGATTTACAACTGGGAGACGCCGAATGTGATTGAACAACAGGCGGATGAGAATTCGTTGTGGACACATTACCGTGACTTGATAAAGTTGCGAAATACGTATGCGGATACTTTTGTTTGGGGTGAACTAGAACAAGTGACAATGCGCAATAGTTCTGTGCTGGGATATTATCGATTCGACGAAAATAATCGTTTCCTGGTTGTGGCGAATTTCTATAATGGTCCTATGGTCGGGGAGTTCGATGCGGAAGTTTTCGCAAAAACAGAGCCGATATTTACACTCGGCGAAGTATCAATCGATGCTGATAAAATCAATCTGTCACCTCGGGCGATGGTCGTCTATCGCATTAACCCATGAGAAAGATCGCAGGATACCAACTTTCCGAAGGAGTAAGTGAAAAAGTGTTTTCGGATAGTTGTGCAATGATTTTTGAGTCTAGCCGGGTGGTTACAGTTTTAAGTAAGAGTCATGGATTTTTTGAAATTGAAGAAGAGGACTTGGGATTGATTGAAGTACTGAAGTCCCACCTAAATCAGACCTTGGGTATAGGTATGACGGTGATCATCACCCATCGTTGGGATGATGTTGCTTGGGCAGGGCTAAATGTGGCAATTCGTCACAGCAAAGGAAGTATGATATATCTGGCAGATGCATTGCTCTATGAGCGGATTGAGCAGGAGAGCGCTTGTTTTATGGCGCTGGATAAGCAGTTGGAAAATTTACCAAGAGAATTGCTTCAAACTGCGGAAGCTTTCATTGCTTCTGGATGTAAGGCGACTTTTGCTGCTTCAAGATTGTACATCCATCGAAATACCTTTGCCTATCGGCTAAATCAGTTTATCGAAAAAACGCAATTGGACATACGAGACTTTCACCACGCGCGTTTGTTTCAGCTGTGGTGGATGATTAAATCAAGGAATAATTGATAATGATTTGTGCGTAATGCACAAATCATTTTTATTTACTTGATATATAATAAGGGCAGAGGTGAAACTATGGCAACATTACAACTTAAGGACATTCAAAAAATCTATGATAACAATGTCCAAGCAGTATTTGATTTTAATTTAGAAATTGAAGATAAGGAGTTTATCGTTTTGGTTGGTCCTTCCGGATGCGGAAAATCAACGACTTTACGTATGATTGCTGGTTTAGAAGAAATTACCAGTGGTGAATTGTATATTGACGGTCGATTGGTTAACAATGTCGCTCCGAAAGATCGTGACATCGCGATGGTATTCCAATCCTATGCCCTTTATCCGCATATGACCGTTTATGATAATATGGCCTTTGGTTTGAAATTGAGAAAAATGCCGAAAGATGAGATTGAGCAACGTGTTCGTGAAGCTGCGAAAATTCTGGAAATCGAGCAGTATTTGGATCGTAAACCGAAGGCTCTTTCCGGTGGTCAGCGTCAACGTGTTGCTTTGGGTCGTGCCATCGTGCGCAATGCCAAAGTATTCTTAATGGATGAACCTTTGTCAAACTTGGATGCTAAACTGCGCGTTCAGATGAGATCAGAGATTATCAAGCTTCATGAACGCTTGGACGCTACGACGGTTTATGTAACCCATGACCAGACGGAAGCTATGACAATGGCTAGCCGTATCGTTGTTATGAAAGACGGATATATCCAGCAGATCGGTGCACCGCGAGATGTATATAATCATCCGGTCAATATGTTTGTCGCAAACTTTATCGGAGCTCCGGCGATGAACTTCATTCATGGTTTATATCGTGACGGACGTTTCGAAGTCGAT
>PGZW01000125.1 GCA_002841515.1 Firmicutes bacterium HGW-Firmicutes-19 | reverse complement strand
GTAATTTGTTTCATATTAAACCTCCCGATTATTTTCTTACTTCATTTTACTTTATTTTAATACTATTGACAATATAAAGCAGAAATTATGTCTGAAATCAACTTTTGATAGGCTCCTTATTGTCAGAAAACTTCAATTTCTCACAATATTACACAAGTTGATTGTAATTATTAATGATTTAAAATAAAATAAGAAAAAGGAGATGAGTTATGTTTCAAATCAAGAAAAAATTTGCATTACCTGTGGGGGTAGTATTCTTTCTTTTAACATTTGCCCTGTTTTATATTGGAGTTGCTTTGATCTTACAAAATCCGCTGGTCCTTGAGAACTATCTGGCCTTTGCGGTTTTCTCATTGTTGGTCGGAATCATATCCGCTTGTTTTGTTTTCTTCAATTTATCCATTGGCTTTTTGATTTTCACATTAGGATACGTCATTGGATTCGGTTCTATGTTTTACGCTTTCTATGAAGGTATGACTGGGTGGGGAGATCTGATCGGATTGATTCAAATGATGTTTATCCTGGGTATCGGCCTCGCTACAGCAGTCATCGTTGAAATCATCTTGCTTGTCATAAAAAAAGTTAAAAAAGCTTAAACGTCTGAACTCAGACGTTTTTCATTGGTTGACAATTCGGACAGTGTAGATACTTCCATCCTTGCAGTTCTTTTGTATGATTTTTCCCGCGCAGTTTTTGCACGGGTTTTTACATTAATTACTTGTCATCCTCGCCTCATAACCTTAATACTCACTAAGGAAGCATACACCTCTGTGAAATATGCATTAAAAAAAGGAAGCGCAGCTTCCTCGTTACTTATGATAAGGTTCATTAAAATGAATTTTATAAGCTCTGTAAATTTGCTCGAGCAGAATCAGTCGTGCCAATTGATGAGGAAATGTCATCTCAGAAAGCTTCAATCGGAAATCCGCACGCCTTCTCATTGCATCCGCAACTCCGTGAGATCCACCAATCACAAAAGTGATATCACTGTTTCCATCGACATATTGTTTGAAGATATGATCGCTGAATGCCGTTGAGCTTAAATTTCTTCCATCAAGATCCAACAGTATCACATGATGACCTGAAGATATTTGAGATAAAAGTTTTTCTGATTCTTTCACCTTCACTATTTCAATATCCGCATCCGACGAATTTTTTGGCAGTAAAACTTCCTCAACTTCCAAAATTTCCAGTCTTACATAGGGCAACAAGCGCTTTATATACTCACCAATCAATTCCTTGTTAGCCTTTTCCTTAATTTTTCCAACCGCAACGATACGAATCATTGCAAACGAGCCCGCGTAGTAATCAATTCTCCATCACGACTTACGACGATATCGACCAAGTCGTTGACTTTTTTGCCATATAACAACTTTCTGAACTGTTTAAAGCTGGTGATCTCAACGCCATCGAAGCTAACTACGATATCTCCCTGAAGAATACCTGCGATTTGTGCCGGACTACCAGACACGACTGAAGTAATATATAAACCTTTGGTCTGAGTGAGTTGAATTCCATACGAGTTTTTCTGATAAATCGACATCTCACTGATGCCTACGGCTGAGACACCCAATACCGGTCGAATGACGCGGCCATTGGTTTCAAGCTGTTCCATGATTACGACAACTTCATTGATGGGAATTGCAAATCCCATTCCTTCAACAGATTCCAAGGCGATTTTCATTGAATTGATACCAATAAGTTCACCGGCTAAATTAATGAGAGGTCCTCCACTGTTTCCAGGATTGATGGCTGCATCCGTTTGTAATACGATCATATCCCAATCCGCAATACCATTGTTATCCAAGTCAACGGGAACTACCCGATCTTTACCAGATAAAATACCCATAGTGACTGATCCGGCAAATTCATTTCCTAACGGACTACCGATAGCCAACACCCACTCTCCAACTTTTGAAAGTGCTGAATCGCCTGCTTTAAAAGGTAATACATCGAAATCTACGGTAACTTTGATAAGTGCTAAATCGGTAAACAGGTCTGAACCCATGATAATGCCTGTTACTTCTACCCCATTGGCAAAAGCAATATCCACACGATCCGCTCCATTGATTACATGGTTGTTAGTAATGATCAATACTTCATCGTTATTGACCTTATATACCGCACCGCTTCCCGTACTGTAAAGATTATTGAATCGATACGAATGAACGCCCACTACTTTTTCTAAGGATTTATCGACGACTTCCGTTACATTTGTCGTAAATTGCGTGACCTTAGTTTCAACGATATGTGTCGACTGAGAACCACTTAAGTCTTTCACTTTTCCATTCAGTTGCACAACTTCAAGCGCAAGAAAAATATTAAACCCTACTAAAATTACGACTAAAATTGATAGAAAACGTTTCATGATATTGATCCTCCTGTAACGATTTCAAATTGACTCGCTATTTTCAACTCCGGAAAATAACCCAAAGAGACTAACAGATCATAGGTTGTCTTGTATGCCAGAACTGATGAGTTGGCTTCATCACTTAAATGAGCAAGAATGATTTCTTTTGTTTTTAACGATACGATTTTTCTTAGTACTTCCGCACAAGCCTCATTGCTCAAATGTCCGTTATCAGATAATATCCTGGTTTTAATACCATGTGGACGACGAGAATTCATCAACATTTCAGGATCATGGTTACTTTCAAGAACGATATATTGCGCATCTTTCAACATCGAAATCAACGTATTTTTGATATATCCGGTATCCGTGATATATACCAGTTTTTCAAGAGCATCCTCGATGACGTAACCGACAGTGATTTCACTGTCATGAGATAAGGGAATCGGTGTGATCGACAATTCGTTGATATTAAATGACATAAAAGGGACTACCTGTTGATAGCCCAGTCCATTATTGAAAGGTGCGGGAGAAAATATCGGTATATTCGCAAACATTTTCACCTGACTCACATGATCTATGTGACCATGGGTAATAAGTAAAGCATCAACTTGTGTATAGTTTATATCAATCTTTGTAAAACTGTTAATCAAATGCTTTTTTGTCGACCCGCAATCAATGACAACGATCGACTCCTTTGTTTGCACAACAAAACAATTGCCCTTCGAGCCACTTGCCAGTGAGTAGTACTTCATGTTATCAACAACCCAACACTCGGCAAGGATTTATCAGTGTTCCGCCCTGCCAAACCTGGAAATGAACGTGCGGTCCTGTGGTCCGACCCGTCATACCGATTCGCCCGATTGCTTCACCTTTTTCAACTGCGACGCCTTCCGGAAAATACCCCGGAGTAGCCATGTGTCCATAATACGTCTTATATCCGTTATTGTGATCAATAATTACATAATAACCACCAACGCCGGTATATGCTCTTTTTGTTATGATTCCTCTATCAGCCGCATAAATCGTACCATATCGGTCGTAACGATTTTGAATATCGATTGCACGATGACCGGAATAACAAAACCAGCCACATGAAATGCTTGGATTATTGACCGGCCAGCGGAATTTCCCACTACCTATCCCCGGTATGACTTTTGTTCCATACGCAACAACTTCTTGAACCGGCTGTTTGATTATGGACTCCGAAATAATCTCGCCCTTAATCAATACACCATTAACAAATGTTTCCTTATATTTTACATTTTTAGACCCATCAACTTCTCGGGTAACAACTTTCGAGATTCCTTCTCGAATTGACGGATCAGCCACGTACTTGGTTCTAGGAGGATATACGACTTCTTTTGTTAAGCGCTCTCTGGTAACGACGACACTGATTGGTGAGTTGAAATAGGTGACATTCAGTTCTAACCCCGGTTCGAGCAATTGGTCGGCAGATTTCAGTTTCTGATTATTGATCGTGATCAGCTGTTGAGCGGATAAACCTGTCTTATAACCAACTCCATCAACTGTATCAAACGGAACGACTGTGTACGTTTTGATTTCCGTTCCGTAACCGTAGCTTAAGAAGTATATGATTTCATTTTGATTTTTCAAGATTTTGCTTCGAGAGGCAAGTCCCTTTGTGATCGATGTTGACTCCAACACATTGATCCCTGTATCTCTAGAACCGTATGTCGTCAATTCGGGGATACTACGATTGTTCTTTATATCATCATACGTTGATTTCGCAATGAAGTTTAATAAGTACAGTTCTTTTGCTTTTTCAAATTCAACAAGATCCTTAACGTAAATAACCGCACCATTTGAAAATTCAATTTTGAAAACCTCGACAGAAAACAAGTCTTTTTCCTTAAGATAATCCACAATCAAATCATCCACGTTACTATACTCAAAATAACTCAACTCGACTGTTGTATAAATATCTTCTCCTAAACCGATTTTTGAATTCGGAAAATCGGTTGCATATATGTCTTGATAAGTTTTACTTAAAACGGAGTCTACAATTTGTGAATCACTCATAACTCCTATGAGACGATTTGCTTCATATATCTTAGTCACCATTTGCGGTTGACTGTACACTCTCAAAACTTCCTGCTTAAAAACAGCTCCATCCAACTCGGCCTGGATTCTGACTTGTTCAGGATTTTGACTTTGATTAGCACCGGAAGTAATCACGGTTATGATCAAACTTATCATGACAGCTAACACAACAGGTATAAATTTTTTCATTAAAACTCCTTTATTGACCAGCCTCTTCTTTTGCAATATTATAGAACGCATTGATCTTCAGGTCAAATGCTAACTCAAATTTGCCGGTAGGTCCATTACGGTGTTTAGCAATATCGATTTCAGCTTTGACTTGTTTGTCATCGCTTTTCTCTTTCTGATAATACTCATCACGATATAAAAACATAACGATATCCGCATCTTGTTCCAGTGCTCCTGATTCACGCAAGTCAGACAGCATCGGACGCTTGTCTTCACGACGTTCAACCAAACGAGACAACTGTGACAAAGCAATGACCGGAACTTGCATTTCGCGTGCTAAAGCTTTTAAACTTCTGGAAATTTCGGAAACTTCCTGTTGTCGGTTTTCGTTGTTTCGCCCGCTACCCATGATCAACTGAATATAGTCAATAACGACTAAACCCAAGCCATGTTCAGCACGTAGTTTTCGACATTTGGAAAACACTTCAGAAACACGAATCGATGGGGTGTCGTCAACAAACAATTGCATGGCCTTCATTTCGGTTGCGGCTTCATTGAGCATATTCCATTCCGGACCGGATAAATATCCTGTACGCAGTTGTCCGATTGGAATCATAGAAGCTGCAGATAACATTCGGGTTATCAATTGCTCGGCCGGCATTTCCAAAGAGAAAAGCGCAACCGGTTGTTGATTGTGGCGTGATACCTGCA
>PGZW01000124.1 GCA_002841515.1 Firmicutes bacterium HGW-Firmicutes-19 | reverse complement strand
ATGAGGAGCAAATGCCATATCGAAGGTTGCATCCTTCAAGTTACCGTCAACCCAGTTGCCTTGGTGTAAGAACACTGCTTTTTGATTCAGGAATGCACCGACTTGAGAGTCATAGTTACCTGTTGTCAAAACGGTCTTGTCTGCGTATGTAAAGAGCAAATTAACCCAGTCAGCATACTCATCTAGACGTGCGGCATTTACGTTGCCTGCCAATAAAGCATTGGTAACGCTTAAGTCACCATACGGTAAACCATTGGCCAATAAGCTATTGAAGTTGTGGTGTCCGGTTACCCAGTACATGCCCGGTCCGGCAGCCATGGAAACTACAGAGTCGATACCTAATTCAACCTTCATTGAATTCAATTTTTCGAAAGCAGCTACGTAAGCATCATAATTATTCAAAGTAGCAGGATCGATTTCTGCTTGCTCAAGCAAATCAGCATTGTAAGCCATACCCCAACCTTCAACGTTGACCGGGAAGCCTACAACTTTACCGTTAACTTTGAAAGCGACGTCGGTATCATTGACCCATTTTTCAGCAGACAGATCCGAAATTACAGCTGCCCATTCATTATAGGCTTCGATACCATCGATGGTGAAGATTTCCGGTAAATTGCCGGATGCATAGTCAGATCTGAGCATATCGCCCAAAGAACAGCTTGAACCACCGCAAGAAACAACATTCACCTTAACTCCGGTTTCAGCTTCATAGGCAGCCGCAAAAGCTTGCAGTTGACCGTCGATTTCCGGTTTGTTTTGTTTAAATGTGATTTCTATTTTCTCTTCCTTTGGAGCGCATGCAGTCATAGAAAAAGCAACTAATAAAATAGAGATAAAAATGAGAATTTTCTTCATATGTCCCTCCTGTACGTTACTACGTACTTTAATTCTAAATGTAAGCGATTGCATAAGTCAAAGTCTTTAGAATGTAATCGATTACATTCCCGTTTTTATGGTATTATAAGGGAAATGAGGGGGCTTTTTATGAGTACAATCGAGCAAGTCGCATTATTAGCTAAAGTCAGTGTCGCCACGGTGTCGAGAGTGGTCAATAATTCGGCCTATGTAAGCGAAGCAACTCGCGAAAGAGTCGAGCAGGCGATAAAAAAATTGAACTACCAACCCAATGCTTTGGGTAAATTATTGAGAAAAGAGACTACCTCTATGGTTTTAGTCCTTTTGCACAGCGTAGATAACCCGTTTTTTGCAACAATCGTGCAAGGAATTGAAAAAGTTGCCCATGAAAACGATTACAATGTACTGATATGCAATACCTATGGAGATACAGAGCGTGAGCAACACTATCTGAAAATGCTCAGAAATCATCTGGTCGATGGGGTCGTATTCATATCAAATACCTGTACTTCTGAAGAAATCAATTACCTGAATGCTACATTCCCGGTCGTTCAAGTCGTTGAATATCTGACTGATATCGATGCAGCTCATTACAGTATTGATTTCTATCAGGCGGGCAAGGATTTGATGGATATTTTGTATAAAAACGGTCATCGTTCCATCGGTTTTGTCCATACCGGATCGACGGAGATTGTTTCTTCCAAAGAAAAGTTTCGAGCCTACAAGGATTTTTTGAAAGAACGTCGATTACCTGTCATAACGAATTATCCGGATGAATGTCTTTTTGGTTATGCCAATGCAAAAAAGATTGCCGGTGATTTACTAGATAAGCATCCCAAAACGACCGCATTCTTTGCTACTTCGGATTTATTGGCCTGCGGGATCATTGATGAGTTGAACTTTAGAGGTAAATCTGTCCCGAAAGATGCGATGGTGGTTGGATTTGATAATACCAGTTATGCGTATGTCGGTAAGCCGAATATCACCAGTGTCGAACTCAACAGTTTCCAGCTTGGTGCCATGGCGATGGAGTATCTGATGTCAAAGATCAAAAACAAGCCGGTTGCTCATAATAATAAGTGCTTGATCCCATATCAGATCATTGAAAGAGAATCGACAAAAAAGGACAGTAGATAACTATTGTCCTTTTTCTAGTTAATATTTATGCTGCGGTCCAGCCGCCATCAATGGTTATTGTTGTTCCTGTAATCATGGAAGCCGAATCCGAGCATATGAACTTCACTGTCTCTGCGATATCATCGACCTCGATTAATTTCTTAATCGATGCTTTTGCCAACATGATTTTTGAAATGACTTCATCTTCGCCAATACCGTGCAACTCTGCTTGTTTAGCAATTTGCTTGTCCACTAAAGGAGTCTTCACATAGGCCGGGCAGATCGAATTGACCGTTATACCAAAAGGTCCGCCTTCCAATGCTGTTACTTTCGTCAAACCGGTTAAACCGTGCTTGGCCGTGATATACGCTGATTTAAATTCTGAAGCAACAAGACCGTGGATGGAGTTTAAATGAATAATTCTTCCCCAATTTTGAGCTTTCATATATGGCCAACAATACTTAGTTAACAGGAAAGGGGCCGTAAGCATTACATCCAGCATGTACTCCCACGTTTCCTCAGGAAAATCTTCAATGGGATGGATGCTTTGTAATCCGGCTACATTAACTAAAATATCGACTCTGCCAAACTTCTCTACAGTAAAATCTACTACGTTTTTGCAATCTTTACGTTGTGCTAAATCCGCAACAACATATGGGGATTGATGGCGAAGTGATTGCTCTTTAAGCAGTTCTTCGTTGACGTCAATCATGACGACTTTGCACTGTTCTTCAACCAGTTTCTCACAGATAGCCAAACCAATGCCACTTGCTGCTCCGGTTACAATGCATACTTTATCTTTCAACATCATCACACCTCCCTATGTAGTATTAATGCTACATAAACGCGTGACCGTCTGACTGTATTGTATGAAATATACTACAATAGTCAAGCGATGCTATTAAAAACAGATAAAATTCTAGTACTTAAAGAAACCCAAACCTGTCTTGCGTCCCAACAGATTGGCGCGAACCATCTTCTTCAACAACGGATGAGGCTTATATTTTTCACCTAATTCAGTAAATAAAGTATCCATGATAGCCAGACAGACATCCAAACCAATAAGATCTGCTAAAGCCAAAGGCCCTAACGGATGATTCGCTCCGAGTTTCATCGCGGTATCGATATCCTGTGCACTGGCAACACCTTCACTAAAACAACCGATGGCTTCGTTAATCATCGGAATCAAAATCCGATTAACTACAAATCCAGGTGCCTCGTTGACGATGACCGGTGATTTACCAACCGATAAAGCAACATCTCTTACGGTATCACTGACTTCTGCGGAAGTCAGCTGACCGGAAATGACCTCAACCAAGCCCATCAGTGGAACCGGATTGAAGAAATGCATACCAATGACCTGGGAGGGACGTTTGGTCGCCATAGCCAACTCTGTAATCGAGAGACTCGATGTATTAGTCGCAAGTATAGCTTCTGGTTTGCACATATCATCCAACTCTTTAAAAATGCTTTTCTTAACGGCAACATTCTCCGTCGCTGCTTCAATAATCAAATCGCAATGAGCGATTCCGCGAATATCCGAACTTGTTGTAATATTTGCTAAGATCGCATTCATGTCTGTTTGCGACATTTTACCTTTTTCAACACTACGGCTTAAATTCTTCTCAATACCCTTGAGTGACTTTGCGAGCATTTCTGATGAAATGTCTCTTAGAACGACTTCATGTGCAACTGCCAAGGTCTGGGCAATACCAGATCCCATGATACCTGAACCTATTACTCCAATTTTCATAACAATTTCCTCTTTATTGATACCATACGGCAAATTGCTTTCCGGGTAATCCCGAAAAGCAACTTGCAACTAAATTTTGATTATTTTTAGATTAAATTAACAGCAGCCATCATGATACCAACGATAACTGAAACGATCGGGATCAATGTAGCAACCATAAAGATATCCAAGTAAGAATCTTTGTGAGTCATTGCTGTAACAGCCAACAGCGTCAAGACAGCACCGTTATGAGGCAATGTGTCCAAACCACCGGAAGACATCGATGCGATACGGTGGAAAGCTGCCAAAGGAATTCCCGAAGACTCAGACAATGCGACGAAGTTAGCACCTAGAGCTTCCAATGCAATACCCATACCGCCTGAAGCAGAACCGGTAGCACCAGCCAAGATATTAACAGCAACAGCTTCTGAGATCAAAGGATTGCCTTCGATACCCAATACGAAATCTTTCAATGCGGTGAAACCCGGAACCGCGCGGACGACAGCACCGAAACCTACAGCAGCCGAAGTATTGATGATTGCCAATACGGAACCAGCAGCACCTGCATTAACCGTTGTGATAACATTAGGCATTCTCTTCCAGAACAATGCGATAGCTAATACGATACCGAATACTAAGGATTCAATAATACTAAATGGAGCACGGCCAAGTAATTCTGTAAATGTTTCTTTTCCAATGATATTGGCAACATTTAAGGTCAGTACTACAACAAGTAATGGCAATAAAGATAATGCCCAGTGAGGAAGTTTTTCATCTACGTTTTCAACAACTTTTTTGTCTAGTTCAACGAAGAATACACCCTTTGAGGCATAACTCTTTTCACGATAATTTAACCAAAGCATACCACCAACCAACATGATCAATGCGCCAACAGTACCCATAATCGGAGCAGCTGTCGGTGTAGTTCCAAAGTACTGAATAGGAATCAAGTTTTGAATTTGTGGTGATCCTGGAATCGCGGTCATTGTGAATGTGAATGAACCTAAAGCGATTGCGCCAGGAATTAAACGACGAGTAATGTTTGCTTCACGATACAAAGCCAAAGCCAACGGATAGATAGCGAATACTACAACAAACAATGAGATACCACCGTAAGTTAATACGCCACAAGCCAATACTACAGCCAATGTAGCGAATTTCTTACCGATAAGACCGACAACTGCATGAGCAACAGCTTTTGCTGCTCCGGTTTCGTCCATGATTTTACCGAAGATAGCACCCAACATAAATACTGGGAACCAAGCTTTGGTGAATCCAACGAAGCCAGTCATATAAGCGTCAGTGTAAGAAGGCAACAATTCCAAACCGCCTGTAAATGCAACTACTAAAGCGGCAATTGGAGCTACCCAAATGATGGACATTCCTTTGTAAGCAAGGAACATAAGAAGTGCTAAACCAAGAAATATACCCCACATAAAATTTTCCTCCTCTTTCTATGTGTTAGATCTTAATGCCGACTTTAGCAGGCTTGAAGATACGTTCATCCATAAGCTTCAAATCCTTGCTGATAATCGGTTTAAAATCCATGTAAGCCAAGATGTCCTTCTCTAGATCGACACCTGGCGCGATTTCCGTCAA
>PGZW01000123.1 GCA_002841515.1 Firmicutes bacterium HGW-Firmicutes-19 | reverse complement strand
GATTCACGCATTGCGTGCACCTTTGCTTCCTTAACGCGGAAAACGGGAGCGATTAACTCCTCTTCCAGATGAATTCACAAACCGCTGCGCAAGTCCTTTACACCAACCGACTCTCGCTAACCGCAACTGCATTTGTTACTATGTCTGTTCAACGATTTACACGCTAATTATAAAGGAAGTAACAAAAAATTACAACATTGGTTTGCCTCAGTCGTTCTGCCAACACTTTACTTTCGCCAATGATAACAAAATATCCCGGCCGCAACCGCTACATTCAACGAATCGAAGCCTTGCATCTCGATTTTGACCTTCTCATCTGCCATGCTCATGATTCGATGGCTGATGCCCTGTCCTTCATTTCCCAAGATCACTGCCACCGGAAATGACGGTTCGAACTGTGATAGCGGTAGAGCATCATCGAGCGCACCGGCTAATATCAGAAAGTCCTTTTGCTTCAACTCCTTGATGACATCATGCAAATCCTCGCGGATGATAGGAATATGAAACGCGGCTCCCTGCGATGATCTCAGGGTTTTATCATTGTATACATCCACACATCCCGGGGAGATGGCTACGGCATCAAAACCGAAAGAAAGCGCGTTACGGATGATCGTTCCCATATTGCCGGGATCCTGGATATCATCACACAACAACCAACGGTGATATCCCGGTTGACGATTTTGGGGCAATACACACAATCCGATGATGTTTACACCGGAATGAGTCGAGGAAATTTTCTTGCATATCTCCGGAGTCACTTCGATTTTTGGTACAAGCAAGTCAAAATCGATCGGACTTGAAAACATGACTTCCTTCAAAATCCCGGCCATCTGTGCTTCCTTGACCAAATGCTCTCCTTCAGCGAGAAAAAGACCGTCTTCATCGCGATGCTTTTTCAGCTGATATTTTACCCACTGTTTGACTTTACTGTTCTGTAACGATGTAATGATTTCCATAAGTTACCTCTTCTTTCATTTTAACATAAAAACTGTGCGCACATGCGCACAGTCCATTAATTATCCAATACACCTGCACAGCGGTCACACAGATGATCTTCCGCCGTTGATTCCGTCACATTCCAGCAACGCGGACATGTGTGCCCACTTGCCAACACGACGTTGACACCGCAAACTTCATATTTTGAATCCGCCTTGGCCAGGGTAACCTTCGATACGATCAGCCATTGAGCCAACCGGTCTAAACCGATATGTTTTTTTACCAATGACAATTGTTCATCGCTTAGATCCAGTATGACTTGTGCTTCCAGTGACTTACCGATCGTTTTCAATGCACGCGCTTCTTCCAACGACTTAAACACATCTTCACGCATTTCCATCAACAACGCCCAATCCGCGCGGTCAGCATCACTAAAAGGCAGATCCATGGCAGGTGCAAAGGTTTGTAAATGCACACTTTCACTGCCCGGATGCAAGAAATCCCACACTTCCTCCGCCGTATGAACAAGCATCGGCGCAAACATGCGCACCAATCCGTCCAACGCCAAATATACCACGGTTTGAACCTGACGGCGACGCAAGGAATCTTTCTTTTCGATATAAAGGATATCCTTGGTAAAGTCCAGATAATACGCCGACAAGGTATTGGTCAGCAAGGTCGTAGCTTTCGATACAAAAGTCACATAGTCAAATTCGTGATAACACTTCAATCCCAGTTCCAGTGTCTGATGGACTAAATCCAGCACATACAAATCCACCGAAGCGAGATCTTTTGGATCCAACAAATCTTTAGCAGTGAAATCCTCAGGATGGATGTTTCCCAACATGAATCGAAACGTATTACGGATTTTGCGATAGTTCTCCGTTACCTGCTTTAAGATATCGTCGGAAATACGGACATCCGCCTGATAGTCGATGGACATCGTCCACAACCGCAAGATATCGGCTCCCAACGTCGAAGTCACTTTGTTGGGATCGACGACATTGCCCGAAGACTTGCTCATCTTCTCGCCTTTGCCATCCAACACGAAACCATGGGATACGACCGCTCTATACGGTGACTGACCGTGAAAGGCCGTACCGATGATCAGTGAACTGTTAAACCAGCCACGATACTGATCGGAACCTTCCAGATAGACATCGGCCGGATAGCCTTGTCCATACGCTTGCATGGCTCCGGTATGGGATGATCCGGAATCAAACCAGACATCCATGATGTCGGTTTCTTTTTTAAACTCACCTTCCGGTGAATTGGGATGGGTATAGCCTTGAGGCAATAAATCTTTCGCCTCACGTTCAAACCATACATGTGAGCCAAACTCTTCAAAAAGAGCAGCCACATGGTCAAACACGTTTTGCTCCATGATCGGCGTTCCGTCTGAGGCATAGAAAATCGGAATCGGCACCCCCCAGGCGCGCTGACGAGAAATACACCAGTCACCCCTATCTTTGATCATATTATGCATCCGCACTTTGCCCCAACCGGTCACCCAGTTGACACTGTCTATTTCCGACAACAATTGTTCACGGATTTTTTCGATTGATGCAAACCACTGCGTTGTCGCCCGGAAAATGACCGGTTTTTTAGTACGCCAGTCATGCGGGTAGGAGTGAGTGATCCAGCCAAATCCAAGCAAAGCCCCGTTTTGATCCAAGCGCTCAACCACCAGTTTGTTGGCATCTTCAACAAAGACCCCATTCAACCAGTCACCGGCGGATTCCATCATTTTACCCTGTTCATCGACCGGACAATACGCTTCCAAGCCATATTTTGAACCAATGATAAAGTCATCGACCCCGTGTCCCGGAGCGGTGTGAACACAGCCGGTACCGGCGTCGTTACTGACATGCGTCCCCAAAAGAACGACGGATGTTCTTTGTGGATAGAGCGGATGCTGAGTCAAAACAAATTCCAGTTCTTTTCCTTCAAAAACCGAAACAACTTCATAATGTTCAAGTTTGAACTCTTTCATCAAACCATCCACAAATTCCTTCAGTACCAGCAATCGCCCTTTATCTGTTTGCACCAGGGCATACTCAAACTCCGGATTCAACGATATCGCCAGATTTGCCGGAATCGTCCAAGGCGTCGTGGTCCAGATGACCAGCTTGTCCCCAGACTTTAAAACACCTTTTCCATCGACCACGTCAAAAGCAACATAAATCGACGGTGATTTCTTGTCGTGATACTCGATTTCCGCTTCGGCCAGTGCACTTTCCGAAGAAGGTGACCAGTAAACCGGTTTAAGTCCTTTATATATCAACCCATCCATCGCCATCTTCGCAAAGATGCGGATCTGATGAGCTTCATAACTCTTATTTAACGTAATGTACGGCTTATCATAATCAGCAACCGTACCCAAAGCCTTCATATCAGCCATCTGGATTTTCACTTGATTGAGCGCATATGCCTCACATTTTTTACGGAACTCCGCAACGCTCATCGTTTTACGGTTGACACCCTCTTTTTGAATGGCGGTTTCAATCGGCAATCCGTGGGTATCCCATCCCGGAGTAAACGGCGTACGATAGCCCGCCATAAAGTGACTTCGCACCACAACATCCTTTAAAATCTTGTTTAACGCATGTCCGATATGGATGCGACCGTTGGCATACGGAGGCCCGTCATGCAACACGAAACTCGGCGCACCTTCTCTTTTCAGTTGCATTTGCGCATACAAATCCAGTTTTTCCCAGCGCAATTGGAAGTCCGGTTCTTTTTTGTTCAGATTGCCCCTCATTTCAAATTCAGTGTTGGGCATCAGCAATGTGCTTTTATATTCCATGATCCTGTTCCTTTCAATAAAAAAACGTCCGGCTAAGGACGTGTTTACGCGGTACCACCTTAGTTCACGAAAAAATCTCGTGCACTTGATGCGTTAACGCCGCCAACGTTATTTCCTACCTATCGGAAATACGACTCACAAGTGATATCCAATCATATTACACCCCGGCTTTCACCATCCGCCGGGTCTCTGCAAGTGCTTTATAACGGCAAGTCTTGATCGCTGTCTTTCAAAAATTCCATTTTCGGAACGACCGGGATTTCCAAATCGTCGATTGAACGACTCAATGCATCCAGTTTTTCCTTGAGTTCCGACTTCACTTCATTGGCATCCTGCGATATTCGCGCGATTTCCACTAAAATGATCCGGGCGGTCGAGAGTGCTTCACGCACGATCGAGTCCGCATTGTTTTGGGCTGTATCGATGATCCGATTGGCCTCTTTTAATGCCAGCCTCGCAATTTCATCCGCCGCTTTTTCACGCATGTTCAACTCACCGATCAACGTCTGATAACGCTGCTTGATCAGATTGAGTTGTTGAGATGAAGATTCCGACTGTTTCATATATAAATCCAGACGGCTCTTGTAATCATCCAGTTCCAAGGTCATTTGTTCGATCATTCGGTCAACCTCAAAACGGTCATAGCCTTGTTTGAGTACTCTGAACCGATTCGCTGTAGCTTCACTCACCAACAATCCCTCATTTCGTTTCTTTATTCTTCTTCTGCATCAAAGCGGATTTCACCGCTGACCCCGATGTCTTGAGGAGTACATAAAATGACGTTATGTCCGATTTTTTGAATCGTTCCGTCCAGAGCAAATACGACACCGGTCAGAAAATCAATCGAGCGCTGCGAGTATTCCCTCGGCAGACGATGTAAATTAACGACGGCTGCACGCTTGCCTTTTAAGTGGCGAGCCACTTCTTCAGCTTCATCAAAGGATCGCGGTTCAAACAAAACCATTTTTGTATCCGCAGGGATCTTCGATATATTACGGTTTTTCGGCTTTTCGTATTCGCTGATGCGGGCTTCCTCTGCCGAAAGTTCAAGAACTTCGTCTTCTTCTACCGGGTTGATGAAATTTTTCAATTTGTCTTTGAAACTCATATGATCGCCTCCACATTGCAATTATTATAACATAAAAGTGCCGTTGTCAACGAAAATTTCCCAATCAAAAGGGAGAATTTCTTCTCCCTTGTTATTACTCTGCCGGTTCTGTCTCCAACAGACCATATCCACCGTCATTGCGCTTATATACCACCGCAATCAAGTCTGATTCATTGTCTGTGTAAATAAAGAATGAGTGTCCCAACATTTCCATACGCATGATTGCTTCATCCAAGTCCATCCGTTGGGCAGCGATGGTCTTGGTACGGACCGGGATTTCCTTTTCTTTGAGGGGCTCCTCAACAATGTTCTCCTTATCCTTTAAAAATGCTAAAGCCAACTTCTCTCTGTGACGTCGCGATAATCGGGTTTTTTGTCGGCGAATCTGGTCTTCCAGTTTATCCATCGCCAGATCCACAGCTGCATAGAAGTCTTCATGTACGACCTCCGCACGAAGGTAGCCGACTTT
>PGZW01000122.1 GCA_002841515.1 Firmicutes bacterium HGW-Firmicutes-19 | reverse complement strand
TCAATATCCGTGACCGAACTGCGCAAAATCATAAACAACGGATATAACAGGAATAATGCATACAAAATCAGGATCGAATACGAGATTATGGTCCAAACATCCAATACTTTTTTCTGCTTCATACTACTTACCTACATATTGTTCGTAGTCGTTGCGCACCCCGGTAAGACAATTACGCATGCCATCTTCGGTAAACACATTGATCTTCTCAGCTTTCACTGTCAGATAAATCTCGGTACCTGGTGGAGTGATGCTGTCAATGCGCGACTCCTGAACGATTTCCGCATGAACGCCATTTTCAAATTTCACTTGATAATGGGTATTCAGACCTAAGAAAATACTGTCTTCAATGACTGCTTTGATCCCGGTGGTCGAATTTTCCAAAATCATAAACTCCTCCGGCCGGATCGAAACTTTTACTTTCATCGTCTTCTTAAACTCATCTTTGACATGATCCATAGCCACTTTGTAACCATTGGCAAACACTAAGAAAGACGTTTCGCCTTCAACGCTAAGCTGTGCATCCAATAAATTGGTACGCCCGATAAATGATGCGACGAATAAGTTGGCCGGACGCTGATAAATATCTTTCGGTGTTCCGATATGCTGAATAAAACCGTCTTTCATGATCGCAATCCGATCGCTGACAGCCATCGCTTCTTCCTGATCATGAGTCACATAAACCGTCGTGATCCCGACGTTATGCTGGATATTTTTGATGGCCGTGCGCATTTCCACACGTAACTTCGCGTCAAGATTACTCAAAGGCTCATCCATCAGCAATACATCCGGTTGAATGACAAGTGCACGAGCCAAAGCGACCCGCTGTTGCTGACCACCGGACAGTTTTTCCGGCATACGATCACCAAACTGAGCAATTTGCATTAATTCCAAAAATTTCTGCGTTTCGACTTCCCTTTGCTCCTTGGAAATCTTACGATTGGTCAAACCGAAAGCAACGTTCTTCTTAACCGTAAGGTGAGGAAAAATCGCATAGTTCTGGAATACCATACCAATATTGCGCTTCGCTGGATCTAGGTCATTGATACGCTTCTCGCTAAAATAAAAATCGCCGCCTTCAATCGTGTTAAATCCGGCTATCATTCTTAAAAGCGTTGTTTTCCCGCATCCCGATGGACCAAGGAGGGTGAAGAATTCACCCTCCTTAATATCCAACGATAGATCCGAGATAATCGTATTATTACCGTAGCGTTTGACAGCATTACGGATTTTGATGTTCACACTCATATCTCAATCTCCCTCTTAAATTGAATTACTTATTAACTTCTGCCCACAGATCAGCAAATTTCTTCTGATAATCAACCTTTTTGCTGGCAACGTATGGGATGTCTTCAAATACTAATTTGATTTGCGAGAAAGGTTTCATATACTGATTGGTGTTTGCAACACTTGTATTAACCGGACGGTTCGTCAAGCTGCCAACGATCGTCTGACCTTCAACAGAAATCAAGAAGTCCAAGAACAACTTTGCATTGTCCAGGTTTTTAGCACCTGCAACGATTGCGGATGCAGCTGGTAACCAAACAGCACCTTCCGTCGGATAAACGACGCGAACATTTTTCGCACCATCGGTCAACAAAGCAACCGAAGGATCTTCATAGGTCAAACCAACGACATATTCGCCTGCTTGAACGCCTTTGTAAATGGCCGAAGATGAACCAATCATGATACCATCCATTTGAACCATCAACTGTTTGACATAATCCCAAGCTTCAGCACTGTCATATCCGCCTTTGACTAACAAGATGTTGGTCAATTGCGCAAATGCACTGGAAGATTTGGTAGCATCGCCCATAGCGATCTTACCTTTTAACAACGGATTCAATAAATCAGCATAACTGTTGATCGTAATGCCTAAACCAGCTTCCAAATCGGTGTTGACCAACAAGTTACTGCCCGAAAGCAAGTAGTTGGTAAAGTAACCGGTCTTGTTTTGATAGCCTTCCGGCAATTTGTCATCATCTTTCGCTGTATATGCTTGGAACAAATCTTTATTGCTTGTATAAACACCCAAGTTCATACCACCAAACATAACGTCTGCCTGCGGATTTTCTTTTTCAGCTTGCAGTTTCGACAATACTTCGCCTGTACCCATGGATTGAAGTTCGATTTCGATATCGTACTTATCACCAAAATAATACAGTAAGCCTTCAATTTCACCGTCTGAGTTCGGCGAATAAACAACCAGTTTGCCACCGCCGACTTTTGGAGCCGGGGTACAACCGATTAAGATGGATGTTAGTAAAAACGCTGTTAACATCACTTTTAGCAATCTATTCATGTTTCCTCCTTTGAATCGTGTAAACGATTTCATAACCATATTTTAACGGAATTTTAACATTTCCACAACCTTAAGAAACACAAATGTTCACACTAAACGGTGTTTTTGCAATTATACTCCAAATTCTGTCAAAACCTTATAAAATATCTCACATTTCAAAAGTGAAAATGTTCGTTTTTGACAACATTTACTCACATACTCAACCAACAAGTGTTATACTGAATTCATTAAGAGGTCCTTCAATGTCAAAAGCAGTCATCATCAAAGAACTGACATCCCAACTTATTCAAATGAATTTTGTATGTGCCTATCATCCGAGAAACGATATTTATTCGGATATGTTTTTTGAATGTCAAAACAGTGATGAGGAACCCTCAAAAATCAATCTCAAATTAGCCGTTTCGGTGGATGAGAAGTCAAAACAACTGAAGTACGCCCATCGTATCAGTGAATACACAACTTCTGATCATAAAAACAGAGTTCACCTTTTAGATCCCATCGAAGGATTTCACCAGTTCGTCAGCTATCAGACAATCACCGGCAAAACCAAACACATTTACCTTGATCCCGAAGAGCTTGTGGAACTGATCGAAAATATGTGTAAAAAACACGAGTATACTTTTGTGCGAATTGATAATATTGATTTGAGTATGAGTAAACAAATAGAAAAACGCCCCGTCAAGCAGAGCGTTCCTGTTTTATCCATCGTGACCCTGCTGATTTTATCCGCTTTGTCACTGCTGTTTCAACTGACACCAAAAGACTGGATCATCAGTCTTGTATTGGCCATCCTCTTTATACTTAGCATACAAATGATTCCCCAAAAGAGACTGACACTGATGGCCGGGTGGATCACGTTGCAGATGCTTATATGGTTTTTATACTAATTCATTGAGCCAGAGCAAGATATCCGCAGTGACTTGCTCTTTTATTTGCTCCTGAAGCAACTCATGACGGACCCCCGGATATATTTTTGACGTAATATTGCGATAACCTTCCTTTTTAAGTGTGTCGATCGCGTGTTGAACACCCTTTTCAAACCCTGCCGGAGCATCAAACTGTCCGGTCACAAAGTGAATGGGCATATCCGGCCGCATCACAGACCAGTCTTTTGAGCGATATACATCCAGTAACCCATCAAACAAATCACGATATCCTTTCGCAGGCAACACAAATCCGCACTTTGGATCAGCGATGTAACGATCAACATTATCCTCATCGACACTCAGCCAGTCAAAAGGCGTGCGAGACGGAGTTATACCTTTATTAAACGGATCAAAAATCATATGAAAAAGCAGTTTGCATTGGCGTTTGCCCGTAAATATGGATAATAACTGAGCCAAAAACCGACCCACATAAACCATGGGCGAGTATGCGGAAGAACCTGACAAAATCACAGCGCTTAACTCATTTTCAAAACGTTTCAAATAACTGCGCGCCGCCAACGATCCCATACTGTGACCAAACAAAATGATATTCAACGGTCCGGTTTTGATTTTTGTCTGATAGATGATTTTCTGTAAATCTTCCAGATTGACAAGCCAGCCGTTATGACCCGCGAAATATCCGTAAACTTTTCCGTCATACGGACTGTCCCCGTGACCGCGATGATCCGGGCATAACACCGCATACCCCGCATTTTCAAGTGTTTGCGCAAAATCATGATAACGGTGACGATGCTCCATCAATCCGTGAAACACAACGATCAATGCTTTGGGTGATTCAGGCAGATACAATGACGATGTGATCGTTTGTCCGTCAAATTCAGAAATGGTCGTAAAGATTTCCATAGGTGGTCTCCCTTTTCTTACATCATAAGAAACTATTTGTGAATAGTCAAAGAAAATGTGTTAAAATACACGCGGTGATACTATGAAAATAACCGGAATCGTAACCGAGTACAACCCGTTTCACAACGGCCATCAATATCATATCGAACAAACCCGAAAACTGACGAATCCGGACGTTTTAATTGCGGTCATGTCCGGACATTTTGTCCAGCGGGGTGAACCCGCCATTTGCGACAAATGGAAACGCACGGAGATCGCCCTAAGTCACGGCGTTGATTTGGTCATCGAACTGCCCATCGCCTTTTCGACCCAAAGCGCTCAGACTTTCGCCTACAGATCCGTAGAGATCCTCTCTTTGGCACAAGCCAGTGACATCGTTTTCGGCAGTGAATCCAACGATCTAAAAACGATTCAGGAAATCGCTCAACTCAACATCAACATCGACGGACTTAAAGAAAGCATGCGCACCGGCAACAGCTATCCCAAGGCGATCGGCCTATTATCCGGCGAATACGATCCCAACGATATTCTTGGCATCGGCTATTGCAAAGCAGCAAACCATTTCAACATGACGCCACATACCATACAGCGCACCAACAGTTATCACAGCGTTGAGACAGACAATCCCATCGCAAGTGCCACAGCGATCAGAAACGCCCTTAAAAACCATCAATCCATCGCTCACATGACACCGATGCACTTTCTAAAAGATCAATCCGTATACCCGGATTGGCAATTATACTATCCTTTTCTCAAACACATCTTATTGACACTGCCGAAATCCTACCTGCAAGAAGTCTTTCTTGTCAGTGAAGGAATCGAGTCCCACATGATCAAACAAGCGATATTGGTTGATGATGCAAATGATTTCATCAATGCCTGTGTCAACCGTCGTTACAGCAAAGCACGGATTCAACGAACGATGGTCCAACTATTATTGCATCATACGAAAAAACAAATCAAAGAACTGCCACCGATCGATACCCTTCGAATCTTGGGATTCAATCAACAAGGCCTCAAAGCCCTTCAGATGTACAAAGAAAAGGAAATCAAAGTTGCCTCACGGTTCAACCAGATTCCCCTTCCATACCGCCAAATGGAACACAAGGCGACCCAGGTATACGCCTCGGTGTTTGATCCAAAAGAAAAGGACCGCATCATTTCTCGCGAAAGTCAGGGTCCCGTCATTATCTTATGATTGCGCTTCGGCGCTTTTTTTTACTCGTCCGACTGAACGTTGTGATACACGTTTTGAACATCATCGATCTCATCGATCATGCCCATCAGACGCTCAAACATCTGCTTATCCTCATCACTCTGAAGCGACACATAATCCTGAGGCAAC
>PGZW01000121.1 GCA_002841515.1 Firmicutes bacterium HGW-Firmicutes-19 | reverse complement strand
ACCCATGGGTTCGGACAGCGTTCCCTCTATTTCCATCAATATATCCCAGACATCACAGCCAACTTCCTCACAGTAAGCAAAGTAATCTTCTGCTTTGATACCCTTTTTACAAATCAGTTTCCGTTCTGGTTTGGATATGACCTGCACAAAGACAGGGATCGGTGTTTCATTCATCAAAATTCCTCCTTTGTAGATTTGCTTTCGCACATCATTCATCGTTTTTGCTATAAACAGAGGATCCACATGCATTCTTCTTTTATACTCCCTAAAAGAAACATCGAACATCTTAAAAAACGCCCTGCTGAATCCCTCATGTGATTGATAAAGTGTGTCCAAGGCAACATCCATGACTTTCTTCTCTGACATCTGACTTGCGGCACACATCAGGCGTTGCCTTTTAACAAAACTCATCAATGTCATTGATGTTTCCTTTTTAAACTTGCGCGTCAAATGCCATTTTGAGTAGGATAGTTTTTGAGCAAAATCGTCTAGCGAAAGTTCATCGTCTGCCGACAAAATAATGCTCATCACTTGTTCTTTCAGGTTGTGTTGTCTCATATTGGTTCCTCACAGGTAGTATATACTTTCTTATCCATGATTTCTTGATAAAAATTGCGGTGATTCGGGGGATTTGATTGTAAGCGATTTAGTTACGATTTATAATATCAGTATATAGCACAAAGGAGTCAAACCATGAATCAATCTACAAAAATGTTTGTCGGCAAGGGTGATAAAGAGGTTTTCTTGTTGTCAAAAATGGCCAATAGACACGGCATGATTGCCGGAGCGACCGGTACCGGGAAAACCATATCTCTGAAAGTATTAGCAGAACACTTCAGTGATATTGGCGTTCCGGTTTTTTTGGCAGATGTCAAAGGTGATTTGGCTTCCGTAGCCCAACCCGGGGAATTGAATCCGAAACTGAAAGACCGCCTCGATTTTTTAGGTCTGTCAGATTTTAAGTTTCAATCGTATCCGGTGCGTTTGTGGGATATCTTTGGCGAGCTCGGTCATCCGATGCGTACGACCATCTCTGAAATGGGACCTTTGCTTCTAGCAAGGATTTTGTCTCTTAACGAAGTACAAACCGGCGTACTCAATATTACATTCAGAATCGCCGATGATAACGAGTTGTTGTTGATTGACCTTAAAGATATGCGCAGTATGTTGCAGTTTGTCGGAGATAATGCCGATAAATTTACAACGGAATACGGGAATATTTCCAAGCAGTCAATCGGAGCCATTCAACGGGCATTGTTAACCCTGCAGGATCAGGGTGGTGATCATTTCTTCGCTGAACCGGCTCTCGATATCAAGGATTTGATGAAGGTCGACAGTTATGAAAAAGGATTTATCAACGTGTTGGCTTGTGAGAAACTCATGATGTCCCCTGCCCTGTATTCAACTTTCCTTTTGTGGCTGCTTGCTGAGTTGTTTGAACAGCTGCCGGAAGTCGGTGATCTTGAAAAGCCGAAACTGGTTTTCTTCTTTGATGAAGCGCACTTACTGTTTGATGATGCCCCAAAAGTATTGCAAGACAAAATCGAACTGGTCGTACGATTGATTCGTTCTAAGGGTGTCGGTGTTTATTTCGTTACTCAAAATCCAATCGATATTCCTGAAAAAGTATTGGGTCAGCTTGGCAACCGGATTCAGCATGCCATTCGGGCTTATACTCCGAAAGAGCAAAAAGCAATCGTTGCGATGTCGCAGACATTCCGTCAAAATCCAGATATCGATATTCCTGCCGTGATGACTGATCTAAAGACAGGTGAAGCACTGGTTTCCATGTTGGATGAAGAAGGACGGCCAAGTATGGTCGAGCGGGCTTTGATCGCTCCTCCTCACAGCAGGTTTGGGGTCATTGATGCCATCAAGCGCAATGACTTGATCCAAAACTCGCCATTTTATTACAAATATCATCAAATCATCGATAAAGAATCTGCCTATGAAATGCTTCGATCACAAATGGCTGCAAAAGAAACCGTTGAAAAGCAGGCCGCAGAGGAAATCAAACAAAAGAAAGAGGAACTCGCACTAGAAAAAGAGCGGATCCGTTTGGAAAAAGAACGCGAAAGACTTGAGAAAGCAAAACGGACGTCCGCCCGTTCTTCACAAAGTGAAGTCACCAAGATGGCAAAATCCTTTATGGGTACGATGAGCAGCTCCCTCGGGCGTCAAATTGCCCGAGGAATATTAAATACATTGATCAAAGGCAAGTAAGACCGGATGTTCCGGTCTTTTTTCTTGGGGGACATTACTTGAATATGAATCTGAAATGTGATATATTGCGAGTGGGTGATCGTATGGCAAGAAGTGCAAGAAGAAATCAAATGACCTCGATTTATGCAGTTGATCAATCGACCGATCAAATTTTATTTCGAAATGATACCGATCGGCAAGTCATGATTGAAATCATCAAAGAGGCGCAACGAAAGTATGGCTTTCATTGCTATGCTTTTTGTCTGCTTTCCGATCACGGTTTCAAGATCATATTGGATGTAGCTGATAAGAATGTTTCGAGTATCCTCTCTTCGATATCGATTGCTTATGCATTGTATCGAAAAGCCGAACATAAACTATTTACGAAACGCTTTAAAAGCACTCCTCTTTACTCAAAGGAAGAAGTCATTGTCCACGTGCGTAAGGTCAATCGACAAACTGATTCGAAATTCAACAGCTTCTGCTTTTATGATCGAGGTGCGGATGATTCACTTGACTGGATCGTCGATATAGAACAAAAAAATATCGATATCATAACCGAAAAGAAAACGTCAGATATCGAAGTGGCTCACTTGATGTTGGATGAATGGATGAAACAACACGGTTGTTGCACGGATGATCTTAAGAAGGATAAACAACTGCGAAATATGTGTATCGCCCGTCTACACAGAGAAACCAACTGTTCGATGAAGCAGCTGGGTGTATTGTTTGGGGGAATCAGTGAGTCCACGATTTCGAAAATTTTAAAAGAAAATGAGCAATAAGGTTGATATTCAAGTAGTGTCCCCTTATACTAAGGTGTGTAAGGAGGGCATGATATGAGTTTCAACTTTAATTTTAATCTTAATGAAACCAAAAAAGCCATTAAGCTCACCAATGAAGACGTCATTGATTTGCTCGTGATTGGCGGAGGGCCTGCCGGTCTTAACGCAGCGCTATATGCTAAGCGCAAGGGTCTGACGACCGGAATCATCGCAAAACGAATCGGTGGTCAATTGTTGAATACATCTTCGGTTGATAATTATCTGGGAATATCGCAGGTAAGTGGTGAAGAGTTGAGCGAGAAATATCTTTCTCACCTCAAAGAACTTGACGTCGGCATCTTGGAAGAAGTCGAAGTAGAAAATATCCACAAGAGTGATCGCTTATTTGAGGTCCTGCTGAAGGATGGTACAGTCTTTACAAGTAAGACGTTATTAATTGCGACAGGCTCATCACCAAGAAAACTGCAAGTGAGAGGTGAAGAGGAATATTCCAATCGCGGAGTCGCCTATTGCGCCATTTGTGATGCCCCCCTGTTTAAAGGCAAAAACGTCATTATCGCCGGTGGTGGCAATTCAGCCGTTGAGGCAGCCATCGATGTCGCCAAGTTTGCCAGTCATGTGACATTGGTTCATCGCAGTGAGCTTCGTGCAGATCAAATCTTGATCGATCACATGAACCATCAGGCAAACATTACCATCCATCTTCAAACACAGATCCTTGAAATCATCGGCGATGATAAGATGACTGGGGTCAAGGTACTGGATAAACAAACCTTGTTAGAGCGAGTGATCGATGCCGATGGCATATTCATCGAAATCGGTAATTTGCCAAGCAATCATCTCATCAAAAATCTTGTGTCACTCAATGAAAGAGGCGAAGTCATCGTTGATGAAAAGAACATGACGAGTCTGCCCGGCTTATTTGCGGCCGGTGATGTAACGCAAATGCCATACAAACAAATCGTCATTGCGGTGGCTGATGGAGCGAAAGCAGCTCTTGCCGCCAATGAATATATGAATCAAAATTTCTAAAGGGAGGAAACCAATATGCAAAAAATGCTAAACGAAGAAATTCAAAAACAATTACGTCAGGTATTTAGTGAAATGAAGGAAGATGTAACGATGGTATTATTCACAGAAGAGGGCGAATGCTACTCATGTGCGGAAACCATGGGGCTGCTTGAAGAAGTCGAGGAGTTAAGTGATAAAATCCATCTGAAAAAGTTTGATTTGAACAAAGATGTCGAAGAAGCAAAGAAATACAACATCGAAATGACACCGAGTTTCGTTTTGCTTAACAGCAAAGGCGAATACGAAGGAGTCAAGTTCAATGGCATACCCGCAGGACATGAAATCAATTCATTCATTCCGGCACTCATTGAGATGTCTGGTGTAAAACAAGAAGTCCCCGCTGATTTTGAGGCTAGAGTCGCTAAAATCGACAAACCGGTCAATATCAAAGTATTCGTTACATTGAGTTGTCCGCATTGCCCCGGAGCCGTACAAAAGGCTCATGTCTTGGCAATGTTGAACAAAAACATCGAAGGCGAAATGATTGAAGCACAGACATTCCACGATCTGTCAAATAGGTTTAACGTTTCCGGAGTTCCGAAAATCGTCATCAATGACAAAATTGAACTTGTCGGTAATCAACCGATTGAAGAGTTCTTGGCTCAAATCGAAGCCCTATAAAAAACGAAGCGACCGCAAGGCCGCTTTTTTTATCTGAACAATAAATATATGACGATATATCCAGTCGTAACTGCAATTAAGGTAAAGGGTACTCCGATTTTCATAAAATCCGCCGTTTTAGTTTCAAACCCTGCTTTGCGCAAAATACCTAACGCTGTAATATTGGCAGAAGCTCCGATCGGTGTCAAGTTTCCTCCCAGTGTCGCACCCGTGAGTAAACCAAAGAAAAGCAATGTCGGATCAACGTTCATCAATGTTGCAATTGAAGCGACTACCGGCAGCATCGTGGCTACATAAGGTATATTGTCGATAAAGGCTGAGAAGAAAACCGATCCCCAAACCAATAATGTATATATAACAAAAATATTATCATTCGCCAAATAGACAAAGGCTTTACTGATGTCAGCAATGACTCCTACGGCACCTATACCGCCAATCACCACAAACAAGCCCGTTAACAATCCCAACGTCTCTCCGTCGATTTGTAGCAGAACTCCTGTAATTCCACGAAAATCCTGTTCACGCAAGTACTTGCGAAGCAATCCGATGCCCATCAATAACATACATATAAATCCATTGGTCACGGCCGGACGATTTTCGATGAAGGAAGCAAATATAAGCAATACGATCATGCCAACGATTAGATATGTTGGAAATAAATCCTTTACCTCCGTCGTGCCTTCTAGATGGATGGGTTGTTTGTTGTTACGGAAAGTATATAATAGTGTCGCTGTAGCCAATATAGCTCCTAATTGAACGATCCAAAATAGTCCTG
>PGZW01000120.1 GCA_002841515.1 Firmicutes bacterium HGW-Firmicutes-19 | reverse complement strand
CCCTGCGAATATGGTAAGCAATAACAACCCGAAGGTTACAAATTTTTTCATTACTTTTTCTCCTTGTCATGCGCCAGTTTACTGGCGGCGGCTGCAGCTACGGCACCAACGATATCATCTAGAAATGTATTGCACTGTGTGGTGTGCTCATTGAGTTTCCCGATGATCCCTGGCTTTACTTTATCAATATATCCGAAATTCGTCAATGCGATCGAACCATACAAATTGCATATGCCATAAGCCAATACTTCATCAACACCATACAATGAGTAGTCATCCATGATCAGTTGATTAAATCGCTCATCCCCAAATAATCCTTGTTCAGTCAACATATCGATCCGGATCCCTGTGATGATCGCATGCTGAACTTCCCGTTTATTCAAAACACTATCAACATAATGCTCGATTCGATCCAATGTCAAATCAGCGATATAGCGTTTTTGTAAATAATAGACACAATCGATGATGTCCGTTTTTTCGACACCGCGCTGTTTTAATAACGCAACACATTGATCAAACATTCGATTCCTCCTTAAGGGATGATTATTCTTTCATCCATCTGTTGTTAACATTTTTAAATAAATCCATCCATGGTTCAAGGGTTTTGACCATCATGATATACCTTGTCTGATACATGATTACCGTTTTTCTATCTTGAGCGGAAAAACCCGCATAATATCCTCAAGATAGCTATTATTGATTTTATCCTCGACCGTTGCTTCACACATGCATGTCGCAATCGCCGCCGCAACAGCGTATTTCAATGCAACCAGCGATCCGAGATTCAAATAAGCAATATAGGCCGCCAGAAATGCATCGCCGGCACCGGTTGCACTGATGACCGGAATATCTTTGTGAACGTATCGGAATGTTCCTTCATCACAAGCAATGGCACCGCCTCTGACTCCAAGAGTAATGATAACATCACGAATGCCAAGTTTTCTAAAATATTCGAGTGCTTTCATTAAACTTTCATCATCTGTCACCGGAAATCCGCAACAAACTTCAGCTTCCAGCCGATTTGGTTTAAATACCGTCAATCGTCGTAAGAAGGGAATGATTTTTTTAGTCTTTATCGTTGATATCGGATCACACGCCAACATGCAAGAAACATTAGAAGTTATATACTCGATTATATCCGGTTGAAGATTGGTATCTACAACCAAAATATCTTGTTGGTCAATCTGATCAAGAAACGGTTGAATGGCTTCTTTTGTCAGATTCTCAAGAATGCCCATATCCGCAATCGCAACCGACATGTCGCCATCTTTATTAGCTATGGCTAAATACGTCGATGAAGAACCTTCCAGAAACAGACTGCTCGAAATATCCATCCCACGATCTATGCAATCTTTGGCGCATTGACGACCCAGCATATCATCACCAAAAATGGTCAGCAACCGGACGGGACTCTCAATATTCGTCAGGGTTTGAGCGATATTGCGCGCCACACCGCCAAAACTGATGGATACTTTGCCTGGGTTTGAATCACTTGGACGCAGGCTCTCAAATGACTTACCAAGGATATCGATATTAGCACCACCGATTAGATGGAAAGTTCTTTTTGCTTTTTTCATATTCTTATTATATATCAATCTGAGACTTAATGGACAGTAACTTATATGTTACAATAATAAAGAAATCGGAGGAATTTTTATGAGTATCGAATCAAAATTGAGCCAGTTTAGAGAGATCAGCGAAAAGATTTCTGCATACAAACTGGCATTAACCACGCTGAATTGGGATTCAAGTACTATCGCCCCTAAAAAAGGCGCAGCATATCGAAACAAAATGGCCGCTCTTTTGGCCGGAGAGCTGTTTTCCATCGAAACGTCACCGGAATTCATTGTGTGCATCGATGAACTTTCCACTGAAGCGCTGGATGAAATAACAGCTTCTGAAATCAGACAAATAAAAAAAGGTTTGGATAAAGCGCGATACATTCCCAAAGAGGTGTATGTTGAGTTCGCTCAACTGACAAGAGATGCTGAAAATGTTTGGGAAAAGGCTCGGGATGAGCAAGACTACGAATCATTTAAGCCTTACTTAAAGAAATTAATTGAGATGACAAAAAAGGTCGTTTCCTATCGCAAAGACGATCGACCAGTGTACGATCAGTTGATCGACGACTTTGAAACCGGGATCACTCTTGCAGATTATGATGTTTTCTTTGAGAAACTCAAAAAAGATATCGTGCCCTTATTGCACAAAGTCATTGATAAAAACATACCTCAACCTACATGGCTAAAACGTATCGTCCCCATCCAACAACAACGTCAAGTCGTTGAAATCTTAATGGAGTATCTCAATTATGACAAAAGCTCCTGTTATATCGGCGAAAGCGCACATCCTTTCAGCTCTCATTTTTCCGTACACGATAACCGGGTGACCGTAAGATACCAAGAGGAATTGTTTACCTCATCGATTTTTGCGCTGATCCATGAGGTGGGTCATGCAACGTATAACGGTCAGGTCGATGAAGCTTATCAAGGCCGCATGATCGAAGACAGCATGTCTTACGGTATGCATGAGTCACAATCCCGGCTGTATGAAAATATGTTGGGTCGCAGCCGTGAGTTTTGGTCGTCAATTTATCCGAAGGTACAGTCTGTTGTCGATGCCCTAAAGGATGTTTCATTGGACGAGTTCATTCTGGGAGTCAATCATGTGGAACTTTCTTTGGTTCGAATCGAAGCTGATGAACTCACATACCCGCTGCACATCATGGTCCGCTATGAAATTGAACAGGGTTTGTTTAATGGAACGTTGGATGTTGAAGGACTGGATCAGGTATGGAGCGATAAATATCAAGAGTATCTGGGAATCCGGCCACCGCATAACGGTTTGGGCATTTTACAAGACATTCATTGGTCCGGTGGTGCATTTGGTTACTTCCCTACCTACGCTTTAGGGTCAGCCTACAGCGCACAGTGGATGGCTGCGATGCGTAAAGAAATCGATGTCGATCGTTGTCTTGAAAACAATGATTTTAGATCGGTCAATGAATGGCTGCGCGAAAACGTCCACCGGCATGGAGGCGTATACGAGCCAAACCAACTGCTGCTTTCAGTTACCGGTGAGCATTTTAACCCGCAATATTATATTGATTATTTAAAAGATAAGTATTCCCGGCTATTTGATGTCGGTGAATAGATTTCACTTATTTTTCTTAATTGTTAACTATTACTAACATTACGGGCATAACGTTTGATTGTGAAATTTTGCTTTGCTATGCTTGATGTATAACGAAGGAGACACAAATAATGAAACAAACATTACCTGTATTACCATACGCATTTGATGCGCTTGAACCGTTTATCGACACACAAACCATGACTATCCACTACTCAAAACATCATCAGGCCTACGTTGACAATGTCAATGCTGCCATGGAGAAATTTCCGGAGTTGGCGGATGTTGAACTCGCTGATTTGATTAAAGATCTGAATCTTGTTCCGGAGGCCATTCGTATGGCAGTCCGCAACAATGGTGGCGGGCATCTAAACCACACTCTGTTTTGGGAGTTGATGGTACCGGGAGGAGCAAAGGGACCTGAAGGAGCACTTCTTGAAGCAATCGATGCTGCATTTGGATCGTTCGGACAATTTAAAGAGGCCTTTGCCACCGCGGCAAAAACTCGTTTCGGCAGTGGTTGGGCTTGGTTGGTACTAACGGATGATAAGCAATTAAAAGTCGTATCGACAGCCAATCAGGACAATCCGATTTCCGATGGATTGACACCGATCCTCGCTCTTGACGTTTGGGAACATGCCTATTATCTCAAATATCAAAACCGTCGTCCGGAATACATTGACCAATGGTTCAATGTCGTTAACTGGAATGTCGTCAACAGACTCTTCGAAGAAGGCAAAAAGTAAACATGAGGGACCGCAAGGTCCCTTTTTACATGAAAAAGACAGCCCGCAGGCTGTCTTGATTAATCTTCGTCTTCCTCTTCTTTAACGTGAGCCGCAATGACTTTGTCAGCGATTGGCTGCGGGGCAAATTCATAGCGATCGAACTCTTGAGTATAACTGCCGCGGCCTTGAGTAAAGCTGCGTAATTCGGTCGCATAACGCATCATTTCCGACATCGGAACTTCAGCTGTGATCATTTGTTCTTTTTCATTCAATAATTCCATGCCGAGGATAATCCCGCGGCGCTTATTGAAATCACCGATGACAGTACCGGTATATTCTTCCGGAATCGTTACTTGAACTTTCACGATCGGTTCCATAAGTGCAGGACGCGCTTTCGGGAAACCGGCTTTAAATGCCAGACGGGCTGCGGATTTAAACGCTATTTCTTTTGAGTCGACTTCATGATAACGACCATCCACCAGCGTCGCTTTTAAGCCAACGACTTTATATCCGGCCAATAATCCTTTAAACATACATTCTCTTAATCCAGCTTCGACTGCCGGGAAATACTGACGAGGAACAGCTCCACCAAAAACCTTTTCCTCAAAAATCATTTCTTCACTGTCACACGGTTCAAAAGTGATGAATACATGACCGAACTGGCCTGCACCACCGGATTGCTTTTTATGTTTACCTTCGACTGTAACGGTACCCCGGATCGTCTCACGATACGGGACTTTCGGTTCAGTCAACTCAACTTCTACTTTGTATTTGGACTTCAATTTACTGATGATGACATCAATATGCTGATCACCGACTCCGAATAAAATCAGTTCGCCGGTTTCACTGTTCTTCTCAAATCTGCACGAAGCATCTTCTTCGGCGAGACGTTGCAAACTGGTGCTCAGTTTATCTTCATCATTTTTACTCTTTGGCCACAAAGCGACCGAAAGCATTGGTTGCGGGAAATCGATTTTATCATAAACGACGGGTCTGGCTTTGGTTGCCAATGTATCGCTTGTTTCTGTAAACTGTAATTTAACGATTGCTCCGATGTCACCTGTGAATAATTTTCCGACACCGATTTGATGTTTACCCTTAATGGCAAACAATTGAGCGATTTTTTCGACTTTGTCTTTTTGGACGTTGATGACTTGGGCATCCGTTGTCAATACGCCGGTCATGACTTTAACAAACGAAATACGACCAACAAACGGATCCACGATCGTCTTAAACACACGTGCGCTGAACGCTTCTTTTTCATTGGTTTCCAACTTCACGATATTACCATTAACATCCTTGGCTTCGGTCACACCATGTTCGGCATACGACGGGAAATATTCAGAGATAAGATCCATCAGACGTTCAATACCTGTCAGTTGAATGGCGGAGCCGCAGTACACCGGACGGATTTCTCCACTGCGTACACCAATACGTACACCTTTTAGGATTTCGGCTTCCGTAAACGGTTCACCTTCAAAGAATTTTTCCATAAGCTCATCATCACCCATCGCAACAGCTTCAGCGATTTGCTCATAATAAGCATCCACTTGACTGCTCATTGCCGTTGGAACTTCTTTGGCATTTTCGCGATCATTGTGGTACCAGGCTTTTT
>PGZW01000119.1 GCA_002841515.1 Firmicutes bacterium HGW-Firmicutes-19 | reverse complement strand
CCCGCCATGATAATTGTACTAGGTATCGTTATTGGGTTTATTGTATTATCCATAATACAACCAATCTTTTCAATGTATGATGCGATTGGTAGATAGAAGGGGGCATGAAATATGGCTTTATCGTTAGAAATTCGTAGTGGCTTTGTCTATATGGTCGAATCAAAGTCAAAGTCAAAATCTGGTCCGATAAGTATTTCGAAGACACTGTTCTTTGAATTTCCGGAAAGTTGGATTGACAATCAAGGGGTTCGTGAGATTGATGAGTTCGGATCCTTGCTAGCGCAGCATCTGACCAAAAACAATATCAGGGAAAAGGATTGTATTTTGTGTATTAACAATGCCTCCATCATTTATCGTGAATTGATAATCCCTAAGATTGATGATAAAAAGACACCATTTATCGTCCGAAGTGAAATGATGAATGCGCTCAACTTAACGCCGGATTACATCATGGATTTTATCGTTTTAGAAGAAATTCAAAGAGAAGAAGATGCTACTCAATTAAGAGTTTTGGCCGTCGCAATGCTGGAATCAGCTATAGAGTCATACTTGCAAGCGTTTAAGAAAGCGAAGTGCAATGTTGTGGCTATTGATTCGGCCACTAATGCGATTATCAAGCTGGCTAATGAATCGAAAGTGTTTACAGATGATGACCCAGTTATAATTGTGGATGTTGGTAATTCTTATTTGCGCTTATATCTTTTTGAGAACGGAATGTATGTTCTTTCTCGCAATGCCCGCTTGGTTTCTTACTCCGAAGGAGACAAGGAATCTGTCATTCCGATTGTCGAAGATAACATCAATAAGATGATCCAATTTTCATACACACGCAGTAAGAAAGCGGTTAAGAAAATCGTCCTTATGGGAGTAGATGAGATTTTACCGGACATTCAAAAGGTACTGTTTGACAGCCTGTTTGTGCCTTGTGACATCATCCAAATGCCTTCAACTTTTATTTCTACAGTCGGTTATCAAACCAAATACGTCAATGCCTTTGGCGCTTTGATAAGGAAGTGATGATATGTTAAAGAGAGACATGAATTTACTTGAGAGTTATCGCTACATACAGAAAGCCCGAAGTGAGAAAACATCACCGACAACCATGTATTTGGGAATCATTTTGTTTGTCGCTTTGTCTTTGGGCGTTTACTCATTGAAGTTGTTTTTTGATAATTCCACTCTTGAAACAAAGATTATTTCAATTGAGAATTATATTAATGACCCGTTGGTTGTCAGAAAACTCAATGATATTTCAATCATGCAGGATAATATCAAGCAACTGGACAGTTTGAAAGCTGAGGTCGTAAGTATAATTGATGTACTGGATTATATTCCTCGATTTGATCAAGAGATACTGCAAATTTTGTTTGATAATCTGCCTGAGAATGTTGGCATAACAAAAGTATCCTATATCGATTCTTGGATTTCCATGGAAGTCACTGGTCAGTTTGCATCAGATTCATCAAACTATGCCCTGCGATTACAAAGGACCGAGTTTTTCAAAGATGTTGTCCATGAAGGATATAAATATGAAACAGCATCTAGAAGTTATGTTGGAAATTTAAGAGTTCAAATGAAGGGAGGTAAGTAACATGAATATCTCCAGACGCGAAGCATTCTTGCTATTTGCGATGGGATTGATTGCAATTGTTGGATTAATGATTGCTTTCATCATCATCCCTTTGAATAATGAAATCGAAGCCAACAAAGTAGAACTTTCCGGGCTAGAATCGAGGAAGACCATCGTCGATGCTACTTTACCATTGGAACCAATTTTAAAAGTTCGCAGAGCGGAATTACTAAAAGATGTGTCAAATGAGCTGAATAAGATTGAGACACCAATGAGTACGGCACAATTTGATCGTTGGATGTTGCCGTTGACAACTATTCCCGGAACCATTGTTACAGGAGTAGTGTTTGAACAACCGAAAGTACTATCCCCTAGCTCAACAGTATCAGAATTATATGACCCGATGTATAAGATTCGAGAATTAATCTTGCAATACAATGCGGAAAAGCCGTCATTATCAGGTATACCGATTACTTCTTCACAGTTGTTGCATTCAAGATCTATCTATCGCATTAAACTAAATTACGAGCAGTTCAATCGCATTACACGTGAGATTTCATCATGGGATACCACAATTTACTTAAATGAAGCAACCTATGATTTCAAAACACAGGAAGCAATGCTATCCATTGATGTTTACATGATTCATAAATTATTGCCAGAAGAAAACCCGAAAGATTATGGTGGAGACTTCGTTCCGGGCAGAGACACATTGAACTTTGATTAAATCGATTAGCTGTAAAATTTAAGATACCAGTCAAATAATGTATTTCCGTATAGAAAAGCAATGTAGATACCAAGGCACAAATACGGGCCGAATGCAATCAATGACTTTCGGCCTTGTTGCTTTAACAAAACCAGCAAGATAGCAACAAGACCACCGGTAATACTTGCGATAAAGAATGCAACCAGCGTTGCTTTCCAGCCAAGTAGTAATCCACCCATGGCAATTAGTTTGATATCACCGCCGCCCATACCACCGGTAATCAGGGCAAGGATGTAAAAGGGTACGCTAATAATAAAAAATCCGATCAAATGATCACCCAAAGGCAAGCCGGATTGAGTGATAAACAGAATAGCTAAAACAAGCAAAATAACTTGAAATGTGTCATATATTTCCATGGTGTCAATATCAATCATCGTAATGATGAGCAAAACGGATACTAGGATTATTCCGATTAAGGTGAACCAAGAATAACCATAAACCAGATAGGTCAAGGCGAAAAGACAGCCGGTGATGAATTCAATCAACGCATATCGAAATGAGTAGGGTTGCTTACAACTGCGGCATTTACCACCAAGAATAAAATAACTGAGAATAGGAATTAAGTCGTAAGGCTTAATGTTTGTATTGCAGTTTGGACAATGAGATGAACCGACCACGATGGATTCTTTACGTGGTAATCGATAGATGACGACGTTATAAAACGATCCTAGAATACTGCCAAATATGAAGAATATGATGAGAAATGTATATTGCATATGTTTGACCTCACACGTTATTATTATAATTGAATGTTTATGATTTTCATATAGAATCAGGAGGATTATCAATGAAAGCCATGCCATTGGGGCAAATATTGATTGATGAGGGAATTATCAATTCACAACAGCTTGAGCAAGCCCTCGTTCAACAACGAGCAACTAAAAAGCGTTTAGGTGCTGTCTTGACCGAACTTGGATTTGCCACAGAAAAAGACATTTTAAAACCATTAGCGAAAAGATTGGGTGTTGAATATTTGGAATCCCCAATATTTTCAGTTGAACTAGATGCTGTCCGCTTGGTCCCAGAATCTTTAGCAAAAAGATATACGATCATTCCTGTGAATATCAAAGCAGGAACATTGACGATTGCCTCCAACGATCCCCTTGATTTTGCTTGTTTGGAAGACGTCGGAATGATTACAGGGTTGGAAATCAAGACGGTTTTATCCCCTCAAATTGAAATTGAAAAAGCTATTCAGCGTGTTTATACCAAGCGTACTGCCGATAACATCATGGAGAACCTTAAGGATGAGTATGGCGGAATAACCATCGTCTCAACTGATCAAGATGCTATCGATGATGCCAATATGGCTGAACGAGTTGATTCTGCGCCTATTGTAAAACTGGTAAACTCGTTGATTATGGAAGCATATCAACAAAATGCTTCAGATATACATATTGAGCCTGAAGAAGCATTTACTCGGATTCGTATGCGTATCGATGGCGATTTACAAGTACATAACGAACTAAGCAGTGAAGCACATAACCTTATTGTAACCCGGATAAAAATCATTTCCGGGATGAATATTGCTGAGAAACGTGTCCCTCAGGATGGCAGTTTTCAATTCAGAAGCGATGTGTTTTCAGTTGATATCCGTGTTTCCAGTTTGCCTACTGCTCATGGAGAAAAAGTGGTCATGCGTCTTTTGGGAGCTGACAGAAACATAACCTATGATTTATCTAGTTTAGGATTATCTGACTACACACAGAAAACTATAGAAAAAGCGATTCGATTCCCACATGGAATCCTGCTCGTCACTGGTCCGACAGGTAGTGGTAAAACGACGACGTTATATTCAATGCTAGCTAAAATGGCAGATCCAAAAAAGAACATCATTACGGTTGAAGATCCGATCGAACGTAAGTTTGAAGGCATCAATCAGGTGCATGTAAATGCGCGTGCTGGTTTAACATTTGCCGGTGGGTTGCGCTCCATTTTACGTCAGGACCCCGATATCATTATGGTCGGGGAAATCCGCGATAGTGAAACAGCAGAAATTGCAATTCGTGCTGCTATCACCGGTCACTTTGTATTATCAACGATTCATACCAATGATGCGTTATCTACAGTTGTTCGTTTAACCGATATGGGTATTGAGCCTTTCTTGGTCGCATCTTCTGTCAAGTGTGTTATGTCACAACGATTGGTCAAGAAAATTTGCCCACATTGCAAGACGTTATTACCTGTTACCACTTCAGACAACTTGTTACTGCGATCAAACCTTGAAAAAGCATATGTTGGTAAAGGATGCCAAAACTGTAATAAGACCGGTTATGCTGGCCGTACCGCTGTATTTGAAATTATCTTGATTGATTCGAAACTGGAACAACTCATTGCTAAGAAGTCTTCCATGGATCAATTAAAGGCATATGCGGCAGAAAGTAAGATGCGTATGTTAAGAGATGAAGTAATGGAGCTAATTGAAAAAGGGATTACTTCGGTGGAAGAGGGAATACGTATCCTCTATTCCGCCGAATAAAAGGGGAGATAAATTATGTTCGATTCTATTCTGGAATATGCTCAAAAACACAAATGTTCAGACGTCCATCTTGTAGCAGGTCAACCACCGATCGTTCGTCGGATTGGTTCTTTGGAACGGTTAAAAATGCCTGTACTGACTAATGAAGTGCTTAAAGAATGGATCAATAATTTACTTGTTCCTGCCCAAAAAGCCCTGTATCATGACGGTCATGATATTGATACCGCATACTCGGATATCCATGGATATCGTTATCGTCTAAATGCATACCGTCAACGAGGCAGATATGCACTTGCTATGCGACTATTGAATAACCACATTCCGACCATCGAAGAACTAGGCCTTCCAGATGTTTTAAAAGATTTGGCCATGGAACCCCGTGGATTGATACTTGTCACCGGTCCGACTGGATCAGGGAAATCAACGACCTTAGCCGCCATGATGGACCATATCAATGTAAACAAACCTTGCCATATCATCACTTTGGAAGATCCAATCGAATATGTTCACGAATCAAAGGTCAGCTTGGTTAATCAACGGGAAATTCATCATGATGCCAAAGGTTTCCAGGAAGCACTGAGATCTGCGCTTCGTGAAGATCCGGATGTTATCTTGGTCGGCGAAATGCGCGACCATGAAACTATCAGCTTAGCACTCACTGCGGCAGAAACTGGACACTTGGTTTTATCCACATTGCAAGACGTTATTACCTGTTACCACTTCAGACAACTTG
>PGZW01000118.1 GCA_002841515.1 Firmicutes bacterium HGW-Firmicutes-19 | reverse complement strand
TCCCAATGAGGATCACTGGGATTATGATGTCGGTGGCGGCGGATGGGGGAACAAAGAGTTGCAATATTATACTTATGCCGAAAAGGATAATGTCGTCATCAAGGATGGCAAACTGATTCTTTCGGCTATTAAGAAGGAAATGGAGAACCATCCAATCACCTCAGTAAGACTTGTGAGCCGCGGGAAGCAACACTGGCTGTACGGACGCTTTGAGATACGGGCGAAACTTCCGTCGGGTATTGGCACTTGGCCGGCGATCTGAATGCTGGGCATCGATGAAGAAAAAAAGGGCTGGCCGCATATGGGTGAAATTGACATCATGGAACATGTCGGACGGGATCAGGATACGATCCATTTCAGTCTTCATACCGCAAAGTACAATCACCCCAAAAGAACACAGATCACACATACGACGAAAATTGAAGGAGTTACTGAATCATTTCATGATTATGTCATGGATTGGGATGAAGAAAAAATTTCTTTCGAAGTTGACGGCGTTGAACACTGCCGCTTTTTGAAGAAGGATTACGCAGACTCATGGCCTTTTGATCAACCCCACTACTTGATTCTTAATGTAGCTATAGGAGGGGGATTTGGCGGGAAGGTCGATATGGATTGCCTGCCTGCATCAATGGAAATCGAATATATTCGGGTTTATCAGTGAAATCAGTCGGCTGTTATCATGAAAAATCCCTGAAAAGTATGTATATTTTCATGAAAATTCAGTTGAAAATCACGTGAATAGGCATTCTGACAGTGATTTTAGTGGGAGCGCTTACAAAATGTATAAATTTTACCGAAAACGGTTTATAAAGTAGTTGAAAACGTTTTCGTACCATGCTAATATGAAAATAGAAGTAATCCACAGGAGGGACAAAAATGAAAAAAACCATAGTTTTGATGTTTGCCTTATTCCTGATAGCTTCCATGTTGACAGGCTGTTCCGGTTATAAGCAACTGGATTCCAAAGTAGAGGGTGAGATTTCAATCATGCTCTGGTCTGGGGATGGCACGTTTATGGAAGATATCGGTCGTAAGGAACTTACGCCGGAAGATTTGAAAGGCCAAAACCAGGCAGCTGCTTACGCTGTTGCCAAAGCTTTCAATCAACTCTATCCAAATGTTAAGATTAATGTATTTGCCAAGAGTGGCGGTCCGCATGATAACGGTGTCAGCTGGCAACAAGAATTGGAAAACTTTAAGGCAGAATACGGCCGTTACCCGGATGTATATGCCAGTACCGACTTGGTCGGCGATATCTCCAAAGGATTAATCGCTGATTTGTCAAAGTTTGATGATGACCCGCTTTACAAAACTTTCAACAAATCCGTTATGGGTATGATGAACTATTACGGTTTCCAAGCAGGTGTTCCACAGTTCCTTCAACCTTGGGGCGTTTATGTAAATAAAGCTTTAGCCGAAGATAATAACTTGGACGTTCCAAGTCCGACTTGGACAATCGAAGAGTATACCGATTTTATCGGTAAAGCTGACGGCGTCAATTTCTGGGGAACCATGGATACAGAATTTGATTTCCTACGTACCGGAACGACAAAGTTTGAGCAAATGATGTTTAATTACGACGGTAAAGGCAAGTATGTCGATTTGAATACCGATGAAGTTAAAGCATTGATCGACTATATTCCGAAGTGGTCCAAAGTCGCTGTTTGGCCACAAAGAGATTTAGGTTTGGTTTCCGATGAAGTTATGAATGCCAACTGGTGGTGGGGATTCAAATTCTTTATGGAAAATAAGATTTTGACACTTGGCGGAGATCCTTGGATGATGGGCGACTGCGCTAATCCGGATCCAAATCACTGGGGTGTTTGTAAGTCGTCGGATTGGGATATTTATCCACGTCCGTCAACCGATTATCAACCCAACACCGTGGGTGTAGTTCTTGACCCATTGGCTGTTTACAATCATTGTATGCTTGATGGCAACGCAGAATGTACCGATGCAGAAAATGCACAAACAAAATTAGCTTACACGTTTGCAGCATTCTGGGCTGGCGATACACGCTCGATGCAAGCTCGCGCAGACCAAAATTTCAAAGATGGAGAAGTTTTGAAAACCGCATTGAACGACTCGTTCCCATTGGTAACGGGTGCTGAATTTGATAAGCAAATGGAAATCTGGTACTCAGCTCCGAATCATGCACGTTTCAAAAATCCGGCAACCATGCCTGGATTCCATGAAGTATTGCGCATTTGGCAGGCTGGTCAATTCTGGGCTGTCTCGGATAAAGCTTATCCTTGGACTTATAATTATGAAGGCGCGAGCCGTCCGATCCTTTATGAATGGTTAAATATGTGGGATCCGGCTGTTGCTGGTGCAAGCCGTAATGATGCTAACTGGGCTGACAATGTCAAATCCAAACTTGGCGACTGGAATACTGCTTTCAATCAACGTTTCGAAGAATCTTCAAAAGCGCTGAAAGACGGTCTCAAACAGTTCTACGGTTATAAAGACGCAGACTTCGAGTAATATTACGTAGGGACATCCTCGGATGTCCCTCTTTTTTATCAGAGGAACGAAAACGTTTTCTTGCACTAATGTAAGCGCTTTGATAAAATAGAGATATAAGAATTTTATCGGATTATTAGGATGTACTTTTATTTGTTAAGAATCACAAAAAGATGGAGGACTTGCATGAAACGTATCGTTAAGATATTACTTGTGATACCAATGACTGTTGCGATGCTTTTGGGCTGCGCGCCAACGAATCAAAACAATGCACCTACGGAGCAAGAAGCACAAGCCGCATACCAGCTATTGGCAACAACACTAAATCAAGGACGCATGACTCACTTGGATTTTTGGCGGATACATTCGACTGAACCATTGAAAAGTGATGTGGAGACAACACTGGATGAAGTGGTGATTCTGAATGCTATGGAATCCATCACATTAGAACTTGCAATGGAACAATCCGCAAAAGCGCAACTGCAGGCATTGATACGGGTTACAGAACGAACATTGATCAACCCGATATTGCGTGTCAGTATCAATGGTGCTATTCCATACCGTGAATCAGCAACTGTTGATGTTCCGATACGCTGGCAGGACGAAACAAAGAAATTTTCTTTGGATAGTTATGGCGATGAGTCACTGCCCAATCAAGTCGCAGACAACACATTCAGATTTATTGATTTCTTCAATAATACATATTCAACAAGTCGACCACTCAGTTATCTTTTTGAAAAAGGAGTGAACACGGTAACAATTACCAATGTTTCCTCAGATCCCATTGAAATTAAAACGCTTAGAGCTGTTGTGCCGTGGCAATTACCTGCCTATGTTAAACCAAATATCAGTAACAGTTCAACCAATGATTTTGAATGGAAAGTCAACGCAATCGATTATGTATCAAAAAACTCATCTTTTGTTCGTCTGAGCTCATATGCATCCGTATCGGTATCACCATATGATCCGGTTGACAAAAAGCTGAATGTCATTGCCGGGGTATCTTGGAGTAAATCCGGACAAGCCGTTGATTTTCCTGTTTCCATACCTCAAAGCGGATATTACCAACTTTCATTCCACTATAGTAACGAAAAACCCGATTTCTCTGTATTCCGCTCAATAGCCATTGACGGAGAAATCCCTTTTAGAGAAGTTGAATCATACGCTTTCATTCCGACAGGAACCGGGAAATGGGAAGTCGAAACACTGAAAAGTTCGGATGGAGAGCCATTCTGGTTTTACTTTGAAAAAGGCGAGCATACGTTGACTTTAAGGGCTGAAACATCACCGATTCAACAATCTCTGGATACGATGCAACTGATGATCGATCACATCAATCAGTTTGCACTCGATATCCGTAAAATCACAGGTAAAGAAGTCGATCGCAACCGTACGTGGAAACTCACTAATTTCTTGCCTCAAACCGCTGAGATACTCGAAGCCTATGAAATTTCATTGGAATCAGTACTTGGTCAGACATCAGCATTTGCGCCAAACGGTGCAGACTCCGCAACATTGTCCTATCTTCAAAAAGCGCTTTTTAAAATTAGAAAGATGCGGGAGAAACCCGATGAACTTCCCTTATATCTGGATGATTTATATAGCCAAACAGGATCTGTCACAGAAATGATCGGTATTAGTTTAACAGAACTCTCCAATCAATCATTATCACTCAATGAGATTGCTGTATCAAACAAAGAAACAAGCATGATTGCTGAAGCCGGATTGGCATCAAAGGTTGGTGCAGGCATTCAATCATTTGTTGCATCCTTCACTTCGAAGAAATATGTAGCTAAAAAAGATCCTGAAATGCTCAATGTCTGGGTCAACCGCTCCATTACCTATGTAGACACGATGCAAAAACTGGTCGATGCTGATTTTACCGTGAAGACCGGTATCAAAGTCAAAATTTCGGTCATGCCGGATGTCAACCGATTGATTTTGGCCAATGCTGCGAATCAATCACCGGATGTCGCACTTGGCTTGCCATCGTACATGCCCTTCGACTTTGCAATTCGCGGAGCCGCGTATCCGTTAAGTGACTTTGATGATTACTGGAAAGTTGCCGGCACCATGACCCCAGGCGCATTTGTTCCTTACTTGTATGAGGGTGACGCTTATGCACTTCCGGAAACACTGGATTTCCATACCTTGATTTATCGCACGGATATTTTTAATGGTTTGAATCTCGATGTTCCGGACACCTGGCAAAACGTTTTGGATTTATTGCCAGAATTACAACGTTACGGGATGAATTTCTACTATCTTACTGCCGGTGGCGGTAGTTTGAAGTGGTTCTATCAGACAAGTCCGTTTATATATCAGTATGGGGGCTCATTATATGACAGCAGTGGTTATCGTTCGGGCATAGACTCAGTCGAGTCCGTTGCGGGCATCCGCTTTTTAACCGAATTATTCACAACCTATTCGATACCGGAGCAAGTTCCATCGTTCTATAACTCATTTAGATACGGTACGCTTCCGGTCGGTATTGCTGACTTTGGCACCTATTTACAAATTAAAAATGCGGCTCCTGAGTTAGCTGGTCAATGGGCTTTGGCTCCTTATCCAGGAACAATCAACAATGAAGGAGAAGTCGTTCGCTGGGATATCGTCAATGGAACCTCAGGCATGATATTTGCTAATACCGAAAAACCTCAGCAGAGCTGGGACTTTATGAAATGGTGGATGGAAACAGAAACACAAACATCCTTTGCCTATAACCTTCAATCAACCTATGGTCCTGAATATGTGTGGTTGAGTGCGAATCTGGAAGCCGTTGCCAATTCTCCAATCGAATATGAAGATAAACTGGTCATTCTTGAACAATCCAAATGGCTTAATGACGTTCCTCGTACTCCTGGGCAATACATGCTTGAACGCGGTATGTCCGATATCTGGAATACGACGGTCTTTGATGGAACGCCGGTAAGAATTGCGATTGACCGGCAAAAACAGACGATTGACCGAGAGATTCGTCGGAAAATGATTGAATTTGGATTCTTGGATCGAAACGGAAATGTGATTAAACCTTATAAAGTATTCGATGTTAACTGGATCAAAGAGCAAATCGAAAATGCGAAGGAGGAGTGATTGTGGGAAAATT
>PGZW01000117.1 GCA_002841515.1 Firmicutes bacterium HGW-Firmicutes-19 | reverse complement strand
GAATTGACAATAACTTTCATCAACAATTCACATATATTGTGTTAAAATGACAAAGAACGGGAGTGATTTCATGCTTTTGATGAGAAATGTCAGTAAAACTTATAAAAATGGAGTCAATGCTCTTTACAATATAAACCTCACCATTGAACAAGGAGAGTTTGTGTATATCATCGGACCGACAGGCTCGGGCAAATCCACGCTTATTAAGTTACTTGACGGAGAAGAGATTCCGACCAACGGACTTGTGGAAGTTGTTGGGATCAATATTGGCAAGTTACGTCACTCAAAGGTACCGATGTATCGTCGCAATATTGGAGTTGTATTTCAGGATTATAAGTTACTTGAAAGAAAAACGGTCTTTGAGAATGTATATTTCGCATTGGAAGCAATCGGCATACCGAAAGCAAAAGCACGCCAACGCGTTCGGGAAGTACTTCATTTGGTAGGACTATCCGATAAAATGAAGAGTTATCCGGCAGAGTTGTCCGGTGGTCAATTGCAACGCACAGCGATTGCCAGGGCGATCGCCAATCAACCCAAACTGTTGATTTGCGATGAACCGACCGGCAATCTTGACCCCGATATGTCCACAGGGATCATGTTGCTTCTTGAAAAGATCAATCGTGAAGAAGGTACGACCATAGTAATGGTCACCCATGATATAACATTGGTCAATCAGTTTAAAAAGCGTACCGTTTTATTGCATGATGGACACATTGTAGCTGATTTGGCGGAAGGAGGGTACATAAAAAATGAACCTGATTCGTCACTTTAAAGAAGCCTTTATGGGCTTGATCCGTCACGGTGCAATGACGGTTTCCAGTGCATCTGCGGTTGCATATGCATTATTGTTTGTTGGTATCTTCATTATTATGAGTATCAATATTGAACAAATCACGTTCTCCGTTGAGGAAAGTGTACAAATCCACGTCAAGATATTTGACACTTTCAACAGTGAAGAGCCACTTGGGATAATATACACCCAAATCTCGGAAATTGATGGTGTTCTAGATGTTGAATATTCATCAAAAGATGATGAGTTGGATAAATTGATCGCTACTTATGGTGAAGACGGGAAAATCTTTGAATCGTATCGCGGTACAGGAAATCCATTGCGTGCTGCTTATTTGGTAAAGACAAAGGAAGGCTCAGACATAGCTGTGATCTCTCAGAAAATAGGCTATATCATCGGCATTGAAAAAGTATCCTATGGCGGGACGGGGACTGTTCAATTAATGAAAATGCTTGATTATATTCGAACAGTTGGCTATATTTTAGTTGTAGGATTAAGTATTGTTGCTGTATTCTTGATTTCCAACACCATAAAATTGTCGATTTCATCAAGAATTAAAGAAATCGCAATCATGCGTACAGTCGGCGCTAAGAATGGATTTATCCGAATGCCTTTTGTTATTGAGGGAATACTTATTGGTATTATGGGTTCCATTTTACCAATTATTGTAGCTACGGTTGGATATATTTATTTATATGAAGCATTGGGAGGCGTATTTCTGGCTCAGATGTTTGTGCTCCAATCCCCCTATCCACTGGTATACTATACGGCCGGTATCTTGGCAGGTATCGCAGTTGTTGTGGGACTGATTGGCAGCTTTGTGTCGGTAACCCGATATTTGAGGTGGCAACGATGAGAAAATATTTAAAATCACTATTAGTTGTTCCGATGGTATTGTTGATCTTTGCTACATCGATCACTACTTCGGCCATAGACTTCAGTAAAAATGAGGATTACTATGAGAAACTCTGTTTTGGCACGATTTCTAGAGAGAATTACACCGTTTGCCAGCAGTATCAAGAGTACATCAATCAAAAGGCTAAGGATGCGAAATCTGATTTGGCTAAATTACAAAATGATCTGAAGAGTCTAAAGGGAAATATCGTAGCCTATGCTCAGAAGGTCAGTGAGTATGAAGCAACGATCGTTGAACTGGATCGTCAGATACGCGTATTAACAGATTCGATTTACTATTTAGAGTCCAACATAAAGACGTTGGAATATCAAATCGTTGTTCGAGAAGATAATGCTGAAGCTATCGATTTGGGAATTCGTGATCGCCTAGTGGTCATGCAAGGATTTCTTTCGGTCAATGGTTATATTGAATTCATTATGAATGCTACGAGCTTCTCCGATTTGATTCGTAGGATCGAAGGCATTCAGGACACGACGAATTATGACAAAGAGCAAATCAAAGAACTTCAAATTGAAATAGAGCGCATAAAAATTGATAAAGAAGAGTTGGTGCGTCAGAAAACGGTTTTAGTCGATAACCGTGTTAACCTAGAAACAAATCAGGAAACGATGGCTCAACTGAAAACTGAAGTTGAAAAAATCATCGTCGAATATAAGAAACAGGAATCAGATTTAATGGCTTTGGAGGCAGAACTGATTTCTGATTTAAAAGAAGTTCAAGAAAAACTTAAGAGAGTATCTGCCGCATTAAATGCAGTTGCAACTTCAAATGGCTTCTTGCGTCCGGTAGCTACAGGTTATCGAATCTCAGCAGGAGCATGGTACTACCCGGCTTCCTTTGGCGGTGGCAGACATTTCGGTGTTGACTTTGCTGCTCCGGTCGGGACGCCGATTCGCGCAGTTGGTAATGGTATTATTATGTACAGTGCAGACAGTTGCCCCACTTACGGCTATTTAGGCAACACCTGTGGACGTCCGGGAGTAAGTATGGGCGGTAATCAGACGTACACACTAGTTTCGGTAAATAATAAGACCTATTGGATCATCAACTTCCATTTAGAAAAAGGTTCGACACGCCCGATGGGCACGTTGGTCAAACAGGGAGATACGATTGGCCGTGTCGGTTCCTCCGGAAACTCAACGGGGCCTCATTTGCACATCGAAGTCGTCTATGTTGGAAACAATTCGATGGATTACTATGCCAGCCGTTGGAATGGTGATTTGTCATTTGGTGCCGGTTGGGGAACAACAGGATGGGATCGTCGTTGCGATGTCAATGGCAACAGACCTCCATGCCGGTTAAATCCGCTTAACGTCTTTAACGTTGAGACAGGCAAGAGTTACTAAAAGCGGGAAACCGCTTTTCATTTCGGGTAATCTATGAAAAAAGTCATTTTCTTTCTCCTGCTGATTTTGTCGGCTTGCACAGTCAAACCTCTTATCGAGTATCCCAATGAATTTCCATATCAGCCTCCTGTTTCCATTGAGTACCGGGCTTCGCTGATGATGGTCGGAGATGCTCTTTTGCACTTGGCCTATGTTTATGACGGGCGCAAAGCGGATGGAAGATTCGATTTCCGGCCTTCATTACGTTTTATCGCGCCAATCGTAAAAAACTATGACTTAGCCTTTTATAATCAGGAAACGGTATTTGGAGGTAAGGAACTTGGATACAGCAATTATCCGAGATTCAACTCGCCTTCCGATTTTGGCGAGCAGATGGTTGAAATGGGATTTAACTTGGTTAGCCTTGCAAATAATCACACCATGGACAAAGGAGCCCATGGTGCATTAAACTCCTATAATTTCTGGAAAAATCAACCGGTCATCACTGCGGGCAGTTGGGGAAGTCAAGAAGACAGGGATCTGCTGCGCATATATAATATCAACGGAATTACGTATGCCTTTCTGGCATATACCTATGGTACCAATGGAATCAGTGTTCCGGAAAATCAAAAGTATATCATCGACGTTTATGATGAAGAGTTGATCAAAAAAGATATAGAAAGATATCGCGACATTGTTGATTTTGTGATTGTTTCCTTACACTTTGGGAATGAGTACAATCACATCCCTCAGAATCGACAAAAGCAAATGGCAACTTTTATTGCAGAGCAAGGAGCTGACATCATTATCGGTCATCACCCGCACGTCATTCAACCCATTGATTTCATCGGGAATACACTGGTTGTCTACTCATTAGGAAATTTCGTTTCTGCTCAAATCGGCGAGCCCCGTCTGGTTGAGATGATTGCAAGTGTCGAAATGGTCAAAACCGTCACTTATGAGAAAACATATTATCGTTTGGAAAATGTCAAAGCTGATTTACTATATAATCACTACACATCATCTTACAAGCAATTCACAATTTATCCGATGAGTCAGATACCTCTAAATCTTCTGCCTGATCGAGATGCGCTATATCAAAAATATGTCAGCATTATAACCAAGTTACAGCCTGATCGGATTAAGATTGGCGGATTCTTTGATGAGTAAACGGAGATAATCTCCGTTTTTATATTGGATATGATAAAATAATGAAAAGCGAGTGTGAATAATATGAGACAAATCCGACCATTCAATTTTGATTGGCAGTTTAAACCTTCCTATGAATCGAGGGATTTATTGATTGAAAATCATTTAGGGTTTGAATTGGTTTCCATCCCTCATCAACTAGCACTGGATCATCAAACCTACGTCGATCATACGATCGGATTTAAACCGATGTGTTATCGGAAGGCTTTTGTGTTGGATACGACATTACGAAACCGCAGAGTCATCTTTCAGTTTGGTGCCATTGCCCATCATGCCAAGGTATATGTCAATCAACAACTGGTTGGTGAGCACCTGGGTGGCTATACGGCATTTGAAGCAGACGCCACGGAGGCTATTTTATGGGAATCCACCAATTGGATCGTAGTAGTTGTTGACGGAAGTGAGAATCCTCAGATACCACCTTTTGGACATGTGGTCGATTATTTGGGACATCACGGAATTTATCGTGAAGTCACGATGATTTTGACCGGAAAGAACTATCTAAAAAACTTGTTTGTTCAAACAAAAGAAAAAACGCAAGAATTGCATACCGTTTCATTGTCGGTGGACATCATATGTTCAAATCCCCAGGATTTCCATTTACAAATCACACTAAAGAAAAATGACCTGATCGTGGCACACTTTAACCGCAATATCATCGATGCTCAAAACATCGTGGAATTTGATGTGGAAAAACCAAGGTTATGGGATATAGACGATCCCCAGCTGTACCATATTGAAATGAAGCTTATGAAAAATGATGTGGAAGCGGATGTCCTTACAGAAACATTTGGATTCCGGACATTTGAATTTACCAATCGTGGATTTTATCTAAATGGCACCAGACGAAATCTGATTGGTTTGAATCGGCACCAAAGCTATCCACACATGGGATATGCGGCCGTAGAAAGCTTACAAAGAAAAGATGCAGAAATACTCAAAAATGTATTACATGTAAATATAGTTCGGACGTCTCATTATCCTCAATCAAAGCACTTTATCAAAGCTTGCGACGAGTTGGGATTGTTGGTATTTACAGAACTTCCCGGATGGCAACATATTGGTGATCAACAATGGCAAGAAAATGCATTATCCATGCTTGAGGAAATGATCATTCAGTATCGCAACCACCCCAGTATTATTTTATGGGGCGTTCGGATCAATGAATCACCGGATCATCATGACTTCTATACAAAATCGAATCAGATTGCTAAAACCTTGGATCCTACCCGGCCGACCAGTGGTGTGCGTAACTTTAAGGGAAGTGAACTGTTGGAAGATGTATATTCATACAACGATTTCTCACATACCGGAGATAATGCCGGATGTGAAGATCCGGATAATATATGTAAAAACATTGAAGCACCTTATATCATATCGGAACACAACGGACATATGTATCCGGTCAAGAGTTTTGACAATCAGATACTGAGAACTTCGCAAGCACTGCGCCATGCAAAAGTGATTTCTGACTCACGTAAATATCCACGAATCAATGCGGTCATAGGCTGGTGCATGAATGATTATCAGACGCATAAGGATTTTGGCAGTGGAGACAAGGTGTGTCATCATGGTGTACTGGATATGT
>PGZW01000116.1 GCA_002841515.1 Firmicutes bacterium HGW-Firmicutes-19 | reverse complement strand
AGATGAATAAAACGTTTATCTTCCGGATGAACAAAAACACATACATCCCCAAACATCGTTTCAGGACGGGTCGTCGCAACATGCAAGATTTCATCACTGCCCACGACTTTAAAAGCAAACGTATAAAATGCGCCTTCAATTTCCTTGTGGATGACCTCGATGTTGGAAAGTGCGGTTTTGGCTTGCGGATCCCAGTTGATGATTCGCTCACCCTGAAAAATCAGTCCGTCATGATACAAATCAACGAAAACCTTCTTAACGGCTAAAGATAATCCTTCATCCAACGTAAAACGTTCTCGGGTATAGTCCAGGGATAATCCCATTTTCGCCCATTGTTCACGGATGATCTTGGCATACTCTTCCTTCCACTCCCACGCTTTATTAAGAAATTTCTCACGTCCCAAATCATAGCGGGAAATCCCGTCTTCACGCAAACGCTGCTCAACCTTGGCTTGGGTGGCGATACCGGCATGATCCATCCCGGAAAGCCAAAGCATGTCATAGCCCTGCATACGCTTAAAACGCGCCGTAATATCTTGTAGGGTCGTATCCCAGGCATGACCCAAATGCAACTTGCCGGTGACATTGGGCGGCGGGATCACGATGCAAAACGGTTTCTTGCTCAAATCACCGGCCGTATAGTAACCGGCCTTGACCCAAGAAGCATATTTACCCTCTTCAACTTGTTGCGGATGATATTTCGCGGCCAATTCTTTCTTCACAAACACTCCTCCTTTTCACAAAAAAAACGCCCGATTAGGGCGTTTAACGCGGTACCACCTAAATTTGCACGACTGTGCAATCTCGATCCGTTAACGCCGGCAACGAAAGCTTCTACTTGATTCAAAGCTTTTTCTCCAAGGTGACTTCGCTGATATCCGTTGGTTTTGTCGCACCGCCCCAAAACTCTCTAAATGTCCAGAATATCGGCTCTTTCCTCTTCATTGAACTGAACCTATTTTACACAATCGCCAATCAAAAGTCAATGTGACAAACTAGCTTTCGATCGCCGTGACCATGTTGCGCCCATTGGACTTTGATACATACATCTGCTGATCCACCAGATCAATGACTTTCTCACTGGTGATGTTTTCATCTTTATACTTGACATAAACCGCCCCGAAGCTCATGGTGATGGACAGTTTCTCTCCCTGAAATTCAAAATCATGCTTCGCAATATTTTCTCTCATCCGCTGAGCGATTGTTAAAAGCGTATTTAAATCCTTCACATGACAAATCATCAGAAATTCTTCCCCGCCATAACGACCGATCACATCGGTTTCACGCAGACAATCAATCAGTAACTGACTGATTCTAGCCAGTACGTAATCACCGGTGATATGCCCATAGGTATCATTGATCCGCTTGAAATGATCGATATCCCCCATGATCACCCCAAAACCACCGCCAAGATGTACGTGATGCTCAATCTCATGATCAAGGGTCATCATCAGCGCTCCGCGATTTTTTACGCCCGTAACAAAATCCGTCTTTGCCTGAATGGTCAGACGCTCTTCGGCTTCATCCGCGATTTTCATAAAGAAATAAGCGGAATGACCAATGGCAAACATATTTAATATCAAATTGAAATGATGCCACAGATGAATGATGTTTCGATCGAGCACAACCATCGGCGTCTGAAAGTAAACAAACTGATGCATGGTCATGGCCAACATAGCCACGATCGCTATTCCTAACAGCTTCTGCGAATTTTTCCAGTTGGTAAAAATGATGAGCATGGACATATTGAGATAATAGTAAAACAATCCGGCCTCCATACCAAATACAACGATCTGAAACGAGACAACGATCGATGTGGTCAGAATGTAGATGAAACTCGCGAATGCATATCGATACTCACGGTTAAGATATACAGCATAAACGGCAACACTGAGCGCAACCAGGTTGGCCATAAACGCTTCATTGCTGCGTAAGACGGCAAAAAATATACCAAGCAATATGTGCATTGCAATGGCACCAAAATAGACAAGATTGGACTGAATATAATAGCGCTGATAATCTTTGTTATCTAAATTTGACATAAACAGCCTTCCTAACTAGTACATTAAGATATTGTTTGTTTTTTATTCCTACCGTACATGACCACCAGTAATACGGCCATCAAAATCATAAGACCACTCGTCGTAAAAACGACTGTGGGATAAGCATTGTCAAATCCGGGATTCACGGAAATATGTTTGCTCACGATACCGCCATACGCCCAAATCAGCACGAAACCGATACCAAAACTTTGGGTACGGATCACGGTCACTGAAACGATCAGCCAGGCAACGGCTATGATGATCAACATCCAAATGACCTCAGCAATACCGAAACCCCCAAATCCGACATCAACAAGCAACGTCGTTATGTTCGCCACAGTCGCAACCAACAGCCAACCGCCATAGATTTCATAGGGCAGACGCTGCGAAATGCCAAACTGGCGGTTTTGCGCCGGCTTAAGTTTAAATACGATATTCAAAACGGAAACGAGTACGATGATAATCAGCACTGCTGTCAACGGGATCATACGATAATGCCAACCAAAAATCCAAGCCGTATTGGCAAGATTAGAAATGATAAACCACCGACTGATAAACTCAAATTCAGGATCCTTTTGAAAGAGCAAACGCGCCACCGCAAAGGCCAGAGCAAGATAAATCACACCCCAAATCGCAAAAGTATACCCTGCCGGAGCGAAAAGATTGGGATATGAGTCAGAAACAGCTCCGGTCGTGATCCCGTTGATCGGCAAGATATTTGCCAAAGCATTCGCCCCGACCATCGACACGAAAGTAAACAGTACCAAAAACTTAGTGAGTGCCTGATTTTTCATTAGGAATCCTCCTTTTCAAAAGTGTACCATTATCACTTTGAATGTCAAACCATTTTGCATAAAAAAAGCGTCAGGACGATACCCAACGCTCTATTAACTCTCTGATTTCTTCAATTCCTTCTTTGCTTACAGCCGAGAAACTCAGCACCAGCGAAGAAGACTCTTCTTTCAACGCTTTGATTTGCTTTGCCTTCATCTGAGCCCCGACTTTATCCGTCTTTGTCACGATGATGGCATATGGCAATTTCGATTCCTTCGCAAAACCAATCATCAGCTTGTCATCCTCACATAAACCGCGTCGGATGTCCACGACCAACAATACCGCCTTGCACTGTTTTCGCATCGTAAAATACGAATCCATCAAAATGCCATAGTTGATCTGCTCCTGCATCGAACGGTTGGCAAAACCATACCCCGGTGCATCCACCAGCATCAACTGTTCATTGATCTGATAGAAATTGAGCATGCGCGTCTTGCCGGGCGTTTGCCCGACATACGCAAGATTTTTGCGATTGACCAATCCGTTGATCAGACTACTCTTGCCGACATTGCTCTTGCCGGCCATGACGATTTCCGCCATTTGTGTTGCCGGGAAAGAAGCATTGGTCGGAGCACTGACCACCAGACGGGCTAAACCGGTTTCCCAGTTCATACCTTAACCAAGGCTGCATTGAGCACTTGTTCCATATTTTCGACCGGAATGAAGGTGATCGTCTTTTTGACAGATTCCGGTATTTCATCCATGTCTTTCATGTTTTGCTTCGGAATGACCACATTGTGAATACCGACGCGATGCGCCGCCAATGATTTTTCTTTTAAACCACCGATCGGCAACACGTTTCCGCGCAGCGTCACTTCACCGGTCATAGCCAAATCACTGTAAACCTCACGATGAGTCAACGCAGAGACGATCGCTGTCGTCAATGTCACACCGGCACTCGGACCATCTTTCGGCACAGCACCTTCCGGAACGTGTATATGAATATCATGGGTTTCAAAGAATTTCGGATCGATTTCCAATGCTTTCGCATGAGATTTCACATATCCGGTCGCGATTTCCGCAGATTCCTTCATGACCTCGCCCAATTGCCCGGTCAAAATCAAACGTCCTTTGCCTTCAAAGAAGGTAACTTCTACCGGCAGCACATCACCGCCAAAAGAAGTATAGGCCAAACCGGTAACGACACCGATCTGATTTTGCGTTTCCTTTTTACCAAACTCAAAGATTTCCTTACCCAGCCACTCATTAATGAGCTGGTTAGTTATGGTAATGCTCTTCTTGTTATCTTTTAAGACCGCCAAAACGCTCTTACGGCATAACGATGCGATCATGCGTTCCAACTGACGGACCCCGGCTTCGCGGGTATAGTGACGAATCATGTACAACAATTCATCATCACCGATTTTAAACTGCTTTGCCTTCAAACCATTGGTATCCAATTGCTTTTTAACCAAATGATTCTTGGCAATATTCATCTTCTCATCTTCGGTGTACGAGGACAGGTTAATGATTTCCAAACGATCACGCAAAGCCGGTGGAACATTTTCCAAATAGTTTGCCGTTGCAATGAACATGACATTGGACAAATCATACGCTTCTTCCAAGTAATGATCGGAGAAAAGTTTGTTTTGCTCCGGATCCAATACTTCCAACATGGCAGATGATGGATCGCCTTTGTAATCCGCTGACATCTTGTCGATTTCATCGATCAAGAACACCGGATTGACAACACCGGCCTTTTTCATCCCTTGGATGATACGGCCCGGCATCGAACCCAAATAGGTACGACGGTGACCACGGATTTCAGCTTCATCCCTGACTCCGCCCAAAGACGCCTTGATAAACTTGCGTCCAAGCGCTGAGGCAATGGATTTGGCCAACGAGGTCTTACCGACCCCCGGAGGGCCAACCAGACACAGAATCGGTGCACTCAGAGACTTCGTCATAAGTTTTACTGCTAAATACTCCATGATGCGGTCTTTGACTTTATCCAAACCGTAATGATCTCCGTCCAAAACAGCACGAACGGCTTTTAAATCCTCATTATCATCGGTCATCTGCCACCACGGCGTTTTTAACAACCAATCCAAATACGTGCGGATGACTCCGGACTCCCCGGATGCCTGTGGCAACATTTCGTAGCGCGCCAACTCTTCCAAAGCTTTTTGCTTGATGTTCTCCGGATATGGGTTTTCCTCGATCATCTTACGCAAATCATCGGTATCATCATCGCGCGGAGCTACATCCCCAAGTTCTTCCTTGATGGCACGCAGCTTTTCACGCAAATAATATTCCCGTTGATTGTCTTCGATGCGTTCTTTCACTTTTTCATTGATGTCCTGCTCGATGGTCGACAATTGTTTTTCGGTTTGTAATTCTTGTATGATCAAAATCAACCGTTCATTGACGTTGATTTTTTCTAACAGCATTTGTTTCTTCTCGACCGGCAGCGGGAAAAACTGCGCAAACTGATCCGCTAACTGCGGAGCCGAAACTCCCTTGGTTAGTTGATTGATCATTTCAGTCGGGAAATTGGCATTGGTGGTTGCCACTTGTTCCAGTTCTTTGGCGATTCTGCGAATCAATGCCATTTCTTCCATCGGATCCCCGGTGATATCATCCACGGGCATAACCGTCGCAAAAAACATGCGGTCATCTTCGCTCATCCGTACGAGTTTGGCTCGTTGCAATCCGGTAAAGGTCACGCGCATAAAGCCTTCTTTGCGCTTGATCGTCTTGACCCGGCACAAGGTACCAAACGTATACAAATCATTTTCATGTGGTTCATCGACTAAAATGTCACGTTGACTGACTAACCAGACATGGCCGTTAAAATAGGTGTTGGCTTCTTCCACCGCGTTGACACTTTTGTCACGCCCGACCTCGATCATAATATCTTGGTTGGGGAATACGACAATGCCTCTTGTACATATTACAGGGACACTGACTTCGATTTTTTCATTTTCCATAACGACCCTCCTTTGTGGTAAAAAAGACGCAAAGCGTCTTAGTTGTTTGCGGATTCTTTGATGAAGT
>PGZW01000115.1 GCA_002841515.1 Firmicutes bacterium HGW-Firmicutes-19 | reverse complement strand
TCCTTTACGGGTCACCAAATCGCGGATGTAGTTCAATGGTAGAACTTCAGCCTTCCAAGCTGACTACGTGGGTTCGATTCCCATCATCCGCTCCACAGACAAACAAACTGCAACAGCAGTTTTTTTGTTGTGGCAAAAAAAACAATAAAAAAATCGAACAGACGTAGGAAAAAATCAAAGAACAAACTATTAAGTAACAGGTGATAAAAAATGTACTTAACTTCAAAAATTATTCTTCATCCGACACCACAACAAGAAATCACGCTAAAAAGTCTGATTTCGATCTACAAAAACGAAGTAAACGAGTGTTTAGGGAAATTCATATCAAATAAGAAAATTATTTGGATCCCGTATTCAACTCTAAATCGGCATTTACCTTGGGAATCAAAAAAGGAGGTAATCAAAGAAGCGTCGAAAATCTTTAGAGACGGCTTAAGAAGAAAAAGTGATTCTCAGAATACCCACTTCAAGGGAGATTATTGCAAGTGGCATTGTGACAGTTTTACTCTAGACTCAAAACTAAATCTTCAGGTTGGCCAACAATCCAGACTAATCGTTGAATTTTATGCGGACGATTACCAAAAGCAACTACTATCCTCAGGATATTTGACTTCATTAAAAATTGAGAAAACGAATAAGAAATGGTACTGCTACATTAAAATTCTAAAACCAGATCCTCAACCGTATGGGGAGCATGTTATGGGAATAGACTTAGGAATCAAAGTTCCGGCTGTCGCAGCTACATCTACTGGTAAGATAAGATTTTTTGGGAATGGAAGGCAGGTGAGATATATTTGTACTAGTCAGACAAGCAGATTAAGTAAACTGATGAGAAACAAAAATTATGGATTAATAAGAAAGATGGATCATAAATGGGGTAATAGACTCCTTTCAATCGATCATCAAATCAGTAAGTCGATTATTGATTTTGCACTTAGAGAGAATATTCGCATGATTTTGTTGGAGGATCTCAACTTCATTCAGAAAAAGTCTGATTCTGGCAAGAAAATATCTAGTTGGTCGTATATGAGATTAAAATCGTTTCTGGAGTATAAAGCCAATAAAAACGGAATAAAGATACAAATCATTAATCCTTACAATACTTCAAAGCGTTGTCCAAATTGCAGTAGAATAAATATTAGCACATCAAGAGGATACAAATGCAGTTGTGGTTACAAAAACCACCGAGATGTTGTTGGAGCAATCAATATTTGCAACTATAATTTGAGTTAATCAGATTAGCCCTTCATGCTATATGCACTGTGAAGGGAAGGGTCATGGTGGACCCCGTAGCTAATGAGCAATCTGAAAAGAACACCGTGCGGATCGAACCTGGAAACTACCATCCTAGATGGTTAAAATAGCTCAGCAAGTGTACTTGCTGAGCTTATTAGCGTACAATCATTTCAAACAAAATTGCATTTGCTCAGGGTGCAATTTATAATAGTATCATAAGAACAAAATCCAAAAGGGTAAATGGAGGAGTCATGAAAAACGCTATGATTGATATTCAACTGTCACATCGGACGATTCGTGAGTTTGAACCAGAACAAATTCATGAAGAAACGATAACCACATTAATGGAAGTCGCTCGGCGTACAGCGACTTCGAATGGCATGCAATCTACGTCAATTATTCGCATAACAGACCCCATCGTAAAAAGACAAATTGCAGACATTTGTAAGCAGGAATATGTTTTCAGAGCACCTGTGTTATTTGTCTTTGTCGCTGATTGTTATAGAAATATGAGAATCGCTCGAGACAAGGGTTGTCTTGAAGAAAGCGCAGGAGACATGGATCGTTTTTTTCAAGCTGTTACGGATACATGTTTGGCCGCACAAAATGTTGTTAATGCAGCAGAATCTTTGGGCTTAGGAGCATTATATCTGGGTAGTATTCTGAATGATGCACAAAACCTGATAAAAGTTTTAAAATTACCCGAGTTGACCTTCCCGATCGTTGGGCTTGGGTTGGGTACTCCAAATCAAAATCCCGCATTGAAACCTAGGCTAGGAAATAAATTCAAGGTCTTCGAAAATTCCTACTATTGTTTTGACAATTATCTCGAAAGTATAAAAGATTATGACGAGGAGATGCAAACATATTACGATTTAAGAAATGTTAATCAGCGGGTTGACAGTTTCAGCAATCAAATCATAGCAAAATTAACTACTGCAAGTCCAGTACGTCAAGACATTTTAAATGTTATTCGTAGTCAAGGATTTATACTCAAATTGAAAGAAATGCAAGATATCATCGGATAATTAGGTTCACAGGGAGTTATTATTTCTTAAGGAGAAAGCTAAATGAAAATCATGTTTATTGATATACCAGACATCGAGAAAAAATGCAAAACGATCTTTAAACAGTTCAACATTGAAAGTTATAATTTCTCAAAGAGAAATTTAAACCAAATTCCTATGGATGAGATCGAGATTATTGTTGGTATGCCTTTATCTGACTATTTAACCCTTGACACATTTCCGAATCTCAAGATGATTCAATTACCCAGTGCAGGGTATGACCGGGTTCCCCTTCACCAATTAAGAAGCAAGAACATCATATTGGCTAATGCTTCGGGAGTCTATAGTGTTCCGATTGCTGAGTGGGTCATTGGTAAGCTACTTGAAATCATAAAACTTAGTAAGTATTATTACCAAAACCAGTCCAAAGGCATTTGGAAAAAGAATTTTAGCATGGTTGAACTCGCAGGTCGTAAGGCTTTGGTTTTCGGAACAGGGTCAATCGGGCAGGAAGTCGCCAAACGACTCAACGCTTTTGATGTCGTTGTCGATGGTGTTAACAGCAATGGTAGAGATATTACACATTTCAATAATTGCTTTGACATGAAAAAAGGAAAAGAGATGTCGAAGGAATATGATATTTTGATATTCACCTTACCTAATAATGAAGAGACTGCGGGCTTGGTGAATTCAAGTTTTCTTTGTGGTCTTAAACACGATGCAATACTTATAAATATAGGAAGGGGCACTTTGATTAATGAGGACGATTTGATTGACTCGCTAAAAAAAGGGAAATTTATGGGAGTAGCGTTAGATGTAATGAACGTAGAACCATTACCACAGACAAGTGAACTCTGGTCGCTTGCCAATGTAATCATCTCCCCGCACAGTTCATTTATATCTGAGAAAATCGACCAGCGAAGGATAGATTTGATCACATCCAACATTATCGCATTTCTTGAGAATAAGGAAATCAAAAATAGAATTATTTAGGTGCATATCGTTTGTAAACAATTGAATCAAATGCTATAATCTCAACAGTTAGATTTAGCTAACACTTCATTCATCTAAATTATCAACCAATCTACCAATGGTTGCTTACCTCCCAAAATATGTGAACACCTTAGCCGGTTCACAGATGATGAAGTCATAGACAGAGTGCCCCCATCACACTCTGTCTTTTTTTGTATTCGCTTGTGAAATATGGTATATTTTAGTAGTAAATATGAAAGGGGAAGCATAATTCTTGATTGTATTATGCATACAAAACCATGAGATATAAAAAATTAAGTAACGGAGTAGAAATACCAATGCTTGGATTCGGAACATTTAAAATTCCTGATGATCAAGCGGCTGAAGTTGTAAAAAACGCGATAATTGGAGGGTATCGTCACATTGATACAGCTGCAGTCTATCGCAACGAAATCGGGGTAGGGAAAGGCATAAAAGATAGCCATGTTGCCCGTGAAGATATTTTCTTAACAACCAAATGCTGGAATGATGATCAAGGATATCAAAGTGCTCTCGAAGCGTTCGAAAAGAGTTGCCAACGTCTGCAAACTAACTATATTGATCTCTATCTGATTCATTGGCCCAAACCACTAAACAGTTCAACTTGGAAAGCTTTCGAGGAATTATATCAACAAGGCAGGATCCGTGCGATCGGGGTATCAAATTTTCATCAGCATCATTTTGAAGAATTAATGAAAACTGCAATAATAAAACCAATGGTCAATCAAATTGAATATACACCGAGACTTACACAAAAACCACTTAAAACTTATCTTGAGTCAGAAGGGGTAGCCATGGAATCATGGAGTCCCTTGATGCGGGGTAAGATTTCAGAAATCGAACTGCTTAAAAACCTGTCCGCAAAATATGGTAAAACGGTGGCCCAGATCGTTATACGTTGGAATATTGACACGGATGTAATCGTCATCCCTAAAAGTGTGACATTACAACGCATTAAAGAGAACTTCGATATCTTTGACTTCCATTTGAGTCAAGATGATATCGAAGCTATCAATCTACTAAATAAGAACCTTAGAACCGGACCGGATCCTGATAATTTTGATTTCTAGAGCGATGTAAAATCGCTCTTTTTTAAATATCTTTGAAGAATCTTTCGATGTGCAGATATCCAAGGTTGTTTATCGACTTCTTCCAATGGAATCCATTTCCAGAAAGATGAAAGTTCGACACCCTTACGAATACTTGATTTTACCACTGAGAGGGACCAAATTTTATGACTGAATACATGTTTGTGTATAGAGAGCGCTTCAATAATGTCAAAATGCTGAGAATCAGCATCGACTTGAGGTAACCTCAGATATCCTTCCATTAATCCATCTGACCAATCTTTCGATACCAGCAGATAACCTTTTTCTATGACTATATGAACAATATATGACTCTTGAACAGGTTTCTTTGAAGCACTTTTAACCGGAAAACTGCTTTGATTATTATTAGCAAAAGAGAGACAATATTTGCTTATCGGACATTTTTCACACTCCGGAGTAGGAACTTTACACACAAGTGCACCTAATTCCATCAACCCTTGAGTAAAGTCAGATGGATCAGATCCTGCCATCCACTCTTCAAGAATTTGAGCAACATATTTTTTTGTCACATCCTTAGAAACGTCTCGCTCTGACATCATTAAACGACTAACGACTCGCAAAACATTTCCGTCGACCGCCGCAACCGGTTGATCGAATGCAATTGATGAAATTGCAGCTGCTGTGTAGTCACCTATACCTGGGATTTTGATAATATCGTCATAAATACTAGGGAATATCCCCCCGTAATCAGCGACGACCAATTTTGCTCCTGCCCAGAGCATTTTTGCACGACGATAGTAACCTAATCCCTCCCAAGCCTTCAAGATGTCATTTTCATCAGCTTCTGCACACGTTTTGATGTCGGGAAACTGTTTCATCCATCGGCTATAGTAAGGAAGCATAGTTTCGATCCTTGTTTGCTGTGCCATAATTTCACTGACCCATACAGAATAAGGGTCCTTGTTCAATCGAAAAGGCAATTCTCTTTTGTTTTTTCTATACCAACTGATAAGTTCTCTTGCTATCATTAATTTCACCTACTTCATTATATCAAAGGATTGAAAAAAGTGCCTAAGCACTTCTTTCTTTTCATTTGAAGGGGAACATTTTATAATATCGGCTTATAGTGCGTTAAATGTCATTGGAGTTCACCCTGGGATCTAGAAACAAGGAGGGAAGAAAGATGCTTCTTTGATTGACATAACTATAAACCGATTTGAAATATCACACTTGACCAACATTAGCTGGTAGGGCAATTATATCAGTCATTGAAAGTATATTCAACTCTTACACAAATATTTTCACTAAATTTTCACAAAAGTATCATTATTTTACATTTAGCATTATTTGATCAGTCAGATTACTTCAAAAATGGTGAATCATTCTACTTCGTTCCTGATTTTTCCAGTACATTTCGATAACCACCATTGCCTTTAATAAGGCAACGATTGACCCTTGATATCGTTGCACTGCTGATGGACGTCATTTTCTCAATATGTTCATACGTATAGCCTGCAGAAAGTAAACGAGCTACCCATAGACGATCAGCCATTGCCTCAATTTCCTTATAAGTACATACATCCTCCAAAAAAACCCGGATTTCATCTTGCGACTCACATGTCAAGAATGCTTCATACAGCATCAAATATTTATCGTCCATTTTTCCACCTCGTAAAACAATCATATCAAAAATGCACTAAATACTCCATAAAAGCCGTAAAAACGATTGAGTTGTGTGCACTTAATTGTGTTTTGTCAAGAAATGTGTCATTATGC
>PGZW01000114.1 GCA_002841515.1 Firmicutes bacterium HGW-Firmicutes-19 | reverse complement strand
TTTTCTTAAGGATATTGACACTTCCAACCACTTTGCCGCCTTCAAGGATCGGCACTTCAAATGCAATGACTGATTTGCCGAAACTGTCGCGCAAGGAATCATAACTCTTTTCAAACGAAGCATTTTCTTCGTCCATTTTGTTGATAAAGAAAATCGTCGGAAGTTTTCTGGCAGTTACGGTTTTCCAGGCACGCTCGGTACCCGTCTGAACGCCGTCTTTTGCACTTACTACGATCAATGCATTGTCTGCCACGGAAACACCCGAAAGCATTTCACCGGCATAATCCAAATACCCCGGGGTATCGATAAAATTGATTTTGCAGTTTTTCCATTCGATTGGAGCTAAAGTAGTAAACACTGTAACGCCACGCTTGACTTCCTCTAAGTCGTAATCAAGGACACTGTTGCCATCGACCGCTTTTCCTACCCGGTCAATTGCTTTGGTATAATATAACATGGACTCGACCACAGCTGTCTTTCCGCTGCCGCTATGCCCTAATAAAACAATATTACGCACCTCATGTGCTAAATAATCTCTCATATGATATTTCCCACTATTCCTTTCTTATTTCAAGTATGGCTTTAAATCAGTAAAGCTGTGCTCGCGAACGTAATGGATCGCTTTGTTTCCTTCATTGTCAACGATTTCTTTATCTGCTCCCTGATTGAGCAAATATTGTACAAGCTCCAAGTATCCTGAATAACTCGCTCTCATCAGTGCAGTACAACCATTGGTATCTTTGGCATTGATATCCGCATTGGCTTCAACCAATTCCTTGATAACATCCACTCTAAATGCCAGACAAGCTTCCATCAAAGCCGACCGGCCCATTTCATCCTGAGCATTGACATCTGCACCTTTAGCCACAAGATAACCGACAACGTCCGCATGACCCAAGAAACTGGCTCTCATCAACGCATTGCGACCCTTGTTATCCAAAGCATTGATATCAGCTCCGGCTTCCGTAATCATCTTGACGATTCCTAAATGTCCCTTTTTTGCAGCTCCCATGATCGCTGTTTTGTCATTGACATCCCGTGCATTAACATCAGCACCATTGTCAATCAAGAAACGTACAATGTCTTCGTGACCGCGTTTTGCTGTTCGCATCAGCGCGGTTCTGCCATCGCCGTTTACAATGTTTACATCGGCACCCTGTTTAAACATAGCACTGACTTTCGCAAAGTCACCGGCTGCGGCCGCATCCCAGAATGTTTTGTTTGTTTGATCCATAACAATTCCTCCTTGATTAATCAAACACATCGTTTTTTGATGAAAAAAGGACGGGCACATTAAACCCATCCTAAAACATCAATCGAATTTTAAAACGCACACCAACCGGATTGACAGTTGCCAATACGGTTGATTCTACAGATGGTAAAAGTAAGACCATATTAGCTCACCTCAATTCTGTTGGTACTCTCGTGTTAACTATATTGTAACCAATCCTATAAAATACTCAAGTGTTTTCACCTAAATCCCACAAAAATATTAAAGCGCTTTCTTTTTACTGAGAAATCTTTGAATACACATACTGCATGAAAGACTCCAAGTCATCGGCATCCAATGTGTTTTCTGAACTTACATCAAAACGATGTTCTTTATCAGCCAGAAAACGACGTCTGGATTGCAAAAAATATGTTCTTAAAACCCTTCCCGGAACATCCGGAATCGGATCATTCCAGGTCGCATCCAAATATAACCACTCACCATCAACATAGACTATATTCCATGCATGCTGAATGGATTGAGCACTCACAATTCCAGCCCGGATATCGAGCAATCGCATGATTTGCAGAAATGCACGTGCATAACCGCTGCACACAGCTGTTTTAAGATTCAATGCGCCATAAGCGGTAAAGGAAGGATGATCGACATATTTGCTCAAATCCAGTTCAAGAATACTTTCATCATAAGCAATGGTCTTGACCAGATAATCATGGATCGTTTCAATTTTTTCAACATCCGTCATATCCGCAGTTATCAAAGACTGAATGATTGCATTCGACATCCTTATTATGTCCTGCTTGTATTTCTCATCCGGCTCAATGCGGATGTACATCGTTTTATACTGAACGCTCCCGGCGGTTTTATATTCGATAATCCCTTGTTTCAAACTAAATGGAGAAACCATCAATGTGTCCAAATACAAATACACACGCTGTAACGATATTTCCGCTTCAGAGATGTACGGCACTTCCAAAACGCCAATCTCATAATTTTTATAGAGGAGCAATGCCAATTCCTGTTCAGATGAAATGGAATACATTGTCGTTTTACTGAAAAAATTCCCCAGTTGAATTCGTTTGAAGGTGTGTCCCGGTGCGACCATTTGTGTTGGTTCGATGACCCATGTCTCTTCAAACTTTTGCGAACTAAAAGGCCACAGAGAGCAGCCCGATAAAACAACGGTCAATAACAGAATCAAAAATTTCTTCTTCATTGAATACCTCGCAACATCCGACAAAAGAATATACTATGTGTCTTTTATTTGTTACAAAATCATTGTACAATGAAATTCGAGGTGAGACCAATGAAATTTAATGAATATGTATATCTTCGGCCGGATTTTGATTCGATCAAAGCCGGTGCTTTAAAATTGATTGAAAAATTTTCGAGGGCAAACGATGTTGAAGAGCAAGTCGGATTAATTAAGCAGTTCAATGTTGACCGGTTTAATGTTATGACAGCCAATGTGTTATGCAGCATCCGACATTCCATCAACACCAAGGATGAGTTTTATGAGTCAGAAAATAATTATTGGGACCAACAGGGTCCCTTGTATGAGGAGTTGACCGTTAACTTTTATAAAGCTTTACTTGAGTCTCCATTTATTGAACAGCTTCGGGCAAGAATGCCACAGGCATTCTTTAAAATCGTAGAGTTTTCACTGAAGTCGTTTGATCCGAAAATCATTGAGGATCTTCAGGAAGAAAACCGGCTTTCATCAGAATATCAAAAACTGATTGCTTCAGCTCAAATCGAGTTTGACGGAAAAGTATATACCCTGCCTCAATTGACGCCGCTGACGCAATCCACAGACCGCAGCCTCCGCAAACGCGCAACCGATGCCCGATGGGGATTCTTTGAACAAAACGAATCTAAATTGGATGAGATTTATCATGACCTGGTCCAGTTACGCGATAAAATCGCAAAAAAACTCGGATATAATAACTTTATTGAACTTGGCTATATCCGGATGATGCGTTTGGATTATGATGCCGCTATGGTCGATGTTTTCCGCAAGCAAGTCCTCGCTGATATCGTTCCGGTATCAAAGAAACTTTTCAAGCGCCAACAAGAACGCTTGGGTTTGGATAAACTGATGCATTATGACCTTGGTTTTGAGTTTACCAGCGGAAACGCCAAACCCATCGGCGATCCGGATTTCATTGTTGAAAACGGTCGCAAAATGTACCATGAGTTATCGAAAGAAACCGCACAGTTCATTGATTTTATGCTCGATCGCGAGTTGGTGGATTTGGTAAGTAAACCAGGTAAGGCCGGAGGCGGTTACTGCACGTACATCGCAGATTATCAATCACCCTTTATCTTCTCGAATTTCAACGGAACCTCCGGAGATATCGATGTTTTGACCCATGAAGCAGGACATGCTTTCCAAGTATTCTCATCCCGTCACATCGAGGTTCCTGAATGTATGTGGCCGACCATGGAAAGTGCCGAAATCCACTCAATGTCAATGGAATTCTTCACATGGCCTTGGATGGAAAATTTCTTTGGTGATCAGGCGCAAAAATATCGCTACACTCATTTGGGCGGAGCAATCAAGTTTATTCCTTACGGGGTTTTGGTTGACCATTTCCAACATGAAGTTTATGCAAATCCGGATATGACACCGGATCAAAGAAAATCTGCTTGGCGTAAATTACAGAGACAGTATTTACCGCACATCGATTATGCTGAGAGCGAGTTTTTGGAAAAAGGAACGTTCTGGTATCAGCAGGCGCACATTTTCCAAATGCCGTTTTATTACATCGATTACACTCTTGCTCAAATATGTGCGCTTCAGTTCTTCAAACGCATTCAAGACAAGGACGAAAACGCATGGAAAGATTATCATCACCTGTGCACATTGGGTGGAACGATGTCCTTCACCGGCTTAGTTAAAGAAGCCAATCTGAAGTCACCATTTGAAGAAGGTTGTGTAAGTTCGGTAATCACAACGATCGATCAGTGGCTAGAGGGCGTCGACGACAAAGTGCTCTAGTATGTCTTTGAAAAATTTCCTGTATAAACTATCGCGTAACGGACGGTTCGGTGAATGGCTGACGCATATCAGCGCACTCAATTTCCCGGGTTATAAAAAGGTCGTTTCTCATATTTACTGTGTAACTAACAACACGGTACCTACGGAGATTGATTCCGTAATGATCACACGTTTCGGATTGGTCGTGATCGAAACAAAGCATTTCTCCGGAACACTGATTGGACATTACAATCAAGATCAATGGACACTGCAGTTCAAGCACCATAAACGCAATTTGTATAGTCCGATCCGTCAAAACCAAACCCACATTTATGCTTTAAATAAAGCGCTGCCTCAGTACAAGCAAGTTCCGAAGTTTTCACTGATTGTGGTTGATGAAGCCTGTACCTTGCAGGTGACGGCAGACGAAAACAATCGTGTCGTTCACCGGTGGAAACTCAACAAGCAGTTGAAATCATGGCTCAATACCCAACCGATGGTGTTATCGCGCAAAGACGTACGTAAAATCGCTGAGCAGTTACGCAAAATGAGATACATTTCCAGAAAAAACAAAAAGACGCATATGCGTCATGTACAAAGTAAAAAGCAGTCGGATTGATTCCGACTGCTTCTTTTTATTGAACTGCTTTTTCAGCCTTGTCGAGTTTTTCGACTTTGACCAACATCCAATAACCGATAACGAATAATATGATGAGTGCCAGGATCCCGTTTCGCGATGATCCGGTAGTTACCGCCATAACAGCCAAAATCATCGGGCCAAAGAAATCAGCGAATTTCCCAAAGATATCAAAGAATCCGAAGTACTCGTTGGACTCGTTTTTAGGAACGATTTTACCATAATATGAACGTGATAGGGATTGAATTCCGCCTTGAGCCATTCCGACCGCAACAGCCAATACCCAGAATTCCCATGCTTGATCCAACTGATAACCAAACAGCGATATGCCGATATACATCAGAATATAAAATTTCAACAGTTTCAGTGCCCCATGCTTTTTAGCCAACACACCGGCTAAAATTGCAAACGGGAAAGCTACGAATTGAGTAAGCAATAAAGCACCGATCATTTCGGTAGTACCGATACCAACTTCACCACCATAGGTTGTTGCCATCGATATGATGGTATAAACGCCATCGATGTAACAGAAATAGCCAACGATATAATAGAATAGTTTTTTATTCTTAAAGATTTTCTTGAGGGTAACAAATACGCGGCCAAACGCCTTCGAAACGACTTTGGGCTGTGGTTCCAGGTAATATGTCTGCTTGACATTTTTTAGAATTGGAATTGTCAACAAGCCCCACCAAACGGCGGTGATCAAAAATGAAATCTGTGTTGCTTGAGTCGTGGAAATACCAAATGGTTTGGTAAAGATGAGTACGATACCGACGATAAACGGAATCGTACTTCCGATGTAACCCCAGGCATATCCCTGTGAGGAAATCATATCCATACGATCGTCAGTCGAAACATCGACCAGCATCGAATCGTAGAAAATATTACAGGCAGAATAACCGACACGTGCAACGATGAATAAAAGCAAAAATGCCATCCAATCCGTGGTAACAGCTAAGGTGAATGCACCTAAAATTCCCATCGCCAGAAAAGCAACAAACAATTTTTTCTTCATTCCCTTATAATCGGCAATTGCCCCCAAAATCGGAGCCATGATGGCCAAAATAATGACCGCTACGGAAGTGGCAGTCCCCCACCAGGCAGATACGATATTGCTTTCAACTCCGGCGTTTTCAGCAAGCGCTCTAAAATAAATCGGGATCGTAGCGGTAACACTTAAGATAAATGCTGAGTTGGCAATGTCATACAAAATCCAACTCTTCTCAGATTTGGTCAGCTTCATACATTTCCCCTTTTCTTTTTGTTTTCATTATATCAGAGATTTATTATTTGTTGTAAATTCTTTG
>PGZW01000113.1 GCA_002841515.1 Firmicutes bacterium HGW-Firmicutes-19 | reverse complement strand
GCGGGGACACCGCTGGTGGAAATCGTTTCCGAACCGGATATTCGCAGTGGTAAGGAAGCTGCCGCATTTGTCGAGAAGATGAAGTCACTGTTGGAATTCGGTGATATTTCAGATGTCAAAATGGAGGAAGGTTCCTTGCGTTGTGATGTCAATATTTCTTTGCGACCATATGGATTTGAGGGTTATGGCACGAAAGTCGAAATTAAAAACCTGAATTCCGTAAATAATGTTCAACGTGCCGTTGAAGCGGAAATCGTTAGACAAACCGAGATTTATTTAAAAGGTGAGTCCGTTGTTCAATCGACGCGTCGTTATGATGAAACAACCCGCAAGACCGTGTTGATGCGCAAAAAAGAGGGGGCCGTTGATTATAAATATTTTCCGGAACCCAACATTCCACCCGTATTGATTTCGGATGAGTTTTACTCAAGAGTGAAATCGCGGCTTCCGAAAACGGCTTTGCAGCGCAAAGAAGCGTATATCAATCAGCTGGGATTATCGGATTATGATGCTTCGATTTTGACTTCAGGGAAGGATTTATCAGATTATTTCGACGCGATCGTTGGTTTTGGGGCACCTTTTAAATCAACGGCCAACTGGTTGATCAGCGAGGTTTTATCGGTGGCTTCCTTGCGCAGTGAAAAGAAGTTTGCGGATTGGATTCAACCTCAACATATGGCGGATTTACTGATCATGGTCAGTGAAGGAAAAATTTCCGGCAAACAAGCCAAGGAAGTATTTGCGGATATGATCAATGGCGAAACACCGAAGGAAATCGTTGCGAAAAAAGGGATGACTCAAGTATCAGATGAAGGTCAGTTACTGTTGTGGGTCACAGAAATTTTGGATCATAATGCTCAATCGATTGAGGATTATAAAAATGGTAAAGATCGTGCATTGGGTTTTTTGATAGGGCAGATCATGAAGCTTTCCAAGGGAAAAGCCAACCCGGCAATGACCAGTGAGTTGTTGATTAAAGAGCTGTCAAAACGATAAATCGTGCAATATGCGTTAAATTATTGTAGAATAGTTTCGGTAGGAGGTATTTATGACTCAAAAGAAAACTACTGTTAAAAAAAGAAAAATATCAAAAATACATTGGCCGACGGTCGTCCTTATTTTAAGTCTGGTGTTGATTGCGATCCCGACCGTTGCTATCGGTAAGGTTTTATATGATGCTTTTGCGGCTACAGGTACACCTTTGTTTGGAAATCGGTATGATCTGGATTTGGATCCTAAGATCACCAGCGAACAACTGACGGAACTTGAATCAAAAATTTCGGCAGAGGCTTTGGTTGATAATGTCAAAATCACACTGATCAGTGCATCGTTGCGGGTCAATGTGGATGTTGATGATGAAATCACGTTAGAACAACTCACAACGCTGGCGACAACACTATACAGTCATGTTTCGTCGGTATTGCCGGTAAACACGTATTTTAAAATGAATGAAACATCAAAAATGTATGATTTGGAGTTGCATATTTATAATAATCTGGAGTTAAAAAATGAGGACAGTTATAAGTATTTGATATTTTTGTTGAATTCCGTTATGGAAGAACCATTGATTCAATTGGTTTCTGATCCAAAGAATCCGGAATTTGTGGAAGAGCTTTATAATCGGTTAAAAGATGATGTAGATGAGGAAGATAACGGAGGATAAAAGGGCACTGCCCTTTTTTAGAGCAAATGAAAAAGAACGATGTCGTATTGGGGTGTGTCAGTGATTATACATCCGAAGGATTAGGTGTTGTAAAACTGGATGGGTTTCCGGTTTTTGTGAAAGATATGATGATTGGGGAATGCGGGGAAATCGTTTTGACATTGGTCAAAAAGAACTTCGGGTACGGTCGCAGACTGTCAATCGTTAAGGAAAGTAAGGATCGTGTAGTCCCTCGTTGTTCGGTGGTCAAGCAGTGCGGTGGTTGTCAGATCATGCATATGTCCAAAGAGCATCAGGCAGATTTTAAGCAGAATCTGGTCGTACAAGTGATGAAACGCATTGCCAAAGTGGATGTTGAAGTGCGTCCGATTTTAACAATGTCCGACCCATGGTTTTATCGCAATAAAGTTCAGGTTCCGGTGAAGTGTGATAAAGAAGGCGTGAAAATTGGTTTCTATCGTACAAATTCTCATGAAATCATCGATATGTCGGAATGCATGGTTCAAAGCAATGAACAAAATGAGATCATCGCGTGGATGCGTACATTTTTAATGAGCCGTCCAATCCCGCAGTTAAGACATATCATCATTCGTCAGGCTTTTAAGTCAAAGCAAGTGATGGTTGCTTTTGTGACACGTTATCGCCATTTTGATCATCAGGAAAAACTGGTTGAGTTATTGACGAAGCGTTTTGACTATATCAAGAGTGTAATGGTCACCGTGAATAACCGGGATGATAATGTCATCATGGGGGATAGTGATGATGTTTTGTTTGGACAAAACTTCATTGAAGATGATTTGATGGGTTTGAAGTTCAAAGTATCGTTGCGCTCGTTTTTTCAGGTCAATCCGATTCAAACGGAAGTGTTGTATCACCAAGTGTATATGTTAGCGGATTTAAAGAAAACCGACGTCTTGTTGGATTTATATTGCGGTGTTGGTACGATTGGCGGTTTCTTGGCCAGGTTTGTAGAAGAGGTCATTGGGGTCGATGTAGAAAAATCGGCCATTGATGATGCTTGGGCCAACGCGATGTTGAACCATATTCCCAATATTGATTTTTGGGCGATGGATGCCAAAGGCGCGAAGAAGCGTTTGGCAGAGGAAGGCAAAAAGGTCGATGTTATCGTTGTCGATCCGCCACGCAAAGGACTATGCTCAGAAGTCATTGCGGATATAATTGAAATTGCTCCAGAGCGTCTGATTTATGTTTCTTGTGATCCGGCAACGCTTGCAAGAGATATTGCTTTACTTAAAGAACAGTATGAAATAAAAGTCATTCAGCCGGTAGATATGTTCCCTCAGACGGTTCATGTTGAGAGTGTCGTATTGATGACTAGAAAGTAATTGAAGTTTGCTCAAGAAAGCCTGATATATGCATTTTCGAGTTTCTAGTAATGTCTTTAAAATTGATGAACTGTCAATAGATCATGAAGATTAAGAAACTTTAAAATCTGTCACAAAACCAAATCGGCTGAACTATGATTATTAGTAAAGCAATATTTTCAACAGATTTTGAAAAGTAAAAAGATGAAAAATCAGAATCTGATTGGTTTGAAGATCGTTGTTTTTTAGATAAAATTTTAGAACAATTTTATGGTTTTCGAGTCACTTTCTCACTGACTAATCATTATGTCAAATTGACAATCTAAAGAAATTTGGGTATAATTTCTTTAGATATTTTTGGAGGGAAATGAAATGCCAAATATTAAGTCAAGCACTGATCTTCGTAACAACTACAATGAGATATCCACGTTTTGCCATGAAACACGTGAGCCTGTTTTTATAACTAAAAATGGACAAGGTGATTTGGCGGTAATGAGCATTGAAGCTTATGAAGCACTCAGCGGTAAGTTGGAACTTTACCGTTTGCTTGATGAAGGTAGAGCTGCTGTCAAAGCTGAAAACAAGCGTCCGCTACAGGAAGTCATGATGGACATCAAACAGGTTATTACTGATGGTAAACTATAAGGTGGATGTTTCTACCCCGGCTCAAAGTGATTTGAGTGATATTATACGATACATTTCTGCTCAGTTGACTTCATCCGTATCGGCTGTTCATTTGATGGAAATTTTTGAAGAAGCGTTGATGAGTCTGTCTGATTTGCCTCAGCGCTATCCGCTGATTGATGATGAACTTTTATCACAATTGGGATATAGGAAGATGATCGTAAAAAACTATGTTGTTTTCTTTTCTATAGACGAGGCTAACAAGGTAGTTAACGTAGAGAGAATTCTGTATGGCAGACGAGATTGGTTCAGATTTTTATAACCAATACCAGGTCAAGGTTACTCGATGATTAAGATACGCGGTTTATCTGATGACTTTCATTGTTGTAATCGCGTTTGAAGAACAAAATTTAGATCGAGTTGTAAAAAAGCTAGAAAAGGTGGTAATGAATGAAACGAAGAATGATAGAATCCCTTTTAGGTGGTGTATTGCTTGGTCTTGTTTGTGTGATCGGAGCATCGATTCGCTCTGGTTTCACCGCATCACCTGTTTTTGTATTCTCACTCTGGTACAACCGAGTTGTCCTGGGATTGCTCATAGGAGCACCTTGGGCTAAAATCGATCGAAGTAAAGCATTGCTTCGGGGAGTGTTATTTGGGCTATTAGTTTCATTCGCGTTCTATAGTTCGACCGGATTTGCGGATCACATAAGTTTTTTAGCCGGTATCGTGTATGGTGTAATACTTGAAGCATGGCTGTATCGCAGAAACGCATAGTTCAAGTATAGAGGGGCATAAGATTTTCGCAAATGTTAACAGAGGAGAGGATTTTTTATGTTTATTCAAAATCAAAAACTTATTATCAGAAATGCAACGACCGAAGATGCATCCATTTTATGCAAATGGTGGAATGACGGGAAAATTATGGCACATGCAGGGTTTCCGAATGGTCTTAACACGACAGAAGAAGCAATTGCTAGTAAGTTGAAAGAAGACACAGATGAAACCCATCGACGATTGATTCTTGAAATTGATGGAGTGGCCGTTGGTGATGGGTTCCATCATGATATGCTATGCATACTCAGGAATTCTATTTGAATTTGAGGTGCCGTTTCAAGATGTACTGTATGCCGGAATGCTACAAGGAATCTATTTCATATTTATTATTACAAATCTGATCATGTGGGGAGCTTTACTAAAACGCGCCTTACCAACCGGGTTCATTACTTTGGTCACGGCTTACTTAATGCAGGCAGTGGGTGGATTGTTTGACATCCATGCCTACCTACCATCCGGCTTGATCGACTTCTCATCGAAATTTCAGTTCCAACCTCAAAATATAGTGACCTCTACCTTGATTACGATTGTTCTGATCATAGTTATGTCTCTTATCACTCATTTATCAATGAAGAGAATGGAGTTCAATATTCGATAATAAAGCCTGGACAGAATCCAGGCTTTCATCATTTTCATATAAGACTCAAAGTCTTACGATGTTCAAAAACAATATGTAAACCTGATAAATGATTAGTATTTTTTTGTGCTGATATTAACGTTTGTGGCATTGACATATCGGGATTATATTACATAAAATTGATATTGAAGAAGTATTTGATTTTCGGACAAAAATCAAGAGGATGTATTTTAAATTAGAGTATTCCGTTTTTGACATAAGATTCCAAAAGGAGATAAGACAATGAAAAACACGAAATTTCTATGTTATTTAATCGTAGGCTTGACCTTTACTTCCGCATTGGTTGGAATTTTCTATTCAACCGGTGCAGAACGTTTTATAGTTGAGAATATTTACGGTGAAAACATCGAACTATTTGGCGATGGAATTTATAGATATAACTCATTAATAAAAGCTGCCGGTAATAAAGGGACAGACATTGTCATGTTTATTGTGGCAAGTGCTTTCGGATGGTTGACGTATTTCCGTGAAAAATCTAATCGTTTCAAGTTCTGGCACGTTGGAGCGCTTGCCGGGTTATTATATTATTCGGCTTGTCTTGTTTTCGGAGTTACCTTTAACTCATTGTTTCCTGTTTATGTAGGACTGTTTTCAGTTAGCTTGTTTATGATGATTTATGTAATCGATGACTTGATTCATTCTGATAATCTGGTTGACTCGATTACTGATTTTAAATTCAGTACAACAGCATTTTTCCTGTTATTATGCGGACTTTCTGTGTTGGTTTGGCTTGAGTTCATACTTCCGGCTGTTCTTTCAGGTAAGCCATTGTCAATGATTGAAATCTACACGACAGAGCCGACGTTTGTCCTTGATCTAGCCATCATTTTGCCTGTGTACCTTATCAGTGCTTTTGCATTATATAAAAGAAAAATCATTGGTTATAAGCTGACCCCGATTTTGTTAACCTTTATTACGATCGTGGGATTAACCGTAATCAGCCAGAATATCATTCAGACTGCGGTTGGAGTAGATATTCCAATTAAAGACTTGGTTGTGCTTGTCTTTTCGTTTGTCCTTCTTGGAGTTGTGGCTACGATATTGAATTTCAAGTTTATCAAATTCATAAAA
>PGZW01000112.1 GCA_002841515.1 Firmicutes bacterium HGW-Firmicutes-19 | reverse complement strand
AAACCGCAAAGTTCGCTTACACGTAAGCCGGTTGAAAAGAGCATTTCACAAATCGTGCGTTGATACTCTCCTATCGGAGTTTTTGGAAAACTTTGAAGTAATCGGTTGACATCTTGGCGATTGAGAGTCTTTGGAAATGGATTTTTTGCTCGTGAGACCGACAATTTCACCGTCGGATCACTGATTTTATACTGATTGTACAAATAGCGGTGAAAACCGGTCATACTGCTGACCATTCGGTTAACGGAGGTCGGTTTCTTCATTGTTTTCGCATATGAAATCCACTCAATCAAGTCTTGATGCGTGATTTGATCCAGTACGCGATTTTTTTGATGCATAAAAAGCCGATAACCCGTTAAGTCTTGACGGTACGCATCGACAGTATTTTTGGCTTTGCCTTCATTGATCGAACAATAGTGCAAAAAATCATTGATAGCTTCAAGAAATTCCATGGTCGTCTCCTAAAACAGTTTCAGTTGTTCACTGATTATATCACGAAAGATAAAATGAGAACATCCGACACCAAGCAATTTGACGGTAACCTCTGAAAAGTTGGCATCAAACAACAGCAATGCATTTTCAAAGAACTCTTGGTGAGAGTTTGTCGCAGCAGGCAGTTTCATGGTCCGGCTATACGACTGAAACATTTCGTCTTTGACCGTAATGGTCACTTGTTGAGCCAAAACGCCTTCGTCTATGCAACGTTGTTGCAATTCGCGGCACAATTGCTCGATGACGATCGTGATTTCATCATAATCGCTGGTTGCATTCATCAATGTCGTTGACTGAGAGAGCGATTTGACCATTGAATCAATATCCAGTTCACTGTCGTCCTCACCATTGGCGCGACGAATAAACAATTCCGCATTTTTTTTAAAAACAAACAGCACATGATTGCTCTTACAAACTGCCAGATCACCAATTGTATATATACCTGCGTTTTTAAGCAATTCTGCTGATTTGACACCGATGCCATGCATCCGTTCGATAGGTAATGGCCACAATTTGCTTTGTACTTCTTTTTGACGTAAAACGGTCATTCCGTTGGGTTTTTTCATATCAGAAGCCATTTTTGCTAAAAAACGGTTCGGCGCGATCCCAATGCTGACATCCAAACCTATGTTTTTCTTAATGTCCTTACGAATAACCATCGCCAGATCCAACGGTCGCTTATATTGTTTGATGACTTGTGTCACATCGAGATAGCATTCATCCACGCTGGCAACTTCTACGATTTCTGTGTATTTCTTGCATAACTCAACAAATTGTGCCGATATTTTTTCATACAAGTCAAAATGTACACCCGTAACAACCAGTTGCGGGCAAAGTTTCAGTGCTTCCACCAGTGGCATGGCACTTCTAACTCCAAATTCTCTGGCAATGTAGTTTGCTGTAGTTACAACAGAACCACGTTTATTTGAGCAAACCGCGATCGGTTTGTTTTTAAGTGAAGGGTCACGCAAAGTCTCTGCAGAAGCAAAGAAAGCATTGATATCGATATGAAAGATGATTTTACCCAAAAACAGACCTCCCTACAAAAAAATCTTCAATAGAAGATTAATTTGTATTTCTATTGCGCAAATAAAGTTCGCGGGCGGCAGTGATTGCTTTATCACTGAGTGTGCCGGAAGAAATCAAGGCGAGCTGTTCGATGCGCTTTTGATCATCCAATCGTTCTATGTTTGTCAAAGTCGTATCCTCACCTGCTTCTTTACTGACAAGAAAATGTTCATTTCCGCAAGCAGCAACCTGTGCAAGATGAGTCACTGTGAGTATTTGCGCATCCTTGCTGAGCGAGTGCATTTTCTGACCGATCTTCGTTGCGATGATTCCGGAAACTCCGGTATCGATCTCATCAAAAATGATCGTCGAAATCCCTTGCAGCTTCGTAAAAATCGCTTTAAGACCAAGCATGATTCTAGAGAGTTCTCCGCCGCTGGCTACTTTGCTTAAGGGGCGCAACGGTTCACCCGGATTGGTCGAAATCACAAAAACGACTTTGTCACTGCCTGAAGAAGTCGGCTTGCCTTCACTGATTTCGATGACGAACCTTGTGTTTTCCAACTGTAAATCCTTTAAATGTCGGATGATTTCATTTTCTAATTCCAATGCTTTTTCTTTACGAAGCACACTTACATCGTAAGCCGCCTGTTGATATTCAACAAAAGCACGATCACGTTTTCGAATCAGATCTTCCAGGACATCCTGTCTGTTTTCAATGGTAAAGACCCGATTTTTGAATTCGTCTTTCTTTTTAAGAATCAAATCGATGGCATTGCCATACTTTCGTTTCAGTTTGCCATAATCAAACAGCCTTTGTTGAATCATATTTAAATCATCTTCACTGAATTCCAACTTGGATAAGTGATGATTGAGTTCTTCGGTAATATCTTCAATTTGGTAATAGAGTGATTCAAGACTGCTTCCCAATTCAAACAAAGTGGTATCTTCATGACATGCACTGAGGCTTTTATATGACTCAAATAACTTCTCTTTGACCCCTTCGGTCTCATCCAGCAGATTTAGTGAGGCATTGGCCAGTTTACTTATTTTTTCAAAAGCCATCAACTGACGCTGTTTTTGCTCCAAAGCATCAAAATCGTCTTGCGATGGATTAAAAGCCTCAATTTCCTGAATCTGAAAATTAAGAAAGTCCAGATCGGCGACATTATACTCACTTGAGGATTTCTCATCAACTTCTTTCACAAGCGAATTCCATTGCTGATATTTGCTTTTTACACTGTCGAGGGCTATATTTTCTCCGATATATTCATCCAGTAACGAAAGATGATACTTATCATTGAGCAAATACTGCGAATCGTGCTGACTGTGAATGTCAAGAATCGCCGAAGTAAGTTCTCTTACAACGCTTAAAGGGGTGAGCCTGTGATTGATTTTAGACGAAGACTTTCCGTCCACGGTGATCTCTCGGCTGATGATCAGCAAATCTGTTACGTCAATATCGAACTCTTTACAGAGTTGACCGGCTTTAGACTGCGGAGCAATCTCAAAAACACCCTCAATAAAAGCTGAATGTGCGTTTTTGCGAATGAACTGACTGGAAGCTCTATCGCCGCAAAGCAATCCAATGGCATCGATCAACAGAGACTTCCCTGCCCCGGTTTCACCGGTAAAAACGCTCATTCCCAACGACAGATCAAGCGTGATTTCATCAATCAAAACAAAATTCTTAACGGTTATCTGACGAATCAACGGCCATTCCTCCCTGCTAAGGTTTCTTTAGGTAAAAAATGTATTCCTGATTACCATCGCGTCCGGTCATCGATGCTTTATGGCAATCGACGATGGCTAGACCCAATGACTTAAAAACAACCCGATATTCGTTGAGCATTTTCAACACATATTTTTCATCACTGACAATCCCGTGTTTATTCAAATATTTCTCGCCGACTTCAAACTGCGGTTTGATCAATATAAACAACAGCCCTTCCGGTTTTATCAGTGTGTTTAGCCCTTCGATCAACAGTTTGACCGATATAAACGAAACGTCCATGACCAGTAAATCAAAAAGACCTTCAAACTGCTTAACAGTAAGATTTCGGGCATTGGTATTTTCCATGACGTTGACCCGCGGATCATTTCTGAGTTTGGGATGCAGCTGCATCGTGCCGACATCCACGGCCGTAACTGATTTAGCCGATCGCTGAAGCAGACAGTCGGTAAATCCACCGGTGGAAGCACCGATATCGATACAAGTCATACCCGTGATATCAACATCATGTTTTTGAATTACTTCTTCTAATTTATACCCCGATCTAGAAACAAATTCAATCTCGCGGCTCTTTAGTTCGATGACATCGGATTCCTTGATTTCTAAGGAGCTTTTTGAAACGATTTGTCCGTTTACCAAAACCCGCTGCTGTTTCAACGCATCCTGAGCCTTCTGACGGGAAATATCATACATCACAGATAATTTAACGTCTAGACGCATATTATTCACCTACGACCTTTAAAACGTGTTCAAACAAGGTATTGATGTCAATTCCATATTTTTTCCGTAAAATACCGATCGACCCATGCGGGATGTACTCATCATTCAATCCGATAGACATCAGATTGAGCGAACATTGTTTTTTTGCACAATATTCAAGGATCGCAGAAGTCAGTCCGCCGATTTCCATGTCCGGCTGATATACAAAAACAGGAATGTTCATAGCGGCGATTTCACTGATCATCAAACCATCCACAGGCTTGATGAAGCGGGCATTGGCAATGCTGACTTTCAAGCCGTTAACGATTACTTTCTGATATATACGATCGACATCCGGACCGTAACTGATGATCACAGCCTTGTTTTCTTCACTGAAATTCAGCATTTCCCAGGATCCGATTTCAATATTCTCTAATTTTTCTTTGGGTTGATACGATGCAAAACCACGCGGATAACGGATTGCAAAAGGATGTTGTTGATTGAATGCCGTAAAAAGCAAATCTTGTGCTTCATCGGCATCTTTCGCTGATGCAATTACCAGATTAGGCAAAGGCCGCAAAATCCCGATATCGAATACTCCGTGATGTGTATCACCATCTTCACCAACAAGTCCTGCTCGATCAATCCCAATGACGACAGGTAAATCCATTCGGCATATATCATGATTGATCTGATCATAGCCGCGCTGTAAAAAAGTGGAATAAAGTGACAAAAACGGACGATGCCCGCTTAAGGCCAACCCTGCAGCAAAAGTGACGGCATGTTCTTCGGCAATGCCGGTATCAAAACTGCGTTCTTTATACAGACTGAAAAATTTCTCCAGTTTTGAGCCGCCGACCATCGCCGGAGTGATGGCGGAAATGGTGGTGTTCTTTTCAGCCAGCCGGATCAGCGTTTCGCTGTAAATCGAAGACCAGTATGCATGTGATGGTGGCAGATTGCTGTTAAAAACACCCGTATCCGGATCGAACTGATTGACTCCATGCCAAGACCCGTCCTTATCTGATTCGCTGTGCGGGTATCCTTTTCCTTTGCAGGTAATGGCATGAATCACGATTGGACCCTGATGTTTTTTGGCGGTATCAAAGGCACGAATCAACTCTTTGATGCTGTGACCATCGACCGGGCCCAAATACTCGATACCTAACTCACCAAAGATTGAAGAATCTACGATGTGTGATTTAAGTGTATCTCGAACAGCCGTCATCCCTTTCAACACGGTATTTCCGACGACATTTGTCTTTAGGACATCTTTGACATCTTGTTTCAGTGTATTATATGACTTGCTTGCACGCAGACGTGCAAACGCAATGCTCATCGCACCGACATTTTTGGATATGGACATATTATTGTCATTAAATACGATGATGAGATTTTTCCCCAGTTCCCCAATGTGATTCAATGCTTCAAAAGCCATTCCGTTGATGATGGAACCATCCCCGATAACTGCAACGATGTGATGATTTTCATGATTTAAATCACGTACGACCGCCATCCCTAATGCGGCTGAGAGTGAAGTCGATGAATGCCCGGCTTCCCAGACATCATGTTCACTTTCGCTGCGCTTATTAAACCCGGACAACCCTTCGTACTGACGAAGCGTCGAAAAACGATCGGCTCGCCCCGTGAGGATTTTATGAACATAACTCTGATGTCCGACATCAAAAATCAGTTTATCCACCGGTGAATCAAAAACAATGTGCATAGCTATCGTCAGCTCGACTACCCCGAGATTGCTTGATAAATGCCCGCCGGTTTTTGAAACATTGTCTATCAGAAAAGAACGAATCTCCTTTGATAATTCGTTGCATTGTCTGATCGAAAGTTTCTTTAGAAAATCCGGATGCTTTATTGATCGAAGATCCATGTACCCTCCTAGATTTGACGGTGACTGCAGAGTTCTATGATATTGCGGACTTCGCTACCGCTCAAAGATAAATCTTTTAAGTCTTCAAGGACATCCTGATATATAAGGATCATTTTTTCTTTGGCAGCCATTAGTCCCAAATGCGTGATGGCTGTTGATTTATGGTTGCTGATATCACTGTTTGCGGTTTTGCCGAGTTCCTCCGTCGTTTTTGTGACATCAAGGATATCGTCTTGAATCTGAAAGGCAAGTCCCAGATTTTCACCGATTCTGCGCCAGGTTGAAACATCATCGCTTCTATGGGCGATAATTGCCCCCATGACCAATGCACTTGCCAAAAGTTTTCCGGTTTTCAGCAGATATATCATCAATAACTGATCCCAGCCGACAGGTTTGCTTTCTGCTTCGATATCCCTAATCTGACCC
>PGZW01000111.1 GCA_002841515.1 Firmicutes bacterium HGW-Firmicutes-19 | reverse complement strand
AATTGATTTTCAAGTATGCTGAGAATAGAACTCAAAAATAACGTGCAAGATCGATTTGAATGTAACTATTGCAATCTCTTTAACAAAATTGTATGTCAAAGAAGTAAACCTGTCAATATTACAAAGACTTTAGAATGGCCCTTTTACTGTGAAATCCCTATCGAACTTTACATGAATATAATATCCAAAATTCTTAACCGTTTTACTGCCTAAATACTTCTCGAGTTATAGGCAATATATTAATTAATCAATACACCTAATACTTTTGAATAAATAATGCGGTTTTTATATAATCAGATTAACATTAAACGCGGCCTAATAAACTTTGGTCAGATTATTAGTGAAACATCATATAATCTTGTGGGGGTAAAAACAGAAATGAAATCAAAATACTTGATACTAGTATTTATCTTATTAATAAGTGGTTGTCAGTTCATGGCTACTCCTTTTGAGTATGATGCACCAATAAAACTTGTGCTTGCGGAAGGTAGCAATTCTTACTTTATTGATCAGAATAATGTGCTGAACGGGTGGGGACAAGAGTCTGGAAATGTTCCCAGTGCCTTGTTAGATGATGTTGTAGATTTCAAAGCAAACGTTGGACAGTACTTAGCTCTCAAATCGGATGGTTCCCTTTGGGAGTGGGGAAAAAACAGAAATTTTTCTTCACATTTTGATGTAGAGAATCATGTCCCTAAGAAAGTATATAGAAGTTTTAGAAATTGAGAGATGAACATGAAAGTTTTCCCTACTTTTTGGAAACATCAATTTTTTCATTTGGATGGAACTTTCGATATTTTTTATATATAAGGTTAATGATTGAACTTTGTTATAATATTAATACATAATCATATGTTGACTGTCTTTTTTGATACTTAAAACGTTATATAAGTAAGAGGGCTGCAATGGGACAACACACTCGAGAAGTTAATGAATGTCTTTCAAAACTTAAAGATAATGACCATGATGCAATGGAATTATTGATTCAAAAAACCCAACGCTTGCTCTACATGATTTTGAGGGGATTTTTTCACCATGAACAAGATATAGCGGATGCCATGCAAGAAACCTATCTAAGGGTCTATCAGAACATTCATAAATACAAATCACATCATTCAGGTTTGGCATGGATTTCAAAAATCGCCAAAAATATCGCCGTGGATATATTAAGAAAAAGAAAATATGAGCAAAATCAGGACGATGTTTCTAATACTGAGATGGCCGATCCAAATCATGATTCTGTCCAGTTTAAGGATTTACTTCATCAAATACATCCTTTTACTAGTCCATTGCAAAGATCGATTATTATTATGCACATTGTTGAAGGTTACACATTTATGGAAATTGGAACACTCTTAGATTTATCAACCTCAAATACGAAATACCATTACCAGAAAGCTATGGAAAACATCCGCAAGCATTTGGATAAGGAGGACTTCTATGACTGACTTCGAACGAAGATTCAAAGAACGATTGACCACAGAAGTCAATCGACAGTATCAAATGTTTGAATCAAGAGACTTTAAAAAAATCGAGCATAAAAGCCCAAAGCAACAGAATCATCTGTGGTTTCAGCTTGCCATGATTCCCATTATCATCAGTCTTTCACTTTATGGTGTGAATGTTTACAATTATGCAAAATATCAGCATTATCGGAAGTACCTAACGGTAATTGATGCATTAAAGTTCGACGATGCTTCAATATATAATCATTCCTTTGAAGAAGTCATAAATGGCAGTGACTCTATTGTTTTTGTTGAGTTTATCAAGTTAGAATCGATTGAATATAAGATGGAACACAAATCTCCTTTTTTTAGACCCGGTATTTATAACATGGTCGAAACCATAGCCCATTTTAATATCATTGAAACTATCAAAGGTGATACCGAAAAACTCATTAAAGTCTCGGTTAATATCTCTTTTAAAGATGAGAATCCCTGGAATGGTACAGATGTTTCCTTTGATCCACTTCCTATCCCCGGATTTGAATCGGGTACTCAGTGGCTTTTATTTCTTCAAGATAAAGAAGGCGAACGATACCTTTACTTCCCTTTGTGGACCTATCAGATTATCAATGGATCAGTAGTATCACAATATGTATTGGATGACACAGATAAACATCGCAATCCGGATAGATATACTGGCTTTACATACAATCGGATGATTAATCAGATTAAAAATAATACACGAAAGTGATTCATTCCTGTTACTAAAACATTGGTGCACAATACAGTCGATGTCTTTAAGAATCACTTCTTTACAATATTCACACAGCAAACCTTTAGCCGAATGGCTGCGCTGAATCATCAAGGATTGTCGTAAGCTTCTCCATTCAGGGCTTTTATAGAAGTCTGATAAGGTTTGAAGCCTGCTCATGTCCATTCCTCTGCTTTCGCTAGTCGTTCACGCAGCTCTAACTCCTGACGTTTCAGCTGCAACATCTGTGGATTATCCGAATAGTTTTGAGGGTCTTTATTCTTTAGTAAACCAAACAAAGCTCCGGTATCTGGTGGTTGATGTTTCTTAGTGATTTCGGTATAAGTGACGGAGTTTCCATTCTCAGTTTTGGTGTAGACTTTCTTCTCTTCGTATTCATACCCCAAGGCTTTTTTAATCAGAGCATTCTCCAATTCGGTAATCAGGGTTTCTTTCCCCTTTTTTAAAGCCTTAACAACTTCAGGGTATTGTTTCTTATAGACTTCCAAGGTTGTAACCGATATACCAAGGTTTTTACAGATCTGATCTTCACGCAAACCATCTCTTGCCCACTTTTCGACAAGGTGTAACTTCGATTTGACTTGATCCCATTTGCTCTTGGCCATCTCACACCTCTTCTACTTGTAAATTAGCACAAAAAAAAACTCCGGTAAGTACCGAAGTTATCGACTGAAATATTTATTTAGAATTTCATAAAGTCTAAGTTCGTCATGGCTGTTGTAGTTATTAGTCATCAATGAATTTATGATTTTTTGTTTAATTGACTTGCTAACATTGTTCAAATTAGCTAAACTTTCCAACTCATGCTTACTAGACGAAAATATCCATTCTACTTGAAACAAGCTATAGTTAAATTGCTCTGGATCTATCATAAAATCAATTTGATCATTTAAGCCCGTGAACTCAGTTAATGATATATTTTGCAAAGCTCCACCGAGATAATATCTTGTAGCTTGTAATAGTTTAGAATATCTCACATCTTTAGGGCTAGTGTTCTCCTGAAGTTTTCTAGTCCTTTCGCTTGCTATATATACTCTTAAATGGTCAATAAAGAGTTTATTAAGACGAGAACAATCATACTCGTAAGTACACATGTTTAATACCAACTCAAATACATTCTCTTCATTTGCTAACATTATCAATCTGTTATTGATTTTTTGTTTTAACTCAATGTCTGTTTTATCTGCTAAGTGTAATACCCTATTTATGCAAGATTGATCAACTAGTTCAAACAAAGATTCAACTTTATCTCTAAATCCATATTCAGAGAGAGTGCTGGGTTCTTCAATATAATCTATCAAATGGTAATATGGATATCCATATCTTGTATTCATGTTGAGTTTAGTTCCCGATTCTAAACAGTAAATATCTTCATCTATGAATTTGCACAGTTTTCTTGCTAAAACTTTCTGTACATTTAAACTCACTTTGTTAAAAATGGATTTTTGTTTATCAATTAGCAAAACAATATATGAGATATCGAAATAAAAACTTTCTTTCTTAAATAACTCGTTCAGTAAAATTATAAGTGTCGACTCTTTGATATCTATAAATCTCAACAAAATCAAAAGAATTGAGATTTTGGGTCCTATTGCTCTCAATAATCTTGGGTATTTAGAAAGAAAAAAATCGTCAGTTACCGGTCTTATAAACCTAAGTATATATTCATCTATATGATCAATATTTTCAAATTCAATTTCAGTAAACGAATTAATTTGATGTATGCTTGTTATATCATCTTTCTTTAAGTAATTAACCATAAAATGAAAATGCAAATCGCTAAAAGTCTCATTTGAAACAGGCATACTCAATCCATCAAAAAATCCTTCTCTTACCCTTTTAAAGTTTTTACTTGTGTATCTAATTAATAAACTCGTAATTGAGTTACGAATTATATCATGATGTTCTTTAAAACTATCGTCTATCAAATAGTTTTCTTTCGCATATCGCTCTATCTCGATTATCTTACGAGAAATCTTATCAAAGGTTGATTCTCCAAAATAAACAGTGTTTTTGCCAGTATCATCAATAAGCTTTTGTGCAAGCAAATATACTTCACTTGACAACTTATATATTTCATTATTCCCAAAATCAAACATTGATTTATATTTTTCTTGTTCTTGCAATGGTAAAGACTCTAACAATTGAGTGCTGTGATTGCTAAAGTAATCATACCAAAGTTGGTTCTTTTCCTTGTTGATATATTCTTTACTGAAATATATAGATCCTAATTTGTAAGCATATTTTCTGTTAGATTGTGCAATTAGAAAATATGCGTATTTTTTTTCACTGAATGACTGGCTCGCAATAGACTCAAACACTTCAATTGCTCTTTCGTATTCTTCAAGCTTACATAGGTAGTAGCCCTTTTTTAACTTCAACATAATTTCGGTTTCTTCGTTACCAATTACCTTATCGAACTCATAAAAATCAACATATGAATAAGCATTTCCAGATTGAAAATTTTTATCGAAATTGAAGGTAGACAATTTTTCGTAATAGTATCCATAAATACATGCTTTTTGTAACACCCTTTTAATTAACTTAATCTTTCTAAATGTTTCTTCATGATTATGCAGTTCCGGACTGTTATGTAGCTCATGAAAAACTTTAAAAATATCGTCATCTGCTTTTCTAACACTAATAATAGTACCACCATCATATGTGACATGAGGTCTGAGTGTTTCAACAACATCTTTGATACGAAGAGCTGCGAAATCATCAAGTGGTTGAAGCCTTTTATAAAGAAAATCAATAGAGTCATCATCCTGCTTAAATAATCCTAGATTTTTACTTGTACACAATTTGCTAATCGCTCTCAAGACTTCTTTTACTTTTTCCTCATATGTATCTTTTTTATCACAGAATACCTTATAGTCAATGATTTCGACACCAAGACTTTGATAATAATCATAATCGCTTTTTTCTATTTCTGTATCTTCAATATGAATAAAGTACGGTTTTCTCAGTTCTGATTTTAAAACTTTACTTGTGTCTATAAGAATACGCTTTATATTTTCATCTCTTAAACTATAGCCAATAATGAGAATCAAATCAGTAGCAAATGATGCCTTCAAGATTGTCGAGATCAATTTGAAATTATTTTCGTAATCCAGATAATCAGTATTCGTCAAAACAATGTTTTTATTATTGATATCCCCATGTACTTTCAATATTAGCGAAGATCCATCAATACCATCTATATCTTCGTCTTTAGCGACAGTTTTATATGTCAACAAGGCATCTGATGCGGCTGCTTCAAACAAATCGTCAAAATTTGTTGTTATTATTTTGGTTGGCGCAATGCTCATTATTAACAAATGGCAAATGTTGGGTGTTAAGTTATGAATTCCAAGAGAGTCTGATACAAACTTAATATATCTTTCATGATCATCTCCCATATAATTTTTAAACATTAGAGGAATTTTTGTTAACTCATCATAGCCAATATTGTCTGTGATAGATTTACCCATCTCATTTGCCATATCATGTACTAGATCATCCCACTTCCTTGACTTTGAAAGATAGGATAAACTTGCACCAACAAACAACGTCAAACGCTTTTTACTATGTGCTTTTCTTATATTCTCAATTATTTCACCTGATTTTTGATTATAATGCCTATTCTCCATAATTTTATCCTCTTTTTAGTTATTATACCGTTAAATTTCGCAATTAAACAGGATCGATGATGGAAGATAACCTTAATATTATATTTCACCTCGAAAAGTGCTCTAATATGCACTCGGTAAGCCCATTTTCTTACACTTTCAAGACGTTGATACTTTTTAATTTTTTCAACGTAGTATTTTGCACATTTCCAATGTAATATCTTACTAAAATTATAAATAGAATATGCCCACTATTTACTGAGTCTTTTGCTCATGATACTATTGAGTCATAAAAGAACACGGGGGAAATAGTGTGAGCGAAATACTAATATGCAAGAATTGTAAGTCTACTTTTGGTGGAGATCGGCAAACAACTGTCAATTGTCCTGATTGCAACAATAGTTTATTACCTCTTCAAATTTC
>PGZW01000110.1 GCA_002841515.1 Firmicutes bacterium HGW-Firmicutes-19 | reverse complement strand
TATCTGATGGAAGTTCGCCGCTTGTTTAAACCGGAATTTGTCAACCGTGTCGATGAAATCGTGGTGTTCAATGCGCTCAATGAAGTGACGTTGAAGAAAATTGCGATGAAATTCATCAATGATTTGCGTAAGCGACTTGCGTCAAGAGATATCGAACTTCAAGTCACCGATGCGGCATTGAATCAGATGCTGGTGTTGGGCAGTGATTTGCAATATGGGGCACGACCGCTCAAACGTCATATTCAGCGGGCTGTTGAAACCAAGATCGCCTATGCTATCGTGGCAAACAATATCGAGCGTGATGTGACGTTGATCGTCGATGCCAAAGAAGGCGATTATATCGTCAACATCAACAATGTTCACCCAAACGTGTCGTAAGACACGTTTTTTCAATCAAAAATATTGACATTTCGTACGTGAAAACTTGTATTTTCGCACAGTTTTTGATACGTTGATGACAGAGGTGAGGATATGGACAAAAATACCCAGCAAATTCAACGCGTACGTGCTGTTCGCGCCGTTGAGAATTTAAAAAAGAATAAGTTTGATGCTTATTTTGTCGAGTCGGTCGATCAGATGAAAGAACTGGTTGCGACGATGATTCCCGAGGGAGTCAGTGTCGTGGTCGGTGGTTCGATGACGTTGTTTGAGACAGGGATCATCGATTGGCTGCGCCAACAACCGGTGACGTTTTACGACCGCTACAATCCGGAGAATGATTTACAAGAAATGCATAGAAAAGCTTTCAGCAGTGATGTGTATCTTACATCGACCAATGCGGTCACCATGGAAGGTGAACTGCTCAATGTCGATGCCGGTGGCAATCGAACCGCTGCGATGATCTTCGGTCCGAAGAAAGTATTGGTCATCGCCGGTGTAAACAAATTGGTTAAAAACATGGCGGAAGCTGAGCAGATGATCAAACGTACGGCACGTCCGATGAATAATGAACGTTTAGCCACCAACAATCCTTGTCGTTTGGTGGGGGAATGTACGGAGTGTATCAGCGAAAGCCGGATTTGCTCTGTATTTGTACGATTTGCACGTTCTCAAGTAAGAGACCGGATCTGCGTCATTTTGGTCAACGAAAATCTCGGATACTAAAAATAAGCCCAAGCAATTGGGCTTATAATCTGTTCTTTTTCTGTGGAATGAACTTCGCAGGGTCTTTGGCTTTCAACTCAACAATATAACCGCAACGCGTACATACGGTTGCAATGACAGATGAACCCATCGAAAATATCTTTCCTTTGGGCATCAGGGTTGCATGTCCGGAAAAGACGCCTTCTCCCAGTTCCGTGCTATTACATTTTGGACAAATCCGACTGTGATCAAACATGATTTTCCTCCTTATCTAACGTAAGCAACATAACGATTTCACCTTCCTCGACTTTGCCGGTCGGCAACCAGCCAAATTTGCGATACAGTGCATCGGCAATGTGATTTTCGGGTTCATAAGATAGATAAATTTCAGTTGCTCCCATTTCTTTGAACTTTTCAAGGGCTAGTTGTACGGCTTTGGTACCGATACCCTGATCCTGAAATTTTTCATCGATCATAAAGCGCCACAACCAGAATTCCTGATCTTCTTTGTTGTGACCAAGCATCACGAAGCCGACCATTTTGTCATCTTGATAGATGCCATAGGGAAATGCGGATCCATAATGAATATAGGCTTGGGCGATGGAATAGACATTGGTAGCAACGAATGTCTTTTGATTTTCGTTGACATTCAGACGGATGCAATCTCTAAAATTGCTTTCATTGATCTCTTTTAATTGAATCATTGGATAACCTCTTTTTCTACTAATATTATCCCGACTTTTCCAATAGTTTTCAACCGTTAGTTGACGATTATGTTATAATAAAATCGTATCTGGGGGTATGAATATGAGGAAGCTAAGGATTGGATTAATGCAAGGTTTCATGGCAGGCAATTTGGTAATTTTGCTTGCTTTTTCTATGCTTTCACCCCATGCCCAACCTCATCGTTTTCATCGGAATTTTATACAGGTCCGTTCTGAAGTGCTGGTGATCGATCGGGCGTTAAACAAGATCAATCAACCGGATGATTCTCCGATTCTTGCGCAACCTCTGATTGTGAAGCAATGGCTGAATCGGCAGGTACTGAAAAATCCAAGTCTGATTTTAAGTGTTTATCATGAAATAAAGGAAGAAGAACGGCTGTTGCAGGAAACTTTAATCAACAAGCCGCGTGTGATCGATCCCAATCAACCGATGATTGCTTTGACTTTTGATGACGGTCCACGTCCATCAACTGAGAAAGTATATGCTGCACTTAAGAAACACAATGTCGTCGCTACGTTTTTTGTAATTGGGATGTATGTCTACGGAAAGAGTGAATTGCTACAGCGGTTGGTGGAGCAGGGCAATGAAATCGGGAATCACTCATGGTCTCATTTGAACTTTCGCGATATTTCGCATGAAGAAGTCGTATCGCAAATCGTGCGGACGGATGCGGCTATCGAGCGGGCCATCGGGGTAAAACCCAGATTCGTTCGACCACCCATGGGATTGTTTGATACCAATGTCCGTCTCGCTGTCGGTGATCGTCAGATTGCTATGTGGAGCATTGATACATTGGATTGGAAACATAAGAATTGGGGAAAAACCATGGATGCGATCGTGGGTAAGGTCAGGGATGGAGATATCATCTTGATTCACGATTTGGTAGATTCAACCGCAAATAACATCGAAGAACTGATCATCTATCTGAAAGAAGAGGGGTATCAGTTGGTCACGATGAGCGAACTGGTTAAGTATCGCAGCGTTCAAGAAAAAGTTGTCAGATTTGCCCGACCATAACTTCAGCCGGATGTCATCATCCGGTTTTATTCAGCCATTTCGTGTAGTTTTCATTTGGGACACTTGAAACATCCGGTCAAATACCGTAATCTATAGATAGATGTTTCTTGTGGAGGAGCTATGAAAAAAAGCGGTATTGCCCGATTATTTGCTTTTATGCAAATACTGTATGATTTGACGGATGAAGAAAACCCGAAGACCCGCGAGGAAATCGAGGAGTTGCTTAAGAAAAACGATATTGAAATGAATCGTAAGACGTTTTATACGTATATCGAAGAGTTGAAAGCAGCCGGAATCGATGTGGCATCGAAAAAGACAGATAAATATTATTACTACATCAATCGTCGCCAATTTGATTTTGCGGAAACGAAGTTGCTGATTGATGCCGTTCAGTCGGCGCGTTTTATCACGAAAGAAAAAAGTGAAGAACTGATCAAAAAAATCGGAAAACTGATGAGTCTGTATCAGGCAGCGGATTTAAAGCGTAAACTGTATATGAGTGAGCGCAGTAAAACGGTCAATAAGAACATATATAAGAATGTGGATGAGATTCACGATGCGATCATTAAAAACCGGAAGATATCCTTTAGATACTTTGATTACACGTTGGATGTCAATCATGCCAAGAAAAAGCAGTATCGCAAGCAAGGCAAGGAGTATGTCATCTCTCCTTATTCGCTGGTTTGGGCAGAAGACAACTATTATGTCATTTCGCATTATCCCGAGCATACCGGGCTGACGAATTTCAGGGTAGACCGTATGGATATGATTCAAGTGACCCATCAGCAAAGAGAAACGTTGGCGCAAGCCACAGGCAAAGACAACTTCTCCATATCGCGATACAGTCAAAACATTTTCTCAATGTTTTCCGGGGATGTGCAGTGGGTCAGTTTAAAGTTTGACAATGATTTATTGAATACGGCGATCGATCGTTTCGGGCATCATGCTCAAATGAAACGAAAGGATGATCAAAGTTTTATAGCTGATGTCGAAGTGCAGGTATCACCGACCTTCTTTGCCTGGTTGTTTCAATTTGGCAAGAAAGTCCGCATTCTCGCACCGGTGTCAGCAGTGACGCAGTACACAGAATATTGCGAGGCGGTTTTGCAACAATACCGCCAGTAGGAGGAAACTATGCCGATGAGCAAGGAAGATGTGATGTGGGATTTGATGGACGATGGTTTGGAAGACACCGATATCGCTCAAAATGACCGCTTGGAAGATATGCTGGACATGATCGAAGATCATTGTCTGGCGGCTTGTCTGGATGAAGGGCGCAGTTATACGACCGTATCATCCGTAAAAGCAATGTTACAACTGGATGATTCTCATTGGGAAGAGTTTATGGACATGTTGCGCAATATGCGCGTATTGGGTGCTAAAGTCACGGTTTTAGAGATGGATGATGAAGATGAGCTGTTGATTAATTGGGGTGTTCTGCATTGAGAAAACTGTCAGTCCTTCTTTTCGTCGTTTTGTTGTTTGGTTGTGCGCCGATAACAGAACAAACCGGGACACGCACCGTTGTAACGTTGGATCGTTGCATCGATGGGGATACGGCTTGGTTTTATCCGATTGGCAAAGCTCGCTTTTTATACATCGACACACCGGAAGTTTATCCACAAATGCAACCGTATGGTCAAGAAGCGGCGGATTACACGTGTGATCGGCTAAGTGAAGGCAAGGTCATTCAAATCGAATACGATGGGAAGCGAGAAGATGATTATGGCCGGCAGCTGGTATGGGTTTGGGTCGATGGTCGTTTGCTTCAAGAAGAACTGGCTCGATTGGGATATGTTAAAAGACTCTATGATTACGGGGATTATCGCTATGAAAGAAGAGTCGATGATGCCATCAAGGATGCCAAAAAGAACAACGCCGGAATCTATCAGTGATTCCGGCGTTTTTTAGTCTTCGTATTCTTCTTCTTCAAAGCTAGGCAAGACTGTCAATATGACTTTCTCGATGCGCTTTTCCGTTACCTGTGCGATTTTGAAGTGCAGATTTTTAAACTGGACTTCACTCACATCGTCTGATTCCGGGATTTTTCCGATCAGACTGATGATAAAGCCGCTCAGTGTTTCATATTCATCGATCGGGAAGCCCACTTCGAAGCGTTCTTCCAGTTCATCGAGGTTCATCATACCACTGACCTCATAGGTGTCATCGGTAAGCTTTCTGAAATCAATCAGTTCCTCATCATACTCATCAAATATATTACCGACGATTTCTTCGATCAAGTCTTCAATCGTCACGATTCCGGCAGTACCGCCGTATTCATCGATGACCACGGCGATATGCGTTTTCGAGAGCTGTAAATCCACAAACAATTCGTCGATTTTCTTTGACGTTGGAACGAAGTAAGGTTTTCGGATGTTGTCTTTTAAAGAGAAATTCTCGACGGTTTCTGCATTGATCAGCGGAATCAGATCCTTGACATGCAAGATACCGATGATATCATCGATGTTGTCTTCAAATACCGGGATACGGGTAAACTTTTCCTGATGGATCATTTCAACGATTTCATTCAACGTTGCGGATACCGGTAAACTGAACAGTTCCATCCGATGGGTCATGATGTCTTCGGCTTCTTTGTTATTGAATTCAAAGATGTTGTTGATCATCATTTTTTCCCGTTGCTGAATCGTTCCTTTTTCTTCACCGACATCGACCATCATTCGGATTTCTTCTTCGGTGACATTTCCCTGAGAAGCATGGGGGTCAATACCAAACATGCTGACGATCAGATTGGTTGAGAATGTCAGAAACTTGACGAAAGGGGCAGTGATCGCGGAGATTATCAATAAAGTCGAAACGACCGCAAAAGCCACGGGTTCGGCCTTGGTCATGGCGATGCGCTTGGGCACCAGTTCCCCAAATACCAAGGTAAAGTAAGACAAAATAAGAGTGATCAGAAATACGGTTGCGACTCTTAAAATATTGTCCGGGATTTGGACATTGGTTGCTTTGATTAGTTCGACCAGCGGTTCTGCGAAAGTGCCGGCCGCGAAGGCGCTGGCTAAAAAGCCGGCGAGTGTGATGCCGATTTGAATGGTTGCCAGAAATCGGCTAGGCTCCGAGAGCAGTTTGAGCAACTGCCGGGCTTTTTTGTGTCCGTCTTCAGCCATGACTTTGATTTTGTTGTCATTGAGCGATATCAGGGCGATTTCGGATGCCGCGAAAAATGCGTTCAATGATACCAACAGTAGTAAAAATACGATTTCCATTAGTGTTTTCCCTGCCTTTGAGTGAATGAGAAAAAGGGCAGTCGATGCCCAAGATTCATTCTTTGATGTTTGTTATTGATATGGTACTCGGAATTAACGGTGAAGAAAAAAGCGTTGTCTGTTTTTCTTGCTCTATCCGCGTCCCCGGGGTCATCATTCATAGTTGCTTTTACCTCTTTGTACGATGTCTCGTTTTTAACAGTCAAATTATAACATAGTTTT
>PGZW01000109.1 GCA_002841515.1 Firmicutes bacterium HGW-Firmicutes-19 | reverse complement strand
AGTGGGAATTGCACGATTTCCAAAAAAGAATGCCATCTCCGCATACAATCACCTCGAATTCTATGATACCATTATACTTAATTATACACAACGAAGGAAACTATTCACCAAGGAGTATTGAAGTGACAATTCAAAATACAGAAAAAACAAAGAAATCTTTTAAAATAGATATAACCCTGACCATTTTACTGATGACAATGGCCGTTTTCAGCATAGTTGCAATTCAAGGAGCAATTCCTTTAACCTCAAGCGCCGTTAACGGACAGGATATTCTGATTAAACAAGGCATTTGGTTTGTCCTTGGTTTTTCACTACTTGCCGGGTTGCTGTTTTTTGGTATCGATCGTCTCTTTACAGGCGTAAGGGTCTTTTATTGGATTTTGATGTTCTTACTGCTTTTACTTTTTTTAGACCGGATGATCGACATTCCATTTATTCGACCACTTAACGGAACACGCGCCTGGATTATTTTGCCAGGGATCGGTACACTACAACCTAGTGAATTTATGAAAATCGTGTTAATCATCATCACCGCAAACGTTGTTGACGAGCACAACCGTAATCGTACGATCATAAGTTTTAAAACAGACATGTTGCTTTTTGCGAATGTAGCAAAATATGTATTGCCTCCGCTAGCATTGATCATCCTTCAACCGGATACAGGGATTCCAATCGTCATCATCTTTACGATTCTAGCCATTCTTGCTGTATCGGGGATAAAGCATCACTGGATTTGGGCTGGACTGTTTGTTGTCATTGTTGCTTTAGGCGGTTCAGTATATTTATATAATACGTCTCCAGAGACTTTGGCCAGCATATTAGGAAACTCCTATCGATTAAACCGGTTCCATGGATGGTTGGCAACTGAAAAGTATATATACTCCTGGGGAAATCAGCTTTATACCTCACTTTTAGCGGTTGGTTCTGCCGGATGGACAGGACATGGAAATGAGACTGTTTTGATAACTTTGTTGGAACCCCAAAATGACTTCATCTTTGCGGTTATTGGAAAAAATTACGGATTCCTTGGCACAGCGACCGTTTTAATAGTAAATCTGTTGCTGGATCTTAAGCTACTGGCCATTGCCTTAGCATACGAGCACCCTCGTGAACGTTACATGGTTGCCGGTTTGCTTGGAATGCTCTTGTTTCAACAAGTTCAAAATATGGGCATGATCGTTGGATTGTTGCCGATTACCGGAATTACTTTGCCGATGATCTCGGCAGGTGGATCTTCTTTATTGTCATACATGATACCTTTCGCTATCGTGTATCATATGAGCAATGAGAACAAAAACAAAACCATACACTAAAAAACCCTCAACGAGGGTCAGTATAAGTTATTTAAACGCTTAATAAATGATGTCGGCCGATACCTGGCAAACCGGGCGGCCTTTTTACATAGTCTAAATTCGATCGCATCGACACCATCAAGACTGACATGTAAATGATCAAAGCAAAGAATGGAATCGTTATAAGACTTGCTTTCGAATCGGATGACATGACTTTCCGGAACTACAAGCGATGTCGATAGTGATCGTGACAGTTTATGGTGTATCCCTGCCACCTCAGTCAACTGCATGGCTCGTATCGAAGGTAATAGAACTGCTCCACGAAGTGAACGATTATATGCCGTAGAACCGATTTGGGTGCTTACACAAAGACCGTTTCCACGAAACGTCTCAAGATATTCGTCATCAATAAAAACCTCGATACGCTGTGTTTTGATTATATTTTCCACTCGTGCTTCATTGATTGCATAAAGCGATTCAAATCGTTCTCCATTGTAACGCCTGACTTCAAGTAACTGAACCTCTTCTGTCGATGGATTCCCTGAAATCAAATCTTCTAATAGTTGCTCGACTTCTTTTTCTTCATAATCCGTAAAAAATCCGAGCGTCCCTGTATGAATACCTACAAAGTGTACACTTTCAATCTGATGCATACGCTGATGCAATGCATGCAGCATGGTTCCATCACCACCGACACTAATGACAATCTCAGGATTTTCATTATCAAAAACCTTACTTTGCTCTGTCAACTGATCAGCAATTTTTTTACCTAATGAAAGTGACACTTCATCTTCACGGGTTACTACGGTGAATCGTTCCATGGCAAACACTTCCTTTTCATTTGAGTCTATTGTATCATAACGTTGAGAGGTTGAGAACATGAAGGAAAATCTGGAAATCGAGCTTAAATGTTTACTAACCCACGATCAATTTGAATGTCTTTTACAAAAAATGAATTTTTCTATGCCAAAAATACAAGTTAACACCTACTATGATACACCTTTTCATGATTTGCAAAAGCGCCATTGGATGTGTCGCATTCGAGAAGTCAAGAATAAATATGAGTTTACATTAAAAACACCGGGAGATGGCGGTCTAAATGAGTTTGAATGTTCTCTTGATGAACATAACATTCACGACCCCATGATTCTAGACTTATTTGCACATTCAAACATTTTTCCTCCTCTAGAACCACTGGGCAAAACAACGACTCATCGAAGAAAGTTTGTTGATGAATTTGGAGAGTGGTGTCTGGACTTCAATGAATTTGACGGTTTTAGTGACTTTGAGGTTGAGTATGAACTGTTTGAGTATCTACCGGAAGCACAACAGCGTTTCACAGAAGTGCTAAAATCGTGTGATGTGGAATATAAACAAGCCAAGACAAAATTTGAGCGGATGCTAACATATAAAAAAAAGATCGTTGATTGACGATCTTTAGTTATTTTCGAGGATATCACAAATAATTTTGAGTTCTTCCTTTGTAAACTGTGTGTGATTCAAGGCATCCAGGTTATCTTCGATTTGTTCAACCTTACTTGCACCGATCAAAACCGAAGTGACATTCTTATTAACGAGCCAAGCCACAGCCATCTGAGCCAAATTTTGACCACGCTTTTGAGCAATCTTATTCAACTGAAATAATTGCTCTTTCAATTTCGGCGTCAACCGTTCTTCCCTTAAAAATCCTGTCCCTTTTTTGATGCGTGAATCCTCAGGTATCCCATTAAAGTAGCGGTCAGTCAACAATCCTTGTGCTAAAGGACTGAAAACAATTGAGCCAACTCCCAAGTCCTCCAAGGTCTTCTTAACTCCATCTTTTTCAAATTCGGTATCCATCATATTGTAACGATACTGCCCTAACACGACGGGTACATTTTGATTACGAAGCAATTTGACAGCTTGCTCAAGAGGCTCTTTGGGATAGTTTGATAAACCGACATATAATGCTTTACCCTGATGAACAAGGTGGGCAAGTGCACTGGTTGTTTCTTCCAACGAAGTCTTTGGATCATAGCGGTGATGATAGAAAACATCCACATAGGACAGCCCCAAACGTATCAAACTTTGATCGCAGCTTGCCACAATATACTTTTTGCTGCCCCAGTCTCCGTACGGTCCTTCCCACATCCCATAACCTGCTTTTGTCGATATAAGCAGTTCGTCCCGGTAAGACTTCAAGTCCATTTGCATGACTTTACCAAAGTTCGCTTCGGCAGCTCCTGCCGGAGGACCGTAATTATTTGCTAAGTCAAAATGCACGATTCCGTGGTTAAAGCAGAAAGCTACCATTTCGCGCATATTTTTAAATGATTCATTTGTTCCGAAGTTATGCCAACAACCCATTGAAATCAACGGTAATTGAACTCCGCTGTTTCCTGCTCGATTGTATGATATTTTCGAATAACGATCGTTTGATACTTGCATATTTATCCCTCAATGACTTGAATATCTATCTGCTCAAGTCTTTTTAGCCATTCGGCTGAAAGTTTTATTTCACTAATGATGCAGTAAATGACATCTGATTTTTCAAATTCTGATTCATGTTTTAAGCTTTCCTTTAGTACACTGATTTTTCCGATCAATTCAAAAAGGGCTTGATCTTTGTTTTTACTATTTGATTCCAGAGGCAAATAAACGGTTAGAGGCATTTGCTTTAGCAACGCTTGTTTACTGCCTTTGATGTATTCGACCGATTCTGACATAGTAGTCATAAAGCGCTTCAATTTTTTTGATGCCGGTTTCGTCGGATCGATGACTTGTGAGATTTGCTTTGCCAAAATATGGCTAATAACATCTTCCTTGAAAATATCTTTGTTTAAGGTGTGATCCATCGCGGATTGCCAGGCATCGATTCCTGTTTGTTGCGCTTTTTGCAGGATTTTAACCGTAGAATCAACCCCAAACTTGTCGAGGTACGTATAACTCTCCAAGTTTGGTGGGATTACAATACCAATTTCACTGGGATACACCGGTGCTTGGAAAAAAACAACATCCGTTAATAATAAACAGTGTATGCTTTTTCCGACCTCGTGGTTCTTATTTACCTTGGTAATAGCCTCCGCCAGTTCGTCCTTTGAACTATATCCATTATATGTGCCGTATTGATTCCACATTTGACGCAATGACATCGTATGAGCGCTGTTATATTTACCGTATCCGACAATACCTTTTTCTTTTCCGTTAAATCGTTCTGTCCCTTTGGCAAGAAAGAACAGGTAATCACCCGGATTGAACTGAGAGAACTGTTTCATACTGCTTGGTCGCCAAAAATTCATCACTTGGTTGCCATAAGCACGATGAAATTCAATCATTTTTCTGTCGGTTACATACGCAATCGAAGCCATTTTCTACCTGCTAGAATAATCCGTAGATATTCCCTTTCTCATCAATTCCCATGTGGTTGGCTGCTGGTACTTTCGGTAAACCTGGCATAGTCATCACACTACCCGTCAATGCGACCACAAACCCGGCACCGGCACTGATTCTTAGTTCAGAAATGTGTATTTGGAAATCACGTGGACGTCCTAACTTTTTCTGATCATCCGTCAGTGAGTATTGATTTTTCGCCATACAGACTGAAATATGGCTCCATCCGTTATCTGTCAAATGAGCCAACTGTTCTTTAGCTCTTTCAGAGTAAATAACTCCGTTTGCTCCATAAACTTCACGGCAAATCCGATCGATTTTCTCTTCTACACTATCCGCATCGGTAACTAACGGTTTAAACTGACTTTCTTGCTCGCTAGCCATAATGACAGCTTTGGCTAAATCTTCTGCTCCTGCGCTTCCCTTACCCCAAGATTCATTTACAACAGCATCATGACCGTGAGTCTCGCACCAGTTCATCAACCAGTCTAGCTCAGCACTTGTATCATTGACGAAACGATTGATAGCAATGACATAAGGTACGCGGAATTTCTTAATTGTCTCTATATGTTTTGCCAAATTTTCTACGCCATTGGCAAGAGCTTCAATATTTTCTTCCTTGAGTGACTCATACGCCATTCCGCCATGAAGTTTTAAAGCACGAATCGTAGCAACGACCACAATGGCATTGGGTACGATCTTAGCGACCTGACACTTGATGTCCATAAACTTCTCGGCACCCAAATCAACGCCAAATCCAGATTCAGTAACAACATAATCTGCCAGCTTCAATGCCATCTTGGTTGCTAAAATCGAGTTGCAACCATGCGCAATATTCGCAAATGGGCCGCCATGAATGAGAATCGGGGTTTTTTCCAGCGTCTGAACAAGATTTGGTTTAATAGCTTCCTTCATGATCATCGCAACAGCACCACCGACATCCAAATCTTTGACGGTTATCGGCTTGCTTTCTTTGTTATAAGCCACAACGCAACGCTCAACCCGGTTTTGAAAGTCTTGGATCGACGAAGAAAGGCATAAAATCGCCATGATTTCAGAAGCAACCGTGATATTAAAACCATCTTTGCGCTCAATACCGTTTTTTTCTCCCAATGCAACTCTGATTTGACGTAATGCACGGTCATTCATATCCATGCAACGTTTCCAAACGATATGTTCCGGATCGATATTCAATGTATTGCCGTGATACATATGATTGTCAATTGCTGCGCTGATAAGATTGTTCGCAGTCGTCACAGCATGCATATCACCGTTAAAATGAAGGTTAATATCTTCCATTGGTACGACTTGAGCCATACCACCGCCCGTTGCACCGCCTTTCACACCAAAAACCGGTCCTAAGGATGGTTCTCTTAGTGCTCCAATAACCATCTTGTTAAGTCTGGCCAATCCATCCGCCAAACCGACGGTCGTTGTTGACTTGCCTTCGCCTGCCTTTGTAGGATTGATCGATGTGACCAATATCAGTTTTCCGTCTTTTTGATTAGTCAATCCTTCCATTATTCTTAAATCGATTTTTGCCTTGTACTTTCCGTAATGTTCCAAATACTCATTGTCAATCTTTGCCTTACGAGCGATTCGCTCAATCGGCTCCATTACGTTTTCCTGGGCTATTTGAATGTCTGTTTTCATGGCTCCTCCTATATTTTCTTTCGGCCTTCCATAGCTTTTATCAACGTCATCTCATCGGCATAATCCAAATG
>PGZW01000108.1 GCA_002841515.1 Firmicutes bacterium HGW-Firmicutes-19 | reverse complement strand
GTGAAATCTCATATTAGAAAGTGGTGATTCAATGATTTCAAGTCAATCCTCAAACCCTAACGAGGTGCCATCACAGAGAAATCTGATTGTGTTTGCATCCGCACTTGGGGTACTTTTGCTCTATGCCACGTATATTTTTGGACTAAACGTTCTTTTGATTACAGGTGTATCCATAGCCTTTGCATTTCTGGTAGAAGCTGTATTCGCTAAGGTTCGAAAGAAAACCATCGAAAAAGCGTGGATCATTGTTCCTTTGATTTTTGCATTAATGATGCCCCCGACAGCCACCTGGTGGATGGCAGCCATCGGATCGACTTTCGGCGTATTCTTTGGAAAAGCTATTTTTGGAGGATTGGGGAAAAATGTGTTCCATCCTTCTGTTGTCGGTATCCTGTTTTTATATTTTGCGTTCCCTCCGTATATGCTTACAAAATGGTTAAACCCGGTCACTGAAGATGTCGTCGCAACCGCAACGCCATTGATAACACTTAACCGAGGCATTGAATTTCCATATTCCGTCACGGACTTGCTTCTGGGTAATGTTCCTGGTGCGATTGGGGAAACCTTCCGTTTGGGCATAATTGTGCTGGGATTATTATTGATCTTATTGAAAATCATTGACTGGAAAGCCCCTTTGGCATTTTTAACAACGATCTTTGTCGTAAATTTTGCTGGCGGATTGCTATCACCAGAAAAATTTAAAGATCCATTACTATCCTTATTGGTTGGTGGTGTTATGTTTGCGGCATTCTTTTTGGTATCCGATGCCTCAACTGCACCTAAATATCCATACTCAAAAATCATCTATGGTGTTGGAGTAGGATTGATAACCGTAATCATTCGTAATTTTGCGACATTCCCAGAAGGCGTCGTATTTGCTGTCATCATTATGAATGCACTGGCCCCGATTATTGACAGTATGAAAATAAATCAGAAGTTTTCGGAGGTAGCCCAATGAAACGTTATTTAAAAATGGTTTGGTTCATTTTGATACTCGGATCATTGACATCCGTCGTATTTGTTGGGATGGAAATATGGACTCGCCCACTGATTGATGCCAATGCAGCAAACGAATTAAAATCGATCGTTCTAAGTGCAAATGATATTTCCTTCAATACCGGAAACATTTCTGCGGTGTTTGATGAAAACGTTGAAATTAAGGAAGTTGGAGAGTATACATTCTATGTTGAAAAGAACTCCGGTCGTGTCAGTTACCAGTTCAGCGGTGGCGGTGTCTGGGGTCCGATTATCGGAATCATCACGTTGGAAAGTGATAAAGAAACGATTCGTCAAATCCGTATCATGCAACAAGAGGAAACTCCGGGTTTAGGTGGAGTAGTAGCTGATTTGAAATACTTGGCTAAATATGTCGGTATCAAAATCGTTCCAAAAATTGAAATCAACATTCCGGACTCTTCACCAAACAAACCCAATGAAGTCGATAGCATTACGGGTGCGACCAGAACATCAAAAGCTTTTGAACAAATCCTTAATGATAGCTATGCTGATGTACAGAGTGCTTTAGCGCAGTTAGGAGGGCAATAACATGAAACTTATCCGCCTAAAATATACCAAGTGGTATAACATCATGAAAGACGGCATCTCCCGCAACAACCCGGTCGTCGTGGCTGTGTTGGGGATTTGTAGTTCACTTGCCGTCACCAATAAAGTAGAAAATGCGATTGCAATGGGGTTGGGCGTAACCTTCGTAGTTATGGCTAGTTCCGCTGCTGTTGCTGCCATCCGTAATTTCATTCCCCCGAAAGTCCGCATGGTTACCTATATGGTCATCATTTCGACCTTCGTTATTGCCGTACAAATGTTTTTATCCGCTTACTTCCCGGCTATCAGCAAAGCACTAGGCGCATATGTAGGATTGATTATTACCAACTGTATCGTTATGGGTCGCGCAGAGGCGTTTGCGGTTCGTAATCCGGTCCGTTATTCACTAATTGACGGATTTGCAAGTGGTATGGGATATACTTTCGTATTACTGATGGTCTCCGTCGTTCGTGAATTGCTAGCCTTTGGAACGCTATTAAACATTCAAATCATGCCGGTTACTTTTCCGACGTGGGCAGTGATGGCTTTGGCACCCGGCGGCTTCTTTGTTCTAGGTTTGTTTATATGGTTGATCCGCGAATGGATCCACTATTATGAAACCGTTTAGGGAGGATCCATATGAACTTAACTGATCTCTTTATTTCATCCTTACTGAATAACAACATTGCATTTACCTTTATTCTAGGTATGTGTCCTTTGATTGCCATTTCGACCAATGTCAAAAATGCTAAAGGCATGGGAATTGCTGTCGTCATTGTAGTTACATTGACAGGTATCATCAACTATCCGATTTATTTATTGTTGAAAGCAACCGGAACAACGAATTTGGCTTTGCTGGTATTTATCATCACCATCGCCGCAACTGTTCAAATTCTGGAAATCTTTATTGAAAAATACTTGCCAAAAATTTACTCTTCTTTCGGCATCTTTCTTCCATTGATCACTGTTAACTGTGTGGTCTTGGCTGTTTCGCTTTTCTTCGTCAACCGTAATTACAATTTCCTTCAAACCGCTACATTCTCCTTCGCCTCTTCACTGGGTTGGATGATGGCTATCATCATCGTTGCCGGTGTCCGTGAAAAAATGGCTGCCATCCAAAGCGATGTGCCGCGCGGGTTGGTTGGTAAGGGAATCGTATTCATCATTCTCGGAATCCTGTCACTTGCGTTTCTAGGATTTACCGGGCTGAGCTTTTAGGAGGTTCTCATGAATATTTACGTACCTATCGTTTTGATTGGCATATTGTTAATAATCACCTTTATTTTGATTTTAGTGGATAAGCTGATGGGTGGCAGTGGTGAGAAAATGATCACCATCAATCAAGACACTCAGATTCCCGTCATGGGGGATGACAGTGTATTGGTATCACTGAGTCAAAACAAAGTCTTTTTACCATCGGCTTGCGGCGGCAAGGCGACGTGCGGAATGTGTAAATTCCGATTGATCGAAGGGGGTGATGGCGAGATCAAGCCAACCGAAGATCCCTTTCTCAGCCAAGAAGAACGAGACAACGGAGTCCGGTTGTCATGCCAGGTAAAAGTGCGTGGCGACATGAAAATCGAGATCCCTGAAGAATTGTTAAATGCAAAGGAATACGAAACCACGGTCGATTATATTGAAGATTTGACGTACGATATCAAACTGGTGAGATTCAAATTAAAAGAAGGTGAGCAGATCGACTTTAAACCCGGTCAATATGCTCAAATCCGTGTACCAGGGATCGAAGTCATTCGTGCTTACTCCATGGCTTCCAACCCTAAAGACAAAGAACATCTTGAAATGATCATCCGTATGGTCCCCAATGGTCAAGCTACGACCTTCGTACATAAAGCATTGGAAATGGGTGACAAAATCATTGTCACAGGACCATTCGGCCACTTTTATCTACAAGAAGATTCTGATCGGGAAATGATTTGTATTGCGGGAGGATCGGGTAAAGCACCGATTCGCTCAATATTGCACTATCTAAGAGATCAAGGTATGCCTCGAAAAGTTAAATACTTCTTCGGAGCCCGTACCACCAAAGACTTATTCTACACGGAAGAGTTTGTAAAACTTTCCGAAGAATTTCCAAATTTCCAATATATCCCGGCATTATCCGATCCTAAACCAGAGGAAAACTGGACAGGAGAAGTCGGATTAATCACAGATGTGGTCGACCGGATGACCGGAGATTTGAAAGAAGCTGAAGCATATTTGTGTGGATCTCCGGGGATGATCAACGCTTGTATCAAAGTGTTGAAGAAGCACGATATTCAAGACGAACACGTATTCTTCGATAAATTCTCTTAACAAAAAGTCACTTTCGAGTGACTTTTTCCTTAATCTATAAACTGTTGCTTTGTTATGCCTGTTTTCATTATTTTGCCTGAAATACCATTCATCCGTTGTACATCATCTTCGATGATTTCTTTATTGTTCTTCATGTATTGACATCACCGAAGTAAGTAAAGAAAAATCGCTCAACCTCGCAAAAGAAAAAACTACTTCTCAGTAGTTTCAGTTTGAATAATTAACTTTGCATTGCCCGAACTTGATTTCGCGAAGTGTCCATAAGATTCCGATGACGATGAGTAATAGAGAAATCAGTTTATAAGGAAGCCCTGCCAGAGGTAGAGCGATGACCGAAAATGCAATTCCGACACTAGCGAAGAAAGCGATGACGCAAGGTGTGCAACCATAAGTAAGAATTCCGAAAAGCACGGATACAAAACTGAGATTGGAACCTTTGCTGTCCTTTCCTTTCAAGGATGCCATGGCCGTACTAAGATTCAACAATAGAGCACTCAAGAATGCCATCGTGACATTTAACAAGACATTTACAGCGACAAGATAACGGCCATATTGCTGTTGCATGGCTGAATAGCTCAAATTGAATCCGTCAATCATCGTATAAATTATCATAAAGAAAGCAAAGAAGGCAAAACCTTGCAACATCAGCTTTCTGGTTTTTAATAGTTTAAAAGCTTCGGAAATCATAAAATCCCTCATTTCTTTAATGAGTATATCATATTAGTAGGATTTCATGGATTGCTTTGCCCAAAAGAAAACCGCTGGCGCGGTTATTACTCAACGATCGGACCAAATTCTAATAGCGCGAAATCTTTCTTTTTACTGTACTTATACATATCTTTTGCGGACAAATTCAATTTATCCTGATGATTGATCAAGATGTCCAGTGCCGTCTCTTCATCAAGATAATTAAACTCTTCAAAATCAACGATTTTCACACTGATGACCCGATCTTTATTAAAGCGATGCAAGATTGAAAAAGGCTGATCCTTAATGAATATGCTATTGCTGTAATGTTTATTATCCAGTACCAGCATTTGCTTTTTCTTACACAATACTTTATCAAAATCTTCTGAATCAACTTTAACTGTTTTGATATCTGAGTACGACTGTTCATAAACCTGGCGATAGAAATCGAGCCACTGTTTCAACACATGTTCTTTTGAGTAATACATACTGATTTTCTCGGAAAAAGCCATTGCCTGACGATAGAAGTCAGGATCGCGATTAAGATCACACAACATTTTCGCAAATGCTTCATTGTCTTCGGCCTTTAGATAAGAATCAAACAAGATATCCTGGTATAAATCCAGATTTCTTAATAACAATGGCTTATGCAAATTACATGCTTCCAAAATAGCCATTGGAAATAATTCGTTATAAGAAGGCATGAACAATACATCACTTACATTGTATATGTCATTCATATCTTCGCGTGGGATGATTCCAAGAAATTGAACATTTTCAGGATGATTTTCCATGACATCTTTCAGTTGATGATACCCATCGGTAATCGCTCCAAATGAAAAGCCGCCACACCATAAAAACTTCACCTGCGGGCATTTTTTTGCGACATCTACAAAATCAACGACGCCTTTGCGCATTTGGACCTGACCGACACCGATAACAACAAAATCATCTTTTTTGACTCCATATTTGGCGCGGACTTCATCTCGTTTTTGCTCATCATAAGCATAGAATTTCTGCTTAGATACATAATTTGGGATATATTTGATTCGACTTTCAGGAATACCTAACTGGATCAGTTCCTTTATGAATATCGGATTAACAACCACCAGATAGTCGGCGCTTTTATAAAAATCGACGATGTAGAGTTTTAATCCTGCAAAGATAAACTTCGGTAAATCAATGGATCCTTCCAACGTATGAGGAAGAAAGTGGACGGCCATGATATTAGCACCTTTATGCATTTTGATTTTATAAAAATTCATCGGGTCGATCGTATGAATATGATTGATATCAAAATATCCTGATTCATTGATTGTCAAATCGATGGCATGATAAGCCTCTTCTTTAAATAAATTGATCAACTCTAAATAAGCACTTCCGACACCTTGACCTTCAACGGCATCAGCGCTGGAAAGCATATTGACTCTGATTTTCATTTGCCTCTCCTATGTTCTTATCGCGAATTCACTATATCACTTTTTTATAAAGATGTGTATACACAAAGAGTGAAATTGGGATGACATTTGCAAAACATCCGTGTAAAATCAGAGATAGAGAAGGAATAGGGAAAATATGAAACTATATATCAAACAAAAAGTGTTTTCATTCAATGACAAGTTTACTGTCAAGGACGAAGCAGGAGCTGATCGCTATTTTGTTGAAGGAGAAATATTCACATTAGGTAAGAAATTGCATGTTTACGATGTGAATCACACAGAACGAATATTTTTACAACAAAAAGTCTGGACATTTTTGCCTAGGTTCTTTGTTTTCGTTGATGGATTACAAGTAGCTGAAATCGTAAAAGAGTTTACCTTTTTAAAACCTGTGTACTCCATATTGGGGTTAAACTGGGAAGTCATCGGCAATTTTTGGGCTC
>PGZW01000107.1 GCA_002841515.1 Firmicutes bacterium HGW-Firmicutes-19 | reverse complement strand
CCTCTCATCCTCGATCATTTTTAAACATTCCACATAATTCTCATAGCGGATTTTCGATACTTCATTTTTACTTACGGCTTCCTTAACGGCACAACCCGGTTCGTTTTCATGCATGCAATTACGAAACTTGCATTTTCCCATATAGGGCTTGAAGTCCGGTACGATCCAACGAAAAATGTCTTTATCGATCTGCGAGAAATCCAAAGACGAGAATCCCGGTGTATCTGCGACCCAACCCTGCGCAACATAGTGCAGTTCACTGTGACGGGTGGTATGTTTACCTCGCCCAAGCGCTTTGGAAATTTCTTGGGTGATCAACTCAAAGGAACCATCGATCCGATTGATCAATGACGACTTCCCGGCCCCGCTTTGACCTGTCAATACCGTGACTTTGCCCTTTAAGGCCTCTTTTATGTTTTCGACAGGCATATTACGCCCGGTAAAAAGCACTTTATAGTCAGCTTTCTGATATTGGGCAATAACGTCATATACCGGATCATCCGCGGGAAGAAGATCACATTTGGTCACAACGATGACCGGTTCGATATTGGCGTAACTGATCAGAAAAATCAGCCGGTCCAACAGGATCGGTGAAAAATCCGGTTGAATGAGTGATGTGACAATCATTGCTTGATCGACATTGGCAATCAGTGGACGTGTCAGCTCATTGAAGCGCTCTTCGACACGTTGGATCCCCCATTTGTCTTCGAGTCTGTCGATTTGCACCCAGTCACCGACGACCGGCGATTTTTTCAGACGCAGTTTACCCATGGCAATGGCCAAAAGCCGTTGGCCATCTTCGGTGAATACGGTATATTGATTTGATATGATTTTAATGACTCTTGCTTTTGGCATGCATTCTCCTTAGTAGTAGTACAGGATGATCGACGAGTTCTCATATTGAATGTAAAGACTGCCCACCTGAGGTGATACGGAAATGACGACATCGTATTCGATTTCTGCTAGTTGCTCTTCAGTGAGTCCTTCGGTAGACAACTTGCTTAACGTTACTTTTAATCCCAGTTCTTCGATCATCCGGGATGCTTCATTGATCCCCATTCCAATGATCGTCGTTGGTACGACCCATTCGACATATGATGCCACGACGAGTTTTATCTCATACGTCCTTCTTGGATCCAGTTTGTCACCTGCCAGTAATAATTCCTGACGAATGATCGTTCCCGGGGTCACGGTCGTTGATTGTTCATTCTCGCTTCGAATCGTAATGCGCGTTCCCGCCAGCATCGCACGAGCTTCCTCCAGCGTTTTTCCGGTGTAATTATCAACCACAAAATAAATGCCTTCGGAAATTGTAATGGTTACAGCCGTGCCTTTTTCTACCTGTGTTCCAAAAGCCGGAGTGTATGTAACGATCTTTCCACTGGGGATATCTTCAGTCAATCTATACTGAACATTGCTGGAAAGCGCTAATCCCTTCTCTTCCAAAACTGCTTTCGCTTCAGTATAGGTTAAACCGGATAAATCCGGGACATTGGTATATCGACCTTCGATAGGCCCTTGATCAAACATCGTCAATATCGCAAATGCCAACAGGATGACGATGGCACTTATTCCCAAAGCCGCCGATATCGTCGCTAGAGCAGATTTGCTTTCCACGGGAGGTTCTGCGGATGAGACCTGATTGATCACGATGGTCGAGCTGTCCATGTCTTCATCGATTAATACGATTTTCGCTTCTTTCGCCCGAGCCGCAATCAAGCAGGTGGATAAATCATCCGCCATGTCTTTGGCAGATTGATATCTCAGACTTTTATTTTTGGCGGTAGCTTTTAGGATAATGTTTTCCAGCGATTGAGGTAAGGTCGGATTAAACTCGCGGATGCTCGGTATTTCTTCGCGCATATGTTTGATCGCAATTTGTACCGGTGCTTCTCCGCTAAAAGGAACTTCTCCTCGCAACAACTCATAAAGTACGATGCCTAAGGAATATACATCGCTTTGATTACTGGCGGCTTCTCCGCGCGCACATTCCGGTGCCAGATAGTGCACCGATCCCATGACCGCGTCCGTTTGTGTCAGTTGCATGGCATCCTGTGCCAACGCAATGCCGAAGTCCGTGATCTTCACAGTACCGTCGTCCTTGACCAAAACGTTCTGCGGTTTGATGTCACGGTGAATGATGTTTTTACGATGTGCTTCGGAAATGGCCGCAATCAGCTGTTTCATGATTGCCAACGCTTCTTCTTTTTCCATCGCCCCACGTTGTGAGATCAGTTGTTTTAAGGTTTTTCCTCGAACCACTTCCATGACGATGAAATGCTTTCCTGCTTCTTCCCCGACATCATAAATCTCAACGATGTTGGGATGGTTCAGCGTACTGGCCGCATTGGCTTCACGTTTAAATCTTAACAGAGAAATAGCGTCGGTCGAAAGTTCACCACGCAGTACTTTGATGGCAACTTCCCGGTTGAGCAAGGTATCCATCGCCAGATATACATCGGCCATCCCACCCTCGCCTAATCGCGAAACGATCATGTAACGATTTTTAATCATCTCACTCATGATCATCACCTCGCAAATCCAAGAGGATGACAGTCGTGTTGTCATAACCTCCGGCACTGTTGGCCATGTTGATCAATGTATGCACTTTTTCATCTAGATCACTGTCCGATTGAATCGTATGGTGTATATCGGTTTCATCGACATACCCGTGCAAACCATCAGAACAAAGCAATATCGTGTCATACTGATCAATTATTTCGAAAATATCGATATCGATTTGAATGCCGATTCCAATCGCATTGGTAAGCATGTTTCGGTTGGGATGACGATTCGCATCTTCTTTTCTGACTTTACCAAGTTTGACAAGTTCATTGACCAAGGAATGATCATCGCTTAACTGGCTGAACTCTTGATTGATGCCATAAATACGGCTGTCTCCGACATTGGCACCGATCATGCCATAGGCAGAAAATACGACCGCGACCATGGTGGTTCCCATACCTTGATAATCTTCAACGTTGCGCGATAAAGCAACGATGTGCTGATTGACTTGTGCGATGGCACTTTTCAGCCATGTCTTCACATCATCTTTATCTGAAAAAAGTTCTTTTTTGACAAAGAGTTCATCCATGATTTTACAGGAAACCGAAGATGCGACATCGCCTGCCCGTGCTCCGCCGATACCATCGCAGACAACGGCTAAAACCGCATCATCGATGCGCACAATGAGATAACTATCCTGATTCATCGAGCGGATAAAACCCCGATCCGTAGCTCCGGCTATTCTCATGTCATCGTTTCCTCTCGTGTTTCGCTCTTAACTGACCGCACGCCGCATCGATATCGGCTCCATGCTCCTGACGCAGTGTACACTTTACGCCGGCTTTATGTAACTGATCGTAGAAGCGCAGTGCTTCCTTGACCCCGACTTTTCTAAATCCGTGTTCATCCACCGGATTGTAAGGGATTAAGTTGACATAGGCATTTTGACCCCGGATCAAATCGGCCAGCTGCCGGGCATGAGCGTCAGAGTCATTGACACCTTGCAAAAGAATGTACTCATAGGTGATCCGTCGATTGGATTTGGACATATAGTAATTCATGGCTTCCATCAGCTTATCCAATGGATGTGCCTGATTGATGGGCATTAGTTTGCTTCGTAATTCATCATTGGGTGCATGCAGTGAAATCGCCAGGTTGACTTGAATCGGTTCTTGGGCGAATTTGCGTATACCTTCAACTAAACCGCAAGTCGAAACAGTCAGATGGCGGGCACCGATGGCCAAACCGCGATCGTGATTGATCGTATAAAGAAAATTCATTACGTTGTCATAATTGTCAAACGGTTCGCCCGTCCCCATTACGACCACATGGCTGACCCTTTCCTGTTCTTTGTCCAGTTCTTGCTGAACATAGAGCACTTGAGCCACCATTTCCCCGCTGCTTAAGTTTCGGTTTTTTTTCAATAAGCCGGATGCACAAAAAGTGCAACCCATGTTGCAGCCGATTTGCGAGGAGACACACAGGCTTTTGCCATAACTGTAGTGCATCAGCACGGTCTCGCACAGCGCGCCATCTTGCATCGCAAACAAATATTTCACTGTACCATCCGCTGCGACTTGACGTGCCTTCAGCGTGATGGGTGACAGTTGTACGTATTCATGTAACCAGGTTTTCATTTTCAAAGAAATATCCGACATATCATCGAAGGAAGTGATTCGCTTGCGATAAAGCCATTCAAAGAGTTGCTGGCCGCGATATTTCTTTTCGCCAATGGAAAGCATCAGCTCGCCCAATTGGTCGTAGGTATAATCGTAAAGTGTTTTCATTTCATCACCACAGCATATTTTACCATATTTAACTCACTCTGATAAGTTTTGCCATATAAAAACCGTCCGCATCGTTTTGATGAGGCAAATACTGTTGTTCTTCGACGAGTTCAAACTGCGGATGTGCTAATAGAAAACTGCTGATTTGCTGCTGATTTTCCTTTTTGTTGATGGTGCACGTCACATAAATCAGCTTTCCGCCAACCTTGACACAAGCACTGGATTCATTGAGGATCGATTCTTGAAGTTTCTGTATCTGATCCAAATCCGAGGGCATGATGGTCATCTTGATGTCCGGTTTGCGACGCAAGACACCCAATCCACTGCAAGGAGCATCAATTAAGACAGTATCAAAAATGCTTCCCTTGATGCTTTGCGGTAAGTTGGTCGCATCCGCAACCAACGTTGAAATGATGGTCGCACCGCTTTTTTCAACCAGTTGATCGACCAGTTTGATGCGATGCGGATGAACATCCAGTGCCAGAATTTTTCCTTTGTTTTGCATCATGGCTGCCAGTTGTACGGTTTTGGTTCCTGGAGCACTGCACACATCCATCACGATTTCATTGGGTTTTACATCCGCAAACACACATACGCGCTGACTGTTTTCATCCTGGATGATGACCTTACCGGAAGTAAATATGTCATGTTTGACAATCTTGGGATCTGCGATCAATGATCCCAACTTTTCATCCGATACGGTGAACAATCCAGTGCTCAATGCCTCATCCAAATCAGACTTCAGGGTGTTAACTCTTACATACAACGGTGGTGTCAGATTGTTTTTATGACATATGATTTCCGTCGCTTCTTCACCCAACTGCTTGCGCCACATATGTACCAGCCAAACGGGATGACTGGTCTCAATAGCCAATTGCTCAGCTTTGTTTTCCAAAATGACCGGTCGGCTGTGACGGGTCAGTACCTGACGCAAAATCGCATTAACCAATCCGGCGTACTGTCCTTTAAGAACCTTTTTAGCGATGCTGACCGCTTCGTTGATGATGGCATACGGTGGGATTTTATCCATCATGTATCTCTGATAGACGGACATGTTGATAAGCACCACGATTTCTTCGGGCGGACGTTTACTGATTAGGTCGGCCCACTGATACTCCAAAAAGCGGAAGTGTTGCAAAGTACCATAGACGATGCGGGTGATCAGTGGCATATCCACCGGATCCCCTTTGCAATTTTTTAACAGCAGATTGGCATATTGCTTGTGCACGACGACTTGCGTAAGTATGTGATAAGCTTCTTCTCTTGCGATCATAAATTTCCTCCTTACTGCAAGCCCATAGGCGATACATTGATACTGATTTGCGTTTTTCCGCTCTTACGTTTGATGGGCAATATCTCTTGTCGGACAAAGGCTTTCAACCCCGCAAGATCCTTTCCTTTACAGACGATCCGGAAGCGGAATTTTCCTTTGATTTTGCCTAAATCGGCGGGTCCTAACGTTTTAAATGATTCATCCCCCCGGCATCTCAACGCGATATCCACACCTAACCCGCGTGCTTTATCCCATTGTTCATCCGAAACAGTGATGGCAATCAAATAGGTATAGGGCGGATATTGACCCTGATGACGGTATTTCATTTCGTGATTAAAGAAAGAACCATAATCCTGATTGCGGGCATACTGTACGGCGTAATGACGGACATCAAAGGCCTGGATGATGACTTCACCCCCCAGCGATGAGCGACCGCTTCTTCCCGCCGCCTGAACCATCATCGCAAAGGTATTCTCGATGCTGCGATAGTCCGGACGTCCCAGTGCCGCATCTCCTTGCAAGATTCCAACCAGCGTAACATTGGGAATGTCGAGTCCTTTGGCGATCATCTGCGTGCCAAGCAAGATATCGGCTTCCCCTTTCGAAAAAGCATTGAGCAATGTTGCGTGTCCATCGGTTTTTCGGGTCGTATCGGCATCCATGCGCAAAATTCGTGCGGATGGAAAATGACTTCTCAATTGTTCTTCTAGTCGTTGGGTCGCAAATCCCGATCCCTGCCACTGCGTACTGCCACACTCGGTGCATACCAGCTTACTTTGGGTATAACCACATACATGACACGTCGCTTTCGCACCGGTTTTGTGATAAGCCAGCGATACATCGCAGTTGGGACAGGCAGCTACAGAACTACATTGTTTACAGGTGAGTATGG
>PGZW01000106.1 GCA_002841515.1 Firmicutes bacterium HGW-Firmicutes-19 | reverse complement strand
GGTATCCAATATGAAACTAAACAAAAGCTATTTTTACACATTAAGAGAAAACGTCAAGGACGAAGATTCCACCAGCGGCAACCTGTTGGTTCGCAGCGGCATGGTCAAAAAGAGTTCTTCCGGTGTTTACATGTATTTGCCTTTGGGCTACAAAGTACTGAAGAAAATCGAAAACATAGTCCGCGAGGAAATGAATGCAACCGGAGCACAAGAAGTGCTGATGCCCTCATTGATCCCGGAAGAAGTATACATCGCTTCCGGTCGTCGTGAAGGTTTTGGTTCAAGCATGTTTGCATTGAAAGACCGCTTCAACAAACCTTTTGTCCTTGGACCGACCCACGAAGAACTTTTCGCGGCCGCAGCAGCCATGCATATCAAATCCTATAAGGACATGCCCATTAACCTATATCAGTTTCAAACGAAATTTCGCGATGAACCCCGTCCCCGCTTCGGATTGATCCGGGTCCGTGAGTTCATCATGAAAGATGCTTACTCATTTGATACGGATATCGAAGGACTGAGTAAATCGTATCAGCTCATGTTCGATGCTTATAAAAACTCGTTTGACCGTATGAAAATCGATTACAAAATCGTTACTGCGGACACAGGCGTTATGGGTGGTATGTTATCCGAAGAATTTCAGGCGGTAACCGACATCGGTGAAGATATTCTGGTCTTGTGTGATAACTGCGGATACTCTTCCAACCTGGAAGTTGCGGCTTGCGTAAGCAAGGAACCTATGTCCAACGTCTCTTTCGAAAGCAAGGAAATCATCTTCACGCCCAAAGCAAAAACGATAGAGGAAGTCTCTGGATTGTTGGGATTACCGGTGACTCAGTTTGTAAAAACGTTGATTTACCTTGTCGACAGCAAGCCTCTGGCTGTGTTGGTACGGGGTGATCATGATGTAAACGAAACCAAAGTTCGTAAGCTTGTTGGCGGTTCTTCGATTGAACTGGCCCCTGCCGCGATCGTTGAAGATGTGACCAAAGCTGCCGTTGGTTTTGCCGGTCCGATCGGCTTGACGATCGATGTGATTGCCGATAATGAAGTCGTTAAACTGCGTAATTTCATCGTTGGAGCCAATCAAACCGATTATCACTTTAAAAACGTCAATCTTGCGGATTTCAATATAAAATCGATGGGCGATATCCGTCAAATCAAAGACGGTGACCGCTGTCCGAACTGCACAAGTCAAGTTCACTTCAAACACGGCATCGAAATCGGTAACACATTCAAACTTGGCGACAAGTATTCCAAAGTCATGAATCTTGAGTATCTTGATGCCGGCAATCAGTTGCATCCGGTCGTCATGGGTTCATATGGAATTGGTCCGGGACGCTGTCTGGCAGCACTGGCAGAACAGAATCATGATGAGTTTGGGGTCAAATGGCCGATGGCCGTCGCCCCTTTTGAAGCGGCGATCATAATCATCAATCTGAAAATCGAAAAGCAGGTCGATACTGCAAACGAATTATACGAGTCACTCAAAAATGCCGGGGTCGATGTCGTGCTTGATGACCGCGATGAACGTGCCGGAGTCAAGTTCAATGACATGGATTTGTTGGGTGTTCCTTTGCGGATCACCGTCGGAAAAACCGTTGAGCAAGACATGGTCGAATTAAAGGTACGAGGCGAGAAAGAAAGCAAATTGATACCTGTCAGTGATGTATTGATGCAAGTAAAATCTATGATAAAAGAACAACTGTCGAAATGACAGTTTTCTTATGCAAGTTAGCCGACTTTCTGTGCATCTTATCCAAAAAAATACTCTAAAATCAAGATTGTGATATTCTATATTCGAGGAGGACCTCTTATGAAAAAAAGATATTGGATATTGCTTATTGCTATACTTCTTATTTTACCTCTTGCACATATTGAACGTAAAAAAGCACTGGTCGTTGACAACAAAGTCACTGTTGTGACCAGTGAAACACATTTAAAACAAATCATTCGAAGTATACGTAATAAAATGAATGCCGGCTATAATAATTTGCCGGGTATTCCGGAATTTGCTACGGATGACCGTTCAGCCGCGAAACCGGATTTCACCGGAACAAACAATCAGATCTCCGGGGTGGATGAAGCGGACATCGTAAAGACGGATGGTTTTTACATTTACCAACTCACAAACAATCGTTTGCGCATCATTCGGGCATTCCCTTTGGAGGATGCCGGATTGGTCATGGAAAAAACCTTTGAGGAAAATGCCTATTATTACCAAATGTTCTTGCATGACAATTATCTGGTCCTTTTGGGCAACCGCTGGGAAGCTTATCAACCGGAAGAACCCCAAGGCGATCAAAAGCCGGATACCGATGAAGGCGAACCAAAATCATTGGCTCCGATTGATGGCAGAAGCATGATCTGGTGGGGAAAATCGTATCAACGCATTGTCGTTTATGATATTTCTGATCGAACAAACATCAAAAAAGTTAAATCTCTGGAAGTCGAAGGCTATGGTTTGACCGCCAGAAAAATCGATAATAAAATCGTCTTAGTCACAAACAAAGGCGGCTATTGGGGAATGTATCGCGGTTTTGCGGAAGGTTCAGCTGACGGCAGTGAAAATGATGTTAATTTGTCGGACATCCTGCCTTCCTATCGGGTAGATGATGAGAAAGCGAAACTTATGGATGCAACAGATGTCAAAGTCATCGGTATTCCTGATTCGACCGATATGACCACCATCACGACACTAACCCTGGCCGATGATTTTAAAACTGAGATGGAAGTGATCATGGTAGGAGCCGCAACCGTAATGTCAACCCGTGAACATCTGTACATCGCCCATCAAAAATGGCCGCAGTACAATGAACTGACCGGAGTATTTGATGGTACTGTTATTACCGAAATTTATAAACTGAATATTGAAAATGGTGTCAAACTGTTGTCCAGCGGTAAGGTTGACGGATATTTGATCAATCAATTCGCGATGGATGAACATGATGGCAAACTGCGCGTCGCAACCACTACTCAAAAATATAAACAAAATCAAGAGTGGGAAACAGAAAATCATGTCTTCGTTCTTGATTCCAATATGAAACAAGTTGGTCATTTGGGCAAAATTGCTACCGGCGAAAGTATTTATTCGGTTCGCTTCTTAGGTGAACGCGTTTACATGGTTACCTTTGAACAGGTTGACCCGTTCTTCGTCATCGATTTGAGCACCAATCAACCCAAGATCCTTGGCGAACTGAAGATTCCCGGATTCTCCAATTACCTGCATCCGATCGAAGGCAATCTGGTGTTTGGTATCGGTAAAGATGTCAAAGTCGAATCCGATGGACGTCTGATTACCGGAGCATTAAAAATCTCGTTGTTTAATGTCGCTGATGAGTTGAATCCAAAGGAAGTCGACAACTTGAAGATTGGCTCGGAATATACGTATTCAGAAGCCTTGTATGATCATAAAGCCATTCTGTACGTAAAGAGTAAAAATCTGCTCGCCTTCACGATCAATGACTACAATGCCGTAGTCAGTTCCGACGAAAAATACTACTATACCAATCAGGCCATATTCGTTACCGTGGACCCCAGTGGTGATTTGGTTTTGAAGAATAAAGTCATTCAGAAACCAAACGATAAAGATGGCGACTACTCAATTCAAAGAATCATTCACATCGACAATTACGTTTATCTTTTGTCCGACAAGATGTTCACCGTTCTTGATATTGATACCTTGGCTATCGTAAAGCAAATAAACAAATAAAAATTGACTAGCAAAAGCAAGTAAAAGCCAAGATTCGTCTTGGCTTTTACTTTATTATTTAAATCTCTTCCTCGGCGTATAATGCGTGTGCAACAGTTTGTGAGACAAATGACCGCATGGTTCGTGCAAGAAGTTCTCATACAGGGCTAAGATCTGAGTGTTCTTGTGGGATTGGCGAACCGGACGGGCCTCATCTTCAGCATATATTGCTTTGGCACGCAACTTGAGCCATTGATTATTTGGAAACTTGTTGCGGATGTTCGCATTGACGATCGACTGACCGCCACCATTGATACATCCCCCCGGACAACCCATGATTTCGATGAAGTGGTACGGTGATTTACCGTTACGGATATCATCCAATAACGGCTTGGCTAAGACCATGCTGTGTGCAACCGCAACATTGATATTGACACCATCGACCGTAATGGTTGCTTCTTTAATTCCGTGTATACCACGCACAGCTTCAAATTTGACATCATCCAGCTCCTGGTTGGTCAGTTTGACATATACCGTACGTAAAGCCGCTTCCATAACGCCCCCGGTAACACCGAAAATCGCACCTGCGCCGGTATACTCGCCAAACATGTCCTGATCGTATTCTTCATCATCGAGATAAGCAAAATCAATGCCGTAAAGTTTGATTAGGCGTCCAAGTTCACGCGTTGTCAAAACTGCATCAACGTCTTTGATCTCGTTCTTAATCATTTCCTTACGCTCTTTTTCTTCCTTTTTAGCGATGCAAGGCATGATGGAAACGACATAAATATCCTTCGGATTGATTCCTTTGGTTTGAGCATAATAGGATTTCAAAATCGCACCGAACATCATATGCGGAGATTTACAGGTAGACAAATGCGGGATAAGATCCGGATATTCAAACTCAAGATAACGGACCCAACCCGGTGAACACGAAGTGATCATCGGTAAAGTGCCTTTTTCGCTGAAACGATGCAAGAATTCCGTGCCTTCTTCCATGATAGTCAAGTCAGCCGCATAATTGGTATCGTATACTTTCGCAAAACCGATGCGACGCAAAGCCGCAACCATTTTTCCGGTCACTCTTGAACCGATGGGCATTCCGAACTCTTCACCTAAAGAAGCCCGAATAGCCGGAGCCGTCTGAACGATGACATGTTTTTTAGGATCGCTCAACGCCTGCACGACTTCATGAATTTCTTCTTTTTCAGCTAAAGCACCAACCGGACAGACATTGATGCACTGACCACATTGCATGCAGTTGACATTTGCGAAACTTTTATCCAAAACCGGACCGACTTTGGTTTTGAAACCGCGATCCATATAACCCAAGATCCCCAGACCCTGAACATTTTTGCATGTTTCGATACAACGGCCGCACAAAATACATTTCGATGTATCACGAACGATTCCGTAAGCGACATCATCATAGGTGATTGCTGTACGCTCGCCTTGATATTTCACATCACGAATACCCAGGCTGTCAGACAATGACTGCAATTCACAGTTTTGATTTCGGATACAAGACAAGCAGTCTTTCGAGTGATTCGACAGAATCAGACTGACCGTGTTTTTTCTAGCCTCGATCGCGCGAGCCGAATGAGTGAATACTTCCATCCCTTCGGTTACCGGATAAACACAGGCTGCCCCTAAGGTGCGCGATCCTTTGACTTCAACCGTACAAACACGGCAGGCACCGGTTTCCGTACAGTCTTTCAAGTAACATAACGTAGGAATGTTGATACCAGCTTTTGAAGCAGCAGTCAAAACCGTTGCTCCCGGTTCGACCGTTACCGGTATATTGTTAATTTTTAAGTTGATCATCGTCTTACCTCCTAAACCCTGACAACAGCATCAAAGCGGCAGGCCGTCATACAGGCACCACACTTAATGCATTTGCTAGGATCGATGACATACGGTTCTTTTCCAGGGACACCGGAAATAGCACCGGTCGGACACTGTTTAGCACATAAAGAACATTTACGGCACTTCTCTGCAATGATCGAATATGTCAGTAAAGACTTACAAACACCGGATGGACATTTCTTTTTGACCACATGAGCCAAATACTCATCTCTAAACAAGCGCAACGTCGACAGAACCGGATTTGGAGCTGTTTGACCCAAACCGCATAGAGATGTTTCTTTGATCTTATCAGCCAAATCTTCCATATCATGCAATGTCTGTAAAGAACCCCTGCCTTCACACACATCATTCAGCATTTCCAGCAAGCGCTTGGTTCCGACACGGCACGGCGTACATTTCCCGCAGGATTCATCGACGATAAAATCCATATAGAAACGGGCAACGTCAACGATACAGTTATCTTCATCCAAGACGATCATACCGCCTGAACCCATCATTGAACCCAAAGCGACCAGATTGTCAAAGTCGATCGGTGTATCCAAATCTCTTTCCGTCAGACATCCACCGGAAGGACCCCCGGTTTGTACGGCCTTAAAGTTCTTATTTCCCGGACAACCGCCGCCAATTTCATAAATGACTTCGCGCAACGTCGTTCCCATTGGGATCTCAACTAGACCGGTATTGACGATCTTCCCTCCCAAAGCAAATACTTTGGTACCTTTGGACTTTTCCGTTCCAATGGATGCAAACCAGTCAGCACCTTTTAACAGGATGATCGGAACATTGGCAAAAGTCTCAACGTTATTGATAATCGTCGGTTTTCCCCATACCCCGCTGATTGCCGGAAACGGCGGTTTAGGCATCGGCATTCCGCGTTTTCCTTCAATCGAAGCAATAAGGGCAGTTTCCTC
>PGZW01000105.1 GCA_002841515.1 Firmicutes bacterium HGW-Firmicutes-19 | reverse complement strand
AATCAAGCAAAAGTTTTAACTGAGCAAACTCATTATCATCTATACTTATAAATATTACTCCATCATCTTTTAGTAAGTCTTTAGCTAACAAGAGTCTCTTATACATAAAAGATAGCCACTTTGAATGTCTAAACGTATCCTCTTCACCAATAAATTTGTCATCGTATATAAAATCGTTTTTCCCCCTGTTGTATGGAGGATCAATATAGATAACACTAATCTGTTGTTTGTGAGTTTTAAGCAAAATATTTAAACTCGCTATATTATCACCTTGTAATATATAGTTAAAACCCACTTCACTATTAATGATTCTTCTTTCCTCAATTTCTAACAGCACTGGGATATTTTCGCTCAAAAGTCTGTCGATTTCCTCTGTGTGCTTCTCAAAAACGAGGCCATAGTTCTTTGAAACAATTTCAACGTATAGTGCCTTGAGTTTATTTGCAGTGTTTATAGCTTCATCTGTTTTTAACTCATACAATAATTCGATTGCCTTATCAACATCATCCATCATCTGTTTTTTTCTGCTTTTTTCTGTCACAGTGTTACCCGTCCATTCGTTTTATAAATTCTAGATTCTGATTTGCTTATAGTTCATTTCTGATTATTCAAATGATACTACAAAAATCTTTCATAATCTAGGTAATATCCTCAATCAATTTTGGATTAAAAATCTCTTTATTAATCTGCGGATTCTATCTTGTTGCTTTTCTTAAAAATAGCTCGAATTCAGGAAATTGCACTAGAAAACTTGGTGATAACTCACTCAAATTGATATCTTCCAATACTTCTTTTCCCCTACTAGTTATCTTTAAAGTTGATCGTGCGACTGATTCGATTAATTTAGCTTTCTGAAGGTATAATTTTGCCCAGCCCAGTCGATCATAGAATATACCATGATTTCGATTCAACATTTTTTGCTTAACTTCTTCTTCAGTTAAGTTAAAAAATATCGAAAGATAACAATATAGTTCTTTTGTTGTATGTTTTTCTCCGTCAGAAAGATATCTCAATAATGGCAACATCATCTCTTGGTACTTTGGTATAGGCATGATACTCCCCCTTTATTCAATCTTTTATAATTATAGCACATTTTGTGAAGACGAAAAACAAACCAAATACATTATACAAACTTCATTTGGAAATTTATAGGAGAAATAAATAACACAGATTATATATATATTGGGAGGTGAATTTATGCATATTGCATTTGCATTTGAAGCTTTTGCTGAATACTGTTTAGAAATTAACATGCATCCGGTATTATCACAACATAAAGTCCAGCTTATTGAATTGTTTCTCATGTAAAAAGAAGGGCTGCAACTTTGCGGCCCTTACTTATTTATTCTTTGCTTCCATAGAATCGATTCTTCGATGGGCGGCTTTAGTCGACTCCTCGACCCGTCCAATTCGTTCGGAGTGCTGATTGTGTCGGTCCTAGAGCTCGTCATGATCCTTTCGAAGTCCGATGGCCATGTCCAACTTGGCATTGACCATCCCTTTCCACTCGGAATCATTGATGATCCGGGTATCTCTTCCCCGTATCCATCCAGCCAGTCCTACGAAACATCCTAACAATGCAATGATCACCGAGAGGCTGAAGGATGTATCCGACGTCATTGTCTTTCCTTATATATGGTAGAAGGTTTAAAGTAAGCGGTGATATATCGCGACCCTGGTTCCCCTTCCGGAGCAAAGGTCATCGTCGAGCAACCATAAGCATACGGTGCTTGAGGTAAGTGCTTAATGATCTTCATGCGTTTGTTTCGATAGGTCGGGGTGGTCTTGCCGGATCCTAAGCTGCTGGAACGTCCAATGCCATTGACATAAACAATGTCTCCCGGTTTGAAGGTTGTGGGAGTTTCTAACCTCACATAATCCACATAACTATACTTTCCCCAGAACTCCCACGTGCGAATCGTATCATTGCTTTGAGTGACTCCCCAAACTTTCCATGCTGGAGTTGACTCGATATACTGCCGGTTGCCTTGTTTATCTTTTCCAATATAAATACCTATATGTCCCAGGGTCTTGTTGAAGACCAAGTGTCCTGGTGTATCCGGCATGTCCTTCAAGTCTCCTTTTTCTTTGCAGGAGGCATACATCATCCGGACATTCTGATCGCTGCCTTTGGGGATGTTGTAGGCCACCACTCCGGGCTTACTTTCCCAAAGATACCCTTTGATTAATCCGACACAGTCAAAACACGTCTTCCCGATTCCCGCCTTGATCGTCTGCAGGTTGCGAATCGTATGTGAGCATTTTAGTTCATTGACTCGTCGCTCAATCATGGCTTGGGTCAGTGGTCGTCCAAAACCTCCCAACATATAAATGGTGGGGACATTCAGTTTGCTCTTGGCGTATTCAACAAGTCCCAGATTCGTCTTGCTCATGATGCTGTTCCTCCTGTTCCAGTAAAAATTCACTTTCTTGGGAATAATCGAGATCTTCAATCACTTCGATTTCAACATTTGGTTTCTTTTTCATAATGTTCCTTTCTAATTACTTTCCACCCAGCTGCTATCCTTATAATGTTTAACAGTCTTCTCCAACCATGATGATCCGGACCAAGCTTTCAAAGGTTTCTCCACGAAGCTGAGTCCATTCCACACTTTGATTTGACCTCCGGTTTTGTAAGTTACCTCCACCCACAACGCTTGATTGCTGTAGGTGGAATCGGTGGTGAAGGTTGTTGCCGGGGCACTTTGGCTATCATCGTTACGATCGATATAATACCCACTGGTGCTATTATGGATTCCGTAGTACAACGCTCGTCCACTTTGATTGGATCGCTTGCCATAACCCACCCAAAGCAAGGTACCCGCTTCAACCAAGGGTTGATCAAAGGTAAAGGTGTAGACTTGCATACTCCCTGGGGTGGAGAATGTATTGGTTGGGGATTGCGAGTTGGATGATTGAGCCAACAAGGATCCGTTGCTGCGATTCCAAATCGCTCCCCACAAAATCGGCACATCGGTATCACTCGCTCTAGCCAATTTCAACGATAAGGAGAGTATCTTTCCACGCTCGGGCATGGTGGTTCTTAGGCCAATGTTGGCATGATACGGCACACCACCCCAATAGGCATTGTTGAGGGTCGGTTGGATTCCGAAGGTTTTGGTTGCCATACTAGTTGGTATCGACCCATAGATCCCCTACGGCCGGCCCAGCCGGTGCGGAGGTTCCTACATGAATTTTCTTTCCATTGATTTTGAGTGAGTCGACCGCTTGCCCGGTCGTTGCAAGCTTGCCATTGAGTTGGGTTTGAATCGAAGAGGTCACTCCAGACACATGCCCTAACTCGGTCGTCGTCAGAGAACTGGCAGATACCTTGCCATTGGCATCGGAAGCCAGCACTCGATTGTCCGTCAGGTTGCTGGTAGCAATCGAAGACGCTGCACCGGTCAGTGACGCCTGTTTGCTGTTGAGCTGACTTTGCAGGGCTGAGGTCACACCACTCAGGGTTCCTAATTCTAAGAGGGTTACCGTACTCACCGATACTTTGCCACTGGCATCGGATTGCAACGCACGTGATCCGGTCAGATTACTGCCGGCAATCGTAGAAGCTGCTCCGGTGATCGTGGCTTGTTTACCATTGAGTTGAGCTTGAATATTGGCGGTATTGCCGGATAAATTGGCCAGTTCCGTACTGGTTACATTACTTACAAACAACTCCCCTGCACCACTGGATATCAACGCTCGATTGGCGGTCATGATCGGAATATTGGTGATGGTTGACGTCACAAATCCACACTCTGCACTGTTGGCACGGTTATCGCTTATCATGCCGGATGTGATGGAACTTGCTCCTGCTGGTATCGATAGCGTAGCCAAGGAGAGTTCTATCATTTGAGCATCTCGAGTCAGTGTAGGTGCAACCGGGGTGGACGCTGCGATTCCTTGTTTATGAACCAAGGTGATTTCTCGATTGCCTAAATGCAAACGCAAGACCAGCCGATCGATGCGAGGTAAGATGGCATCCGGTTGAATCGGTATCGCTTCATCTGCATCCACCACAAAATAGTACCCATTGATCCAGGCTTTCCCACTCATGACTTTGATGGTCAAGCCTGAGTCGGTTTGCACTTGCAAAGACGTAGTTGGGGATGGAAAGACACCATTGCCGATGAAGGTCGAAAAGTATTCCGCAAATTCATTGGCCGAATACAGGCGGTCGTTGTTGACACTATTGAAAAATCCACTGCGCATTGCCATAAGGTTTAGTCCTCACTGGTGCCTTGGGGTTGATTCCAGGCTTTTAAACTGTCGGATGATTGGGTTTTTAGCTGAAGGACTTCCATTAATTTTTGTAAATCCTTGTAGACATAGATCCCCAACACTGTCGAGATGATCACGGTCAAAGCATTGAGTATATCCAGTTGTCCGACTCCTTCCACGTCAATGGTGGGAATCACTTTGGCTATGAGGAACAAACCTCCAATGGCCAGATAGATACTACCTCCTTTGACGATCCCTTGAATCAATTTTTGCTTATCAAACTCTAATTTAGTCGATGCAATCGCAACCCCCAACAAAATATTAACTAGCAAGGCAATGGGTAAAGCCATCATACATTGAAGTAACATAGAACTCCTTTCTATGCGGCACGTTGCCACATGTAAACGGATAAATACGGTGGGTTTGTACTGGATGATCCGGTAGCTGCAGGGGTTGTGGTCGACGTATATCCTCGAACATCGGCCCCACCACCAACGGTCGCTGATGTTGAACCATAGGTTCCGGATACCCGATGACTGGCTGACCAAGTTGCTTGTGTATACGGAACCGTTCCATCTTCTCTAAAATAGATGTAACCCGAAGCCCCGGTAACGGTGGTCCACAAGTCTCCATCGCCCCCTTCATGACCTGCGCCATGATTATGCGCTGCGGAGGTATGGGTGTGGGTCTCACTTCCCCCGGTCGTTCCTGCACCATAGGTCGCTCCTGCTGATACCAAGAAGCGATTCTGGATTTGAGTCCAGCTGCCGCCAAACAAGGTGGCCGGTGAGGTTGAGACGGTGGATAAATAAATCGCGCCTACCGGATAGACTTTGTTAAGAAAATCGGTGATCTGCGATGCCAGGTGAGTATGACTACTGGCGGCTTTGCCATTGAGTTGGCTTTGCAAGGCGGAGGTCACTCCGGACACATAGGAGAGTTCCGTACTGGTCACGTTGCTACTGAGAATCTTTCCACCGGCATCGGATACCGTTGCCCGGCTTGCGGTAAGATTACTGGTGGTGACTGAACTTGCGGCTCCGATGATCGTGGCTTGTTTGCCATTGAGTTGCGTTTGTAGTGAAGAACTCACTCCGGCTAACATGGCTACTTCCTGCGCGGTCACAGTGCCGGTGGTTAATTGACCGTTTGAGTCCGAAACGACCGCTTTGTTAATGGGTAATGAAATCGTTGAGGAGGATCCATTACCGGAGGTATCCGATTCAAATTGATTTTGCATACCACCGAGGGACTGACCAAATATGGGGATGACGCGCAACCCCATTTCATCAAAGACTTCGGAGATTTCCGTCACTTGTACATGAATCTGCATGTTCCATTGACCCATTTCAATGGAAACGGTATCACCCAAATCAAAGTCTTGCCGGATGCGGGTAGAGCCATTGACATCGACTTCTGATTCGAAGAACTCCACTTCCGGTTGTAACGACTGCCAGCCTTTTTGAATCAAGACATCGATGTATTCTTGTTCACTGAGTTCTTCTTCCCAACGTTGGTCTTTGGCATTGATGAAGACTTCTTTTCGCTGGTAGCCTTCCGCATCACCCACCTGCACTAGGATCCGCTCCTCACCTTCCCCTTGACCCCCGACCAGAGCAAGGTTGCTAAGGAAGCGTTGGCTGCGTTGGTACTGGGTAGCTTTAAGGTTCTCATAGTTTTCGCTAAAGACAACTTTGGCAACGGATGACTGAGCACTGCTACGATTGGTGGGTTGATAACAGATGAAATTCAGCTTCTTTGCCTGAGGGTCGAGGGTTATATCCCAACCGATTTGATGGGTCATGGTCAATTGGTAGAGGGTTTGGTTTAAGTTTCGATACGTGACTTGCATGGTAACGATCGGAGTGAATCCTTGAAGTGGTCCCAATTGAAGCAAGGGAATCGTCCGTTTGGGGTCCTCTGGAGATAGACAACAGGTTTGAACCAAGGTCCTCATGATGTTTTCAACGGTGTTACTTAAAGTCAATCGTTCAAAGATGATCCGAGAAGACAACATGGACGAACCCAATCGACCCGAGCACTTGATCCACTCACCTTCTTGCGATTGTGTTATCTCAAGGCTTTCGATGATCCCAAACTCTCCGGACTCATCTTTGGTGATCCAATATTGAATTTGACAGAGTCGGGTATGTTCCTGGGTCATTGGAACGATGATTTCAAATTCACCAGACTGAGTGAAACTGCGATGCCAGATAAAGGACTTGGGTGAATCGATGATCCCCTGCAACTGGATTGAGGTGTT
>PGZW01000104.1 GCA_002841515.1 Firmicutes bacterium HGW-Firmicutes-19 | reverse complement strand
TGAGCTAAGTCGGCAAAAAAAAATGGTGGAGGTTAAGGGACTTGAACCCCTGACCCTCTGCTTGTAAGGCAGACGCTCTCCCAACTGAGCTAAACCTCCCTGTTCACCGTAGTGCTTAAATAATATACCATATACACACTTGCTTAGTCAATAATAAATACAACTTTTGTCCTTAGCCAAAAGACTTATGAACACCAGACAAAATTGGGTTTTTGATAACAAAAAATTATGCTATACTGAATTAAGTCGGAGGAAAAAATATGTTGAAAGTTTTTAATTCACATGCAATATCCAGAAATCAACGTTTTACCAAAGCGATTATTTGGGGTGTTCCAACAGCACTCATCACCGGAATCGTCTACGGATTTATAAGTCATATCTCTCCCTTTGAGTTTTCAATCGTATATATAGGCATCGGTTATCTGATCGGATATGTAATTAAGAACAAAGGAAGAGGTGTTCATTTACGTTTCTCAATGCTAGCTGCAGGTCTGACTATTGTTGCTATCTTGATTGGTGATGTGCTGGCTTTTTTCGGACCCGAGGCTTTTAGTTCAATAGACTACGTGATTTTTGCATTTTCATCAACAATCATGTTATGGTTATCCGCGAATATCGGCACATTGATCGGACTTCTCTTTAGGGTTGCTGGTGTTTATTTTGCATATACAAACGCTAGGATCGTATAACATGACAACATTTAGAAACACATGGGTTGATATTGATCTCGACCGGCTGACAAGTAACATCAAAATTCTTAAAAAAACTTCTGGGAAGTCGATTTTTGGTGTAATCAAAGCAAATGCTTACGGTCACGGTGATATTGAGATAGCAAGGCAACTTGAGCGACTGGAAGTATCCTACCTATGTGTATCTTCACTTGATGAAGCAGTTCATTTACGAAATCACGATATCAAAGCCCCTATCATGGTTCTTGGCTATACAGAGACAGAGCATTTGTCCATTGCAATCAATCGCGAGATAACGTGTATTATTCCTTCAAAAGAGTGGCTAGAAGAGGCGTTAGCACAAAATAACATGCTGGATCGATTGAAGTTGCACATAAAGATAGACAGCGGTATGAATCGTGTCGGTTTGAAGACGATAAGTGAATTGAAAGAAGTAATTCATATTGCGAGGGGCCACAATCTTAATATTGAGGGTTTATATACTCACCTTTCCAGCAGTAACATTGAAGATGGAGCGATAACAAAGAAGCAAATCGAAAAATTCTCACAATTCAAAAACTCAGCGGAAATAAGTTTTAAATGGGTTCATACATCTAACTCAGACGCTGCTCTTTCTTTAGGTGAGCTGGATAACATTAGCAATGCTATCCGATGCGGGATTGCTATGTATGGATATTCAACCTTTGAAAAAGGACTTGACCCAATATTATCTATGTATTGTGGCATAAATCAAGTTAAGAAACTTGCACCGGGTGATCAAGTCAGTTACTCGGCTACTTATACAGCAGTTTCGCATGAGACGATTGCTGTATTACCCATTGGTTACGCCGATGGACTCGATCGCAAACTGCAGGGGTATGAATTTATCGTCAATGGAGTAGCATGTGAAGTTGTTGGCCGTGTTTGTATGGATTTAACAATGATTCGTGTTCCAGATTACACCACCAGTAAAGATATTGTCGAGATAATCGGTAAGTTTGGTGATGCTGCTAAGATGGCAAAGTATCTTCAAACTATTTCATATGAGATACTTACCTCCATCAGCCCTCGAATCACTCGCCACTATCTTCTCGATGGAAAAGTTGTAAAAATTTCCAATGAACGATTTGACTGAAAACCCCCGACAGAAATCGGGGTTTTTTTTGAGTATTTGCGGGACTTTTGGAAATGTACGCGCTATGCGGAAGTTTTTGTTTTCTAGAACTTCTTTTTTGTAGACTTTACGGAAGTTTTAGATAAATAGAAAGGACAAGACGCTTATAATTAATACCATAAAGTGACTGATCAGAAACGCAGCTGGATATCGCAACTTTGACCACTTCGTAGGCGAATCACTTAATCTATAAATACGAAAAAAAGGAACCATGACAGCTTTCGTGCCATGATTCCTCCATGTTTCTAAGAGTTCCGTAAAGATCCGTTTTTTTGACTATTCCCATTCAATGGTTGATGGTGGTTTTGATGTAATATCGTAAACGATTCGATTGACTCCCTTGACTTCGTTGACGATTCTCGATGAGACGATTTCCAAAACTTCATAGGGTATCCGGGCGAAGTCGGCTGTCATGCCATCGATTGAGGTGACTGCTCTTATTCCGACAGTATAATCATAAGTGCGTTGGTCACCCATAACACCAACAGAGCGTAGGTTGGTTAATACAGTAAAGTATTGCCATATACTGCCTCTTAGTCCTGCTTTGTCTATCTCTTGGTGGAGTATAGCGTCGCTTTCTTGGACGATTTTGATTTTCTCTTCAGTGACATCGCCTATGATCCGGATAGCTAGTCCAGGTCCGGGGAATGGTTGTCTGTGCACTATTTCATCAGGCAATCCCAATCGTTTACCTACTTCACGGACTTCGTCTTTAAACAGGCTTTTTAAGGGTTCGATCAGTTTAAAGCGCATGTCTTCTGGTAAGCCTCCCACGTTATGGTGGGATTTTATCGTTTGTGCTGTTTTTGTTCCTGATTCGATGATATCGGTGTAGAGGGTTCCTTGGGCTAACCATTGAATATTGCTAAGTTTACTTGATTCAGTGTCAAATATATAAATAAATTCTTTACCGATACATTTCCGCTTTTCCTCCGGCGAAGATATCCCTGCTAACCTTGATAAAAAGTGATGTTGGGCATCTATCTTTATCAGTTTCATGTGGTATTTTTCATTGAATACTTTGACGACCCAGGTGGCTTCGTTTTTTCGCAGCAGGCCGTGGTCGACGAACATGCATGTCAGTTTATCACCTATAGCCTTGTGAAGAAGAGTGGCTACTACGGCACTGTCGACGCCTCCGGACAATGCGCATAGAACTTCTTGATCGCCCACTGTTTCTTGGATTTCTCTGATTTGTTCCTCGATGTATGCGGTCATGTTCCAATTTGCTTCTGCTTCGCATATATTGAAAACGAAATTTCTTAGTATTTCTTGCCCGTATACAGAATGTCTGACTTCTGGATGGAATTGTACACCGTATAACTTTTTCATCGGGTTACCAAATGCGGCAATAGCACACGATGGAGATGTCGCGTAGATTTCAAAACCGTCAGGCATTGTAGTTACGCTGTCGCCATGGGACATCCATACTTGCATTTCGTTAGGTAGAATTTGAAATATACTATTCTCTTTTTCAATTTTAATGATTGCTTTGCCATATTCGCGGTGGTTGCTTGGTGATACTTTCCCACCTAGATTGTAGGCTATTAGCTGCATTCCATAACAAATTCCAAGGACTGGTAATCCGAGTGTTAAAATCTCAGGATCAAGTTTGAATGCATCTTCATCGTACACGGAGTTTGGGCCTCCAGATAATATGATTCCTTTTACTCCTTCAATTTCTACAAGTTGAGAAGCTGTGATATCATGATGGCGAAGTTCACTGTAAACGCCCATTTCACGGATACGGCGGGCGATGAGTTGATTGTATTGACTGCCGTAGTCCAAGACGATTATTTTATTTACCACGGTAATTTGGTGCCTCCTTGACGTTATCTACATCATGCGGGTGAGATTCTTTTAAACCTGCGTTGGTGATTTTCATGAATTTTGCGTAGTCTTTCATATCCTTAATGGTTTTGCATCCGCAGTAGCCCATGCCGGATCGTAAGCCACCCAGCATCTGGTAAAGAACTTCGTTGATTGAACCTTTGTATGGTACGGTTGCTTCAATACCTTCAGGAACGAGTTTTTTAAGTTCTTTTTGGCCGCCTTGGAAGTAGCGGTCACTGGAGCCGCGTTGCATGGCTTTGAGTGATCCCATACCAATGTAGCTTTTAACTTTTCGGTTGTTGATTTCGACAACTTCACCGGGGGTTTCTTCACACCCTGCTAAAAGTCCGCCGAGCATTACACAGTCTGCTCCGGCTGCCAATGCCTTGGAGATATCACCGGAAATTTTGATTCCACCGTCTGCGATGATTCCGACTCCGTATTGTTTTGCGACTTGATAAACATCATTGATGGCAGTCAGTTGTGGTACTCCGACACCGGCTACTACGCGGGTGGTACAAATTGATCCTGGGCCAACGCCAACCTTTATGCAGGTTGCACCTGCGTAAATAAGATCGATAGCAGCTTGTGCAGTAACGATGTTACCACCAACGATATCTAAATCCGGGTACATTTCTTTCACTTTACGGACGGTTTCAATGACCCCTGCTGAGTGACCGTGTGCACTGTCAACAGCCAAAATATCTACACCGGCTTCAACCAGTGCTTCGATACGTTCAAGAGTTGAACTAGATACACCCACCGCAGCTCCCACTCGAAGTTTGCCATGTGAATCAATACATGCATCCGGATGTTCTTCAGTAATGATGGTTTCTTTGACACGGCGCACCATGTCAGCTTGTTGTTGGACTGTCAGGTTTTTGTGGATAAAACCAAGTCCGCCGGCTAAGGCCATGGCCCTTGCCATGGCTTCTTCGGTCACTGTATCCATAGCAGCCGATATAATGGGGACATTCAAGGATATTTTGCTTGTTAGTTGCGTTTTGAGTGTCACATCTGCCGGGACTACTTGCGAGAATGCCGGAATCAGCAGGCAGTCGTCGTATGTATATCCTTCTTTTTGAATTTTTCCGTTCATGTTGTCCATCGTATTTCCTCCTTATGTGACAATGTCAGTCACAGCATTGATTACTTCTTGAGAATTGACATCAATCAATCCGATATCTGTCAGTTTCAGTTCAGGTATAACAGGTAACGATATGAATGATAACATTAAAAATGGATTAAATGTTCTATTCTTTAGAAAGTATCCTGCTTTTGTGTGAAGATCTTTCAATTGTTCGATCAAATCTTCTAATTTCATTTTTGTCATCAAGCCAGCGATTTCAAGTCTAAGATGGGCCAGAATCTTTCCGTCGTTGGCAATTACATATCCTCCGTCGTTTTTTCGCAATTGTTCTATGGCCATTATAATATCAAAGTCATTGGTGCCAATTGCAATAATATTGTGCGAGTCGTGAGATACTGTTGTCGCGATAGCGCCTGAAGTTAGGCCAAATCCTTTCACAGCACTTATACCGATGTTTCCAGTTTGGTGATGTCGTTCTATGACCACCAGTTTTGTTTGGTCTTTTTTGATATTGGGGATGAACTGGTCAAATATATTCTTATCCGCTATTTCAATGTGCATAGGAGTTGTAACACCACCCGGCACTATTTTTATCATCCTTAGTGCGTTGTGGTCACCCATGTTGCACTGTATATCAGAAACCTTGTATTCAGCACAGTTTACTGAGAATTCTACTGTTTCAGGGATCGGTACATCAACATTTTTCATTGGTTGAAGTGGCATTCCGTTCAAAGCAATCAACCGACCGTCTTTGTAAACTTCTTCAGCACGAATATTGGTGAGATCGCTAAACAGAAAGAAGTCTGCCATATATCCAGGGGCTATCGCTCCTTGGTTGTCAAGTTTGTAATGTCTGGCCGGATTCAATGTAGCCATTGTGATAGCGAGCACCGGATCAAGTCCGAGTTGGATGGCAGAGTTTACAACGAAGTCAACTCCTCCTTCTTTAAGGATGTCATCGGGGTGGCGGTCATCTGTACAAAAGCAAATCTGGTGAAAATTTTTATCATTGACTACTGGAAGAAGCTCTTTTAGATTTTTGATAACACTGCCTTCTCGAATAAATACGGTGATTCCTCGTCTCAGACGGTCGATCATATCATCGACTTGTCCACACTCGTGGTCGTTTCGGATGTAAAGTGATGCAAACAAGTCCAAATCTTTCTTACTTAGCATACTTCCATGGCCGTCGATGGCACGATTGTTTTTGATAGCATCAGAAATCTTTCCAAGCATATCATCTTCATTTTTGACAGCTTCAAGATCCATAACTTCAGCTAATCCGAGAACCTTTGGATGAAAATAAAATGGTTGAAGATCTGCAGCCTTGAGTATTGCACCGGCATTTTCAAATTTAGTCGACGGAACACAGGAGGGCAGCATTACTTGTATGTCTAAATCACATTGTTCTGCACAGTCCAGGATGTATTGAATTCCTGTTTTACCACAGACGTTGGCAATTTCATGAGGGTCAGCAATAATTTTCCCGATCCCTCTTGGTAAGAATATATCATTGAGGGCCATTGGTGTAACCATGGTTGATTCGATATGAATGTGAGCATCTGTAAATAATGGTGCCACATAACGTCCTTTCCCATCCATGGTCGTTTCAGCTTCGATTTTATCAAATCCCAGAATTTTTCCATCATCAATGATTAGGTTTCCTTCATGTATTTCGCGGGTCAAGGTGTTTATGATCTTGACATCTTCTATACAAAG
>PGZW01000103.1 GCA_002841515.1 Firmicutes bacterium HGW-Firmicutes-19 | reverse complement strand
TTAAAATAAAGAGAATAAATCTGTTGACAACTAAATTAAAGAACGTTCTATTTCTTTGATTGCCAGCAAAAAGACTTCATCATTTTTACACTGTTTATCAACTTTGTCACATGAGCTGATAACTGTTGAGTGATCACGTTTACCAAATTCTTCACCAATCTTAATAAAAGGCAAATCCAAGTGTTTTCTGCATAAATACATAGCTATATGTCGTGCGTTGGCAATATTCTTTGTTCTGGATTTTGAAACGAGTTGCTGTTTTGTCAAACCATAATAATCCGCAACGACTCTTTTGATTTTATTAGCAGAAAGATCGTTTTTGTCGCTGACTGCTGCTTGTCCCTTAAAGGCACTGACCGCAGTTTTAAAATCAATACGTCCACTATTGGAAAAATTGATTGAATAAAACAGTAAGCGGTTTAGAGCACCCTCAAGTTTTCTTACATCTTTGGAAAAATTCGTTGCAATATATGCTAAAACATCATCTTCAATGAACGTTGGATCAACACTTTGATATTCCATTTTCTTCTTTAATATTGCCAAAGATGTCTCAAACTCTGGTGAATCAACGCCAACTGATAAACCGGAAGAAAAACGGCTGATTAAACGCTCTTCTAAGCCTTTAATCTCCTGAGGGTGACGGTCGGAAGTTAACACAATTTGGCGGCGGTTATTAACCAGATCATTAAAAATATAGAAGAATATCTCGTGAGACTTTTCTTTACCAGCAAGAAACTGGATATCATCCATCAATAAAACGTCGACCATTTGCATACTCAGTTTAAACTCTTCAATCGAGTTATCCTTAATTGAACTGACGACTCTTGTCACAAAATCAGCGCCGGAAGTATATAAAACTCTTTTATCAGGATAATTTTTCTTTACATAATTGCCAATTGCATTTAGCAAGTGTGTTTTTCCTAATCCGGAGTTACCAAAAATAAACAAAGGATTGTAAAATTTTCCAGGATTGTATGCACAGGCAAGCGCAGCTGAATGAGATTCCTTGTTGCTTGGGCCAACAACAAAATTTTCAAACGTGTAAAAAGATAAAACACCATCGTCATCAATGTTTTCTATAATGTGTTGACTGACCGAATGAATCGAAGGTCGTTTCGAAAATTCAAATTGAGTGTAGATATCACAATCAACATCCTTATCAAGCACAGTTTTAAGAGAAGACGTTATAAAACCGGTCTCCTGCAATAATATAACCTTTTGAATTTGTGTAGGTACAACGATAACAGCCTTGCTTTCCGAAAGATCCTTCAAAGAGGACTCATCAAAATATGTATCATAAACGATTGCATCGACATAACCACTGTTTTTCATGAATTGTTTTGTCTTGCTCCAAATATCCTCAAGATAAGTCTCAACATAAGTCATACTCCTGCCCAAACCCTTCTGTGTGTTCTCATTTTACATAAATATTAGGCAGATTTCCACACCTAATTTCAATGTAACAATTTTCTCCACAAAACAAATGTTCAAAAGCGTACTGATTAAGGCTTGATTTGTGGTTTTCCACAGCAATTAACAAAATGCAGTTTGTTGAAAAAATGTGGTTAACCTTTTGTGGAATGAGAAACTGTCGGTTTTGTGCGATTGTGATCGATCACCTTATAGTTACCCACAAGTTATCCACATTAAAATATGGCTTAAATACTGCTTTATTTGCTATTTTCACCACTTCTAACAATTGTTGATTAAACAGACAAACAATATGTTGATAATCATGTGAGAAAACGTAGGATAGTCCACAGATTTCTATGTGGAAAAACACTTGTTCACAACAATGAAAATCAATCATTTTCTTTCACTGCCTATGATAAGTTGTGTTTGCGGTCGACATCAGAATTATGTATAATCTACTAGCAATTGCTCAATATTGTATAAAGAACTGGAGGTGGCTCTTGTGAAAAGAACTTATCAACCGAGCAAAAGAAAACACCAAAAGGTCCACGGTTTCAGAGCCCGTATGAAAACGGTCGGAGGTCGCAAAGTGTTGGCCCGTCGTCGCGCAAAAGGCAGAAAGATCTTGTCGGCGTAAAAAGTCACCTTCGGGTGACTTTTTTTAAGTTATATGAGAAAATCTCTACGCATCAAGAATGCACGTGAATTTCAATCGATCATAGGCAAACGACACTTTTTTACAAACAAGTGCTTTGTCCTTTATCATGTGAAACGATCGGGCAATCAGGCTCGTGTGGGAATCACTGTTTCTAAAAAATTGGGTAATGCTGTTGTAAGAAACAAAATTAAAAGGCAATGTCGGATGATGATGCAAGAATTGCTGACATTTGATGAAGGATTTGATTTGATTTGTATTATCAGGGGCGGCTATCTTGTGCAAAGTTACCTTCAAAACAAAAAAGAGTTGGAAACATTGTTAAAAAAGATTAAAATATACTATGACGCACAATCTATGAAGGAGATTAAAGATGAACGTATTTAAAAAACACAAGACACTTATCGGAGGAGGGGCACTGCTGTTGTTCTTAAGCGGATGTACCAGCGTCCTTGATAAGAATGGCAATGTACTGCCGGACAAGATTATTTCCTCGACCACGACCCTGGCAGAAATCTGGGCAAATGAAAGTTGGTTCTCTGCATTATTCGTATTCCCGTTGGCAAAGGCCATCAATTTTTTACAGCCTTTTTTAGGAATTGCTTTGGCAATTGCTGCAGTTACGATTTTCATTAAGTTGATTACACTAACTTTTACGATCAAATCGACAGTAGCTACTCAAAAAATGCAAGTTCTGCAACCTGAACTCAACAAAATCCAAAAGAAGTATGAAGGCAAAAAGGACGATCAATCCCGTATGGCGATGGGTCAAGAAATGCAAGCGCTCTACAGCAAGCACAATGTTAACCCATTGGGAACGATTCTGGTTACCTTTATTCAACTTCCGATCATTCTGGCCATGTGGCAAGCAGTTCAACGTTCTGAATCTGTTTTAAACGGAACTTTGTTTGGTGCAAGCCTTAAAGTAACCCCTATGACTGGATTTCTGGAAATGAATTTCATTTATATCATTATTTTCTTGTTGATGGGTGCATTCCAGTTTGCTTCAATGATGCTTCCACAATACTTGGCTAAAAAAGCTTCTAAGAATCGTCCGGGAGACAAACCAGCGCCAAATAGCCAAAAGGGCATGATGTATGGTATGTTTGCAATGATCATGTTTATTTCGATCAACTGGCCGACAGCAATGTCCTTATACTGGTTGGTAAGTGCATTTGCTCAAGTAGCACAAACACTGTTCATTCAATGGAAGTATATTGATACTCCTGCAGGAGCGAAGTGATTATGAAAAAGTATACCGGTAAAAACTTAGAGGAATTACTCGATAAAGTTGCTAAGGAAAAAGGTGTACGGGTTGACGAACTGACCTACTACGTTCTTGAAGAAAAACAAGGTTTTTTGGGATTTGGTGCTCAAGTAACGGCAGAAGTTTACTGCCTAAACGATGTAAGTGACTTTCTCAAAAGCTACCTTGAAACATTCTTTAAAAATATTGAACAATCAATTGAAGTCACCGTGGATCGTCAAAATGATGCATTCAAGGTCATGATCAACGCAGAAAACAACGCGATATTGATTGGCAGAGGTGGTCAAACATTGCAAGCGATCAACACCGTCGTACGTGGAGCTGTGAACTCCTTCTTTAAACGTCGCTTTCAAGTGTTGGTTGATATCAACAACTACAAAAACGATCGATATGATAAGGTAAAGGCCATGGCGACTCGGATTGCACGCACGGTTCAACGAACCAAAATCAGTGCAGTGCTAGATCCTATGCCCAATGATGAGCGCAAAGTCATTCACCAAATGCTTTCAGAGATGAAGAATATTCGTACTGAAAGTGAAGGAGATGGCAGCCATCGTCGCTTGCGCATTTTATTTGATAGAAACAAAAACTGACTTTTCCCCAAAAGGAAAAGTTTTTTCTTCGAAAAACATGTGTATAATAGAAAAGTAGGTGAAAATATGAAACTGATCGTCGGATTAGGCAATCCTGGAAAAAAATACGAACAAACCCGCCACAATACGGGGTTCTTAGTCATCGATAAAGTAGCTGAAAAATTGAATACGCAGTTTAGTCAAACAAAATTTCACTCATTTTATACAGTTGTTGTTTACAATAACGAACAAGTCATGTTGCTGAAACCTCAAACCTATATGAATTTATCAGGGGAGGCAGTCAGTGCTGCAGCTCGTTTTTTTAAAATCAAACATGAAGATATTTTGGTGATCATCGACGATTTGGATTTACCTGTAGGGAAAATCAGGGTTAGAGCCAACGGCAGTGCCGGAGGTCAAAAAGGGCTAAAAAGCATCATTGATCACTTAAGCGACTCGAATATCCCAAGACTTCGCGTAGGCATCGGTAAAAATCCACTCATAGACACCGTTGACTACGTTTTAGGTAAAGTAGAGCCTGAAAATCGCGATTTATATCAGCAAAGCATCATTGAAGCAGCAGATACGGCCATATTGTTTATCAAAGGCGGCGTAAAAGAAGCTGTAGATCGAAATAACGGTAAAAATAATGGAAGCAATACTCCAACGATTAAGCCAACATCCGGCGGTTGAAACATATAGCCGGCATTTTGAACGTTTTGCAAATGTTTCTTTAGCACAAGAAGCACTTTTAGTTGCGGCTTTTTACAAAAAGCATCAACAACCGCTGATCATTATAAAATCCAACCTGTTTCAGGCACAGCAACTATATGACAAAGTCGCCACATTGCTTGAACATCCCGAGCAAGTGTTCTTGTATGCACAAGAAGAATCGCTGCGAGTAGAAGCTATAGCCTCATCACCGCAGATACATGCACAAAAAATGGAAGCATTGATGAAACTGTTAACTGTTGAAAATCCGTTGTGCATTACACATACCGCTGCCATTATCCGTAAAATCCCAAGAAAAGAAACTTTGAATAACCTTGTCATTGAGGTTTTTAAGGGGGAAAATCAGCCACCGGCCAATATTATCAACAAACTTCGCGAAATGGGCTATACGCAGGCAAATCGGGTCGACCAACCTTTAACCTTTGCGGTGCGTGGCGGTATCATCGATGTCTATGCCATCAATTACGACCAGCCTATTCGAATCGAGTTTTTCGATACAGAGATTGAAAGCATCCGAACCTTCGATGTGCATACACAAAGAACGATTGAAACCGTAGAAAGCATCCGGATACCGTTTGCAACGGACGTTATTTTTACTGAAGAATCAATCCGTCAAATCGAGATGAAAATTGAGAAGAAACTTGAAGTATCTGCTTCGGATCGGGATACGATGGAACTGGCTGCACTAAGAGAGACGATTGAACAAGATTTATCTTATATTCGAAAGTCCGTCAAAGAACCAAGATTATATCGTTATTTGGGATTGTCAGATGATGTAGGGAGTATGCTTGACTTATGCCAAGCCAAAATCGTTGTTTCAAGTATTGAGGAAATCAAGCAGCAGCAGCATCACATTGTCAGTGATACAGTCGAATATATTCAAGAACTTGCACAGGATCATCGTGCATTAGCTGCTTTTGACGTATTTTTCGATGCGATGACCATTCTTGCCCCTAAAAATCCGCTTATGTTTCATCAGTTTGATGTTAAGGATGAGATAAAACTGTCATGGCATGCAATAAGTAAGATGAATCAGCCGCTTCCTCAGTTATCTTTAAAAATCAAACAACAGTCTGAGTTGATGGATGTTGTTTTGATTTTGCAGGAAAGTGAAATCCGGTTAATGATCGAACAATTCATCAACCAAAATATTCCATACCAAATATCTGATGGAAAGGTCATACATCCTGGAATTACTATCATCCACGGGCAGTATGATGAAGGTTTCGAAGCAATTGAAGAGAAACTGATCGTATACACATCAAAAGAACTGTTTTCAACGACGATTCGATTGGGCCGATTTGTTAATCGCTTTAAAGAAGCAGAAGTATTGGGGAATTATGATGAGTTATCCACAGGAGACTACGTTGTCCATCAGCAACATGGCATTGGTAAGTACATGGGTCTTACCACTCAGTTGATTGATGGTGTTCATAAGGATTTTTTGCACATCGCTTATCGCGGAGATGATGTACTCTATGTACCATTGGAGCAGTTTCGCTTAGTACGCAAATTCGTATCAGGGGAAGGTGCATCACCAAAACTAAATAGGCTTGGTTCAAGCGAGTGGACCAAAACCAAAAAAAGACTCTCAGAGAATATCGCAGATCTTGCTGACCGCTTAATCGCTTTATATGCAACGCGAAGCGAACATATTGGATATGCATACAAAGAAGACACCAATATGCAAAGGGAGTTTGAGAATGAATTTGAATACGAACTCACCGATGACCAAAAACAGGCAATCACTGAAATCAAGGAAGATATGATGAAAGCCAAACCGATGGATCGGCTTTTGTGCGGTGATGTCGGATTTGGGAAGACGGAAGTTGCCATCCGGGCAGCTTTTAAGGCAGTAAGCGAAAATAAACAAGTTGCTTTCCTGTGCCCGACGACTGTACTGTCAAGACAACACTACCAAACCTTCATAAAGCGATTTATGAATTATCCGGTCAATATTGCGGTTCTTAACCGGTTTGTAATTGAAAGCAGGCAGAAGGAGATTTTGCGTGATTTGGCAATAGGGAAAATCGACATCCTTATCGGAACTCACCGAATTCTATCGAAAGACGTCAAATTTAAAGATCTTGGCTTTTTGATAATCGATGAAGAGCAGCGCTTTGGAGTAGAACATAAAGAAAAGATCAAGGAATTGCGTAATTCCATCGATGTTCTCTCTTTGAGTGCGACACCGATTCCACGGACGCTTCAAATGTCGTTGATCGGACTTCGATCTCTGTCACAATTAAATACACCCCCATCCAATCGATTACCCGTACAAACGTATATCATAGAAAAAAACCGGAACCTGATTAAAGAGATCATTGAAAGAGAACTGGCACGAGGCGGGCAGGTATTTTATCTGTTTAACAATGTGGAGCAAATCTTTTCACTGGCTTACCGCTTGCAACAAGATATTCCTTATGCAAAAGTGGCAGTCGCACACGGTCAGATGAATCGCGAGGAAATTGAGGATGTCATGTTTCAGTTTACTGAGAATCAATGCAATGTCCTAGTGTGTACGACAATCATCGAAACAGGAATTGATATTCCCAATGCGAATACAATGATCATAGACAAAGCAGACACGTTTGGCTTATCGCAGCTATATCAAATCAAAGGAAGAGTGGGGCGTTCGGATCGATTAGCCTATGCATATTTGATGTATGAACCTAAAAAACAGCTTTCTGAAGTTGCTTCCAAGCGTTTGGGGGCAATCAAAGAATTCACTGAATTGGGAAGCGGCTATAAAATCGCGATGCGCGATTTGACGATTCGCGGGGCAGGAGACTTACTAGGACCAGATCAATCAGGATTTATCGATACGGTGGGCATAGATATGTATATCGAAATGTTGCAGAAGGCTATTGCTGAGAAGCAAGGAATTTTCGTTGCAAGCGAGCCCGAAGCACTGCCGAAGGTTATGATGAAAATTGATGCTTATATTCCAAAGAATTTTGCACCAGAGGATCTTGAAAAGATCAACATGTACAAAAGAGTAGATGCTATCCGTACACTCAGAGGACTTAACGAATTAATCGATGAGATATCGGATATTTACGGTCATTTGCCTGCGGTCGTTTCACTGTTGTTTGAGAAGAAACGGCTTGAAATACTTTTAAGTGAAGAGCGAGTTCATTCCTTCAAAGAACAATCAACAGCAGTCGAACTTGTGTTCACCAAGGATTATAGTGATACAATCGATGGGGTAGCTTTATTTACATTGGTCAATCAGGTATCAAGAGATATTGAACTAAAATATATTCAAAGAAGAATTGTCTTAAAGTTTAAGAAACATCCCAAATGGTTATCAGAGGTTACTCAAGTATTGATGCAAACGAAGAAGCTTATTAAAAAAACAGCGTAAGGAGCGAATATGAGAATTGATAAATTTTTAAAGGTTGCCCGTGTTTTGAAAAGACGTACAGTAGCGAAAGAACTTGCAGATCACCAACGAATCGTCATTAACGGGAAAACCGCTAAACCATCTACCGAGATTAAAGAGAATGACATCGTAGAAGTTATTTTCGGGCATAGAAAATTGACGATCAAAATTTTGACGATTGCGGCTCATCCAAGCAAAAAAGATGCCGGAATGCTCTATGAAGTGCTGGATGAGAGCTTTATCAACACACCTTCAGAGTGAATTTTTCTGACAACTCTTGCATTTTTCCAAAATGGCAGTATAATAAAATTCTCAAGAGGTTGGTGTTTTAATGAAAAACGAGAAGAAATCACGTAAAAAACTCAAAGGTTTTGTATTAAATATCAT
>PGZW01000102.1 GCA_002841515.1 Firmicutes bacterium HGW-Firmicutes-19 | reverse complement strand
GGGAAGAGATGATTCGAAATATAAACATTTCGCAAAATATCTAAATCAAATCAAATCCAAAATACTATCTAGATACTAATCTTTGAAGAAACACATCCGAATACTATTTCAAAACCAATCTAGGCGCCGAACCATCTCTTCACTAGTATTATACCATACTTTCTCTATATTGAAAGAATTTTACTGATAAAACGTTGTAGACGTTCGGTTTTCGGTGATTTTAATACGTTGTCGGTTTCCCCAAATTCCCCGATCCCGAATTCGTCCATATACATCACTGTATCACAGGCATTGGAAGCAAAACCCAAGTGATGGGTCACAATGACCAATTCGACCCCGCTTTCCACCAGTTGCTTTAGCATGGAGAGAACTTCATAAGCAAGTTCGGGATCAAGTGCACTGGTCGGCTCATCCAACAACAACAGTTTCGGTTCGATCGCAATCGCACGGATGATGGCGATCCGCTGTTGTTGACCACCGGAGAGCTGCGAAGGATATTTATGTGAAGATTCTTCCAAGCCGAATTTCTTCAACAAAACCATGGCTTTTTCTTCTGCCTCTAACTTCTTCATCCCAAAAGTATGGACCAGTGGCAACGTGATGTTATTGATTGCGCTCAGATGAGGAAATAAGCCGTTGCTTTGAAAAACAAAGCCGATTTGCTTGCGATATTCATTGAGTTGTTGCTCATTGTTTTCGACCCAGTTTCCATTTAGTGCAAACATTCCTTCATTGGCCGGCAACAATCCGCCCAAAACACGCAGCAGCGTCGACTTCCCTCCGCCGCTGGGTCCAATGATGGCCAATGCCTTCCCTTCAATGGTTGCACTCATTCGATCCAAAACGACTTGCGAACCGAAGCGAACCGTTAAATCGCTAAATTCAAATTTCATAACGGTTGCTCCTTTCAAGTGCACGAGAAAGCATCGAAACCGGAAAAGTCAGCAGTAAGTACAATACCGCCAAGATTATGTAACTGGTATAGTAGGTCGAGTAATTGGTTGCCGTGATTTCTTTGGTGACTTGCATAAGTTCGATGATCGCAATGGTTGACAAAAGCGAAGAATCTTTGATGACGGATGCAAACTGACCGGCAATGGCCGGAATGATCCGGATGATCAGCTGTGGCAACAATACGAGTCGAAACATTTTCATCTTTGTCAGGCCGATCGATCGGGCAATTTCCATTTGCTTTGATTCAATCGAATTGACACCTCCTCGGATGATTTCCGAAATATAGGCACCTTCAAAAACCGAAAGGATGAGTACTCCGGCAACGAATCGATTAGACAGTCCCCAGGCCGTACCGATGATGTAGTAGAAAAATATGATTTGTACCAAAAGCGGAGTCCCGCGAATGATTTCTACATAGGTTGATGCAAGATCACGGATCATCATCCAACGGCTTCGCCTCGCCACAACGACCAAAGATCCTAATATCAGGGACAACAACATGGAAAATAGGCTTATTTGCACAGTTAAAACGAACCCCTGATAAAAGCGGGTCCGGTAAACCCACATCGCAGAAAAGTCAAAATTTACATTGGCTTTGACGGCTGAGATGATCAAAAAAGCGGCGATGATCGAAAATACCCCAAGCCAGGATAGAATACGCTTTGCTTTCATCTCAATCAAAGAAGAATGCGAATCCCAAATCATCAAACAGTTTCTTCTCTTCTTTTAAGTACTGCTCGACAATCGGCTCAAACCCCTTGTCCTCTTTAAACTTCTTTAAAAAAGCATTAAACTGAACGACCAATGGACTGCCCTTCTTAAAGGCAGCACCCCAGAATTCCGGTTGTTGATTATCAATAAAAACGGTCTTGGTTTTGTCTTTGTATTGCTGATAGTTACGCACGATGGTCAGTTGATCGTAAATAAACGCATCCGCACGACCGTTGATGACCTCTGCGATCGCAGCACTTTCATCATCCAAACGCAGTACTTTCGCTAATGGATAATTGTTGGTGACATAAAAGTCTCCGGTGCTGCCTGTTTTGACCGCAATCGTCCGATCTGCATTGTTTAAGTCGGAAGAAACCATGACCGGACTGTCTTTATTTACCAAAAATGCCAAATATGCTTTTGCATATCCATCGGAGAAATCAATGCTTTGCTTACGTACTTCCGTAATCGTCATCGAAGATATGACCAAGTCGACCTTATCGGTCTGTAATGCCGGAATAAGTCCTGTCCAGTTGATGTTTTCGATGATGACTTCCCGACCAAGATACTCGCCAAAAGCCTTCGCAAGTTCAACACTGACTCCCATAGGATCACCATGATTGTCTTTGGTTTCAAAAGGCGGATACGCCAGTTCCATCCCGACGACCAGCTTGTCTGATTTTTCTGTTGAACAGCCCATGATCAAAACAAGTAAAAAGAGTAAACTCATGTACTTTTTCATGATCTCACCTCATAAAAACAATACCCATATTCTCTTCAATAGTCAATGCTAAATAAAAAAAGCCGTTAGGCTTAGTTTTTTGGAGTACAGCGGGCACACACGCCTTTGAATGTCAGTTCATGTGAGAGGATTGAGAAGGATGTCATATCCCGGATTTCCTTATCAAGATTTTCATGATATGGAATATCGACGTCGAACAACTGATTGCATTTTACACACTGAATATGATAATGAGGGTGAATCGTCGGATCAAAAACGATCGCGCCGGAGCCATTGGCAACTTCACGCAACTCATTGGTATCGACCATCTCATGCAAAATACGATAAACCGTGGCCAGAGATATGCGTGGATTAACTTTTATAACCCGATTGTAGATTTCTTCTGCGCATGCATGCGTATTTAAATCTTTCACAATCTTTCGCACCAGGCTTTTTTGTTTTGTGTTTCTTTTTTCCATGTTATCTCCTTCCACCATAGGATTAAATTATATTCGAATTCGTGAAATTTTGCAATTATTTATCTTTCATTTTAATCAGATAAAGCATCATTTTTCACAATTGATTCCTCAAAAGCACGATGGTCACGTTCTGTCATTAAGCCCTTAACCAACCATGACAAAAAAGCAATTGCGAATACATTAAAGAACAAACGGATCAAGGTAAATTTGACTCCCAGATTTGAAAACTCAAAGAGCAGCAACGGGATTTTCAACGTAGACCACGCTCCTAGAAATACCAGAATGTTGGTAATGGAAACACCCTTCTTTGCCATCGTATAGGTAATTGGAAAGGCTGCATACAGCGGTCCGGCAGCGGCCGATCCAAGCAGAAAAGCCAAGGACATCCCTTTAAACCCGGATTTATCCCCCATCCAAACAATCATGGTTTCACGTTTGACCCATACATCCAAAAGCCCCATTAAGATGAAAATCGGCGGCAGCACCAGAAGCATCTCCTTAAGATTCAAGGCGGCGGCTTTAAAAGCGATGGGTCCTTGCTCGAATCCGGAAAAAAGAATAATCAGATTGATGATTACCAACAGAAAAAACATGCGATAACGTTTGATCATGGCAGCCATATCATCAGACCTCCGATCACAAATGCGATCAACACCGAATAAATAAAAGCAGCAACATTACGTTTGAGTGCTAATCCTGCACCAAGATACTTTGTTTCCATTTGAAAGGTTACGACGCCGACCATCATCAATGTTGAAATAAATGCGGCCATTTGTGTATATCCGGCATTTAGCTTCAACAGGTTGGCGGCTAATGGAAAGGCTATGAATCCGGGGATCAGGGTGATGGATCCCAAAAAGGAAGCAACCATCACACCCCATATTCCCGAGCTTTCACCAATCAGTGATGAAATGACTTCCGGGGTGATCCATGCCATCGTGACACCGATGACCATTAAAATGACAAGCATTGCAGGTAAAATATTCTCTAAGGACTTGAATGCTTTCTTAAATGCCATGCGTGTTTTTTGTTTGTCTTTGACAAAGGAGATCCCTACTGCCAATACACTTACTAAATAAAGTGCAATATTAAACCAGTTCATCCGGTTCCTCGATCTGCAATTGTTTGAAAATCGAATCAACGGCTTTTGCCAGCCCTGTGTATTCCAACTGTTCAAACTCGCCTTGATCCGCGGCTTGGGTGATTTTTGCTACGATTGGCAGTTTGGCCAATACTTGAATCCCGTGTTTTTCAGCGAATTCTTCAACTCTGCCCTCACCAAAGGGATAAATGCGTTGATTGCAGCACGGACATTCCATGTAACTCATATTTTCTATGACTCCTAAAATCGGTACGTCCATCTGATGGGCCATATCGACTGCTTTTGATACGATCATACTGACTAAATCTTGAGGTGTTGTGACTAAAACGATCCCGTCTATCGGCAATGACTGATAAATCGTCAAAGGGACATCCCCGGTTCCCGGAGGCATATCGATATACAAGACATCCAAATCACCCCACAAAACTTTTGAATAGAAATCCTTAACCGCTCCGTTGATCAATAAACCTCTCCACATGACAGCTTTATCCTCTTCATCCAGCAACATGTTGGATGTGATTATTTTGATCTCACGGTTGGTCACAGCCGGATATATCAAACCGTCTTCCGTTCCATATGCACGGTCATTGATGCCAAACATCTTTCCGATGGAAGGGCCGGTGATATCTGCATCTAAAATTCCGGTAAAATATCCTTTCTCACTGGTATTGACAGCGAGCAGTCCGGTGACAGAGGATTTTCCGACCCCACCTTTTCCACTGACGATCGCTACGACTTTTTGGACGTTGCTTTGTTTATTCATCTTCACTTTAAACGGGTCAAAGCGCGGATCTTTTTCTTTACTCATCGATTTCTCTCTCTTTCCTCAATTGACATATACACTGTTTTCGGCAATTTTGACGAACGACGACGCCATGACCTTCACAGACCACGATATCGCTGCCGCTTAATAGTGAACTTGTGATCGCCTTTCGCGCTTTGTAACATAAGCGCTGCACCGTACCACGCGATATACCCATGATTGCGGCTGTTTCCACTTGTGACTTGCCTTCCACATCGACCAATCGGATTGCTTCCAGTTGATCCCATGGGATCACGGCTGCCGGCTGGTCGGACTTCTGACAACTGAAACGTCGGCTGGTCGGAAGGATGCAAATGGTGCGTGTCGTTCTACCTTTCACGATTACCTCCAATGTGTGCATATGCACAGATATAATCATAAAAAAGACTTGACCATAAGTCAAGTCGAAGTTTATTAGCCAAAGCGTCCGGTGATGTAATCTTCGGTGCGTTTGTCTTTGGGATTGGCGAATATTTCTGAAGTCAAACCAAACTCAATGATTTCTCCAAGTAAGAAAAAGGCGGTTTGATCGGAGATGCGGGCTGCCTGTTGCATGGAGTGTGTCACGATGACGATCGTATAATCTTTCTTCAACTCTTCGATCAACTCTTCGATGCGCTGGGTAGCCAGGGGATCAAGTGCGGATGTCGGTTCATCCATCAACAGAACTTCCGGTTCCATAGCCAAGGCCCGCGCTATGCAAAGCCGCTGTTGCTGACCGCCGCTCAAACGGGTCGCAGATTCATTCATGCGATCTTTAACCTCATTATACAAGGCTGCCTGCTTGAGTGCTTTTTCAACGATTGTGCGAAGCTCATCTTTATTTTTGATTCCTTGCTGACGGGGACCATAGGCGACATTGTCAAATATACTCATGGGAAACGGATTGGGTTTTTGAAAAACCATGCCGATTTTCTTTCTTAACCCAATGACATCATAGCCAATGCCTTGCACTTGCTCACCGTTGAACCGGATGATCCCTTCAACTTTTACATTGTCGATCAAATCGTTCATTCGGTTAAGGCAGCGCAAAAATGTGCTTTTACCGCATCCGGAAGGTCCGATCAATGCCGTTACTTTATTTCGGTAGATGGGTAAACTCACGTTTCTCAGTGCATTAAAATTGCCATAATCCAACTTTAGTTCTTGTGTATCAATTACTTTATCCATAATCAAGTTCCTTTCCTGAAGAGCAGTTTCACACTCAGTTTGACAGATATATTGATCACCAATACGATGGCCAGTATTAGCAGCGCGATCGTGCTTGATAATGCTATATTGGCTGGTTCATCCGTCATCATCGACCAGATGTGAACCGCCAGCGAAGTGGATGGTTCGTAAATATTGACGGTATCTTTGATTGCGGCACCCAATACGAAAATCAAAGCCGCAGACTCGCCAATGACCCGACCCACACCAAGAAATGTTGCCGTGATTATCCCCGGGGATGCCTGAGGTAAAACAACCTTAAACGTTGTCTGCGTCTTGTTGGCACCCAAAGCCAAGGAAGCCGCCCGATGATCATCAGGAACGACTCTGAGTGATTCCTCGGTTGTTCGAATGATTGTTGGCAATATGATAACGGAGAGCGTAAGCGCTCCGGCAATCAAGTTAGAATTGACGGCCGGAGTCAAACGAACAGTCAAAGGTACAAGCACGGTTATTCCTAATAAGCCGTAAATGATCGAAGGGACTCCTGTCAATGTTTCAATGAAACTTCTCATCGTTTTGGTTAACCAATTACTAGGAGCAAACTCGTTGAAGTAAATAGCAGTTAAAACTCCAAATGGAATTGCGATGATC
>PGZW01000101.1 GCA_002841515.1 Firmicutes bacterium HGW-Firmicutes-19 | reverse complement strand
TTGGATGTACGTACGGCATCGATGATATGGGCATCATGCAAAAAAGCTTTGGTCGGGATACATCCGCGATTCAGACAGGTACCGCCCAACTTGCCTTTCTCAATCAACACAACTTCAGCTCTATATTGAGCGGCTTTGATCGCAGCGGTATATCCGCCGATCCCTCCACCGATGACAACGATTTTCATGCTTGCTCCTCCGTATGGAAACAAGCCGACAATATATCCTCAACCATTTCCAAATTCTCCTTATTGCCAACGGCATTCCTCATCGAAATCAAATCATAGGGAATGTCTTTCCAAGATTTTGACAAATGCTCGATAAAATCCGGATTCATGGCATCACTGTAAATCGTAGATGATATGATCTTACCGCTTTTAACCTGAAAGAACGCCTGAATTTCACCCCAGGAAAACTTGGTTTCCACTTGTGCCTGATAGTTTTCAATCGGATTTAACCGCCATTCTTTTGAACGGTATTTATCGATGCGATCTTGATATTGAAGGGAATCCATGATTTTCTCATTGAGTTTGATCTGATAAACTTCCTCAAAACTTGCTTTCAACGTTTCAATCAGAAGCGGAATCGTTAACTCGCTATTAAACTGCTTCAGATTCGCCACGCGCTTACGCACCGAATCGACGCCCTTCGACTGCATCTTTGCCTTCGAAACATTAAGATATTTCGCAAGATCTTCCATTTTTACATCCACCAACAACGTCCCGTGGTGTAACGAATTATTTCTCTTCTTCGCAAAGGCATTGCCGGACACTTTGCATCCATCGACTTCAATGTCATTGCGACCCGCAAATTTCGCTTCGATGCCTAATTTGTTTAATGCCAGAAGGATCACACGTAACTGTTTGTGCTGATCATACTGATGATGAGGCGCGATAAAGGTGAAATTGAGATTGCCCAAATCATGATACACCGCTCCACCGCCGGAAGACCGTCGGGCCAGCTTGCCTCCGTCATTTTCCAATTCGGACACTTTACATTCTTTGTAAGCATTCTGATTTTTACCGATGACCACCGTATGCTGATTTTGCCACAGATAAAACAAAATTTCATCATCCTGAATCTGATCCATCATCCAATCTTCATAAGCTAAATTCAGATAAGGATTGGTAAAGGGGCTTAGTACATAGATTGCTTTCATAAAAGTCCTCCACATGTATTATAAGAGATGAAAGCGCTTATTTCAATAAATGTTGCAATGATAAGAAAACGTGATATACTAAATATGACAAGGTTGTCATATCGAGGTGATGTCATGCCAACCAACACATTTTACAACCTGGAAGAGTCGAAAAGAAAGCAGATATTTGATGCTTGTGTGGATGAGTTTTCTTTGCACACCTTCAGCGAGGCTTCCATTAACCAAATCATAAAAGCCGCCAATATTTCCCGGGGAAGTTTTTATCAGTACTTTGCGGATAAGGAAGACTGTTATATGTATCTGTTATCCGAAATGGTCAAAGAGAAGATGGAGATGTTCAAAGATGTCGTTGGTTCTAATGAAAACGACACGGTATTTGATGAGTATGAGGCCATGTTTGATAAGGCCATCCGCTGGATCGAAGTTAAGCCGAAGTACTATCAGATCGGTTCAAAGATGGACATGGATAACAGCGAATTCATTCGTAAGTTACTTAAGGGTAATTTGGCCAGTTTGGACTACTTTGCTTCACTGATCCGACGAGACCAGCAACGCGGCATCATTCGAAAGGAAATCGATCCTGTCATTTTGACGGAAATGCTCTTTTCGATCAATCAGAAGGCACTGATGAACTTCTTCTACAACCGCGATTTTGAGGGAATGAAGAAACATTTGCACCACATTTTAGAAATTATCCGAAAAGGATCAACAACGGAGGAAAATCATGTTTAAAGTCAAAGATTTACAGTTCCAATATCCCAAAAACACATCCAACACCATCAACGGCATCGATTTTGACATTGCCAAAGGCGAAATCTTCGGTTTCTTAGGACCTTCCGGAGCCGGTAAAACGACCACGCAGAAACTGATGGTCAAACTGCTATCCAATTACAAAGGGTATATCGAATTTGACGGAAAAGACCTTTCAAAGTTCCATGATGAGTTTTATGAAGACATCGGCGTATGCTTTGAAATGCCGATATCCTTTTCCAAGCTGACAGCCATGGAAAATCTGGATTTCTTCCGTAAATTATACAAACGTCAGGTCGATGTTCAGCCACTGATGGAACGATTGGGCTTATGGGAAGATAAGGACAAACTGGTCGGAGAGTATTCTAAGGGCATGAAAATCCGTTTGAATATGGTTCGCGCGTTGTTAAACGATCCCAAGATGCTCTTTTTGGATGAACCGACCAACGGACTTGACCCCAAAAATGCCCGCATCGTCAAAGATATGATCCGCGACTTCAGAAATGGCGGGGGCACCGTCTTTCTTACCTCTCATATCATGGGAGATGTCGATGAACTGTGCGATCGGGTCGCATTCATAACCGATGGCAAACTGGTCGAAGTTGATTCGCCGCGCAATTTGAAACTGAAATACGGCAAACGTACGGTCGCAGTGGAATATCGCAACAATGGGGATGTCGTTAAAGAAGTGTTTACGATGGATCAGATCCGCGAACAAGCCTTTATGGACTTGATTGCAAGTAAGAATATCGAAACGATTCACAGCGGGGAAACCACGTTGGAAGAAATCTTTATTCAAGTGACCGGGGTGAAACTTCATGGCGAAGATTAAACATTTGGTTGCGGGTGAATTTCAACGGCTGACAAAATATAACTTGTTTACAGCTTCGTTTTTCGTCGCATTGATTTGGATCGGACTGGGTATTTTCCTGGATCCCGCGGAATTTCGGATGTTTTTACCCTTTGTCTTTCTGATGGAAGCCTCCGCGATGACCGCACTGTTGGTTGGAGCACAAATGTATTATGAAAAGAAGGAGCATACGATTTCTTCGATGCTCATCTCACCCATTACTTCTACGGATTATATCGTAAGCAAGATCCTTACCAACATCATCAACCTCATCATTATCTTCGGTACGATCTTTCTATCCATGTACTTCCTCAAGGATATGACGTTTAACTATTTTATCTTGTTGATTGCTGTATTTCTAGTAACAGCGTTCTACGTATTTGTCGGAATCCTGTTGTCCTACATATCCAAAGACTTCACAGCTCTGTTATTGAACTATATGGTCATCATGATCGTATTCATATTGCCAAGCATCGGTGTGATGATTGGATTGTTGCCGGTGGAATGGAAGGATTATTTGTTCTGGTTCCCTGCGGATGTAACGATTCGGTTGTTTATGGCTGGAGCAGAAGCAACGGTTGATTTGAGCCAGTATTTAATGGACAGTGTGTATATCATCGTTTTAGGATTTGTATTCTTCAGATTTCTGATCTTGCCGCGCTTTAAAGATTATGCGACGGCCAATCTGGGGGTGTGATCATGTTTGTACGCTTGGCAAAATTTGAATTAAAGAACATCTTGCGCGATCGCATGACCATTATGTTGCTGGTATGGCCGATAGCGGTCGGACTTTTGGGACGCTACTTCATCGACAGCAATTCTTTGGATAAAATCGTTTCTGAGATGGTCATCATCGCATTGACATTGATGTCCGGAATGATTTTTGGCGCAATGGCCGGTTTCTCGATTTTGGACGATCGGGATGATAATGTGTTTACATCGATTTCCATTTCTCCGCTCAACGTTCAGGCCTATGTCATTTTCAAAGTCGTCTTTGTCTATATCATGGCCGTGATTTCCGGAGTTGTGACCGTCTATCTGGCGGGAGGGCTGGGTTTTGCTTGGTGGCAGATCGTCCTTATTTCTATACTGACCGCACTGCAGGCTCCGATGAACGCCTTTTTGATCAATGCCTTTGCTTCCAATAAAGTCGAAGGATTTGTGACGATGAAGGCGACCGGCTTTCTGCTGATATTCCCGGTATTCTCCTATTTGTTTCTGGATTGGAAAGAATGGCTGTTTGCCATAGCTCCGGGTTTCTGGCCGGCAAAAGCCGTTCAGACACTGATGTTTAAGGATGCGATTTCCGCAGGAGTGATCAACATGAATTTGTCTTTTTGGCCATATTTGCTCATCGGCTTTGTTTATAATCTGTTTCTAGTGGTATTTATGTATTCGTTCTTTCGAAAAAGAACACAACAATAACATAAAGGAGGAAAAAATATGCCTTGGTATGCAATTCTGTTATTTGTTTTAGGTGTTTTGTATCTAGTCGCTGCCTTTATTGAAATTCCGTTTTTCTACGAAGGGAATCCGAAGACACGTTTTATGATTCAAAAGATGGGAAAGAAGAATTATAAAATTTTACTCATCGTGTTTGGTATCGTTTTCATTGCATTAGCCCTTTATTTTAGATAATGTGATACAATAGTCCCGTAAACTACGGGAGGTAGCTATGGTATCAACATTATCGGTTTTCAACATGATAGTCACAACCATCCTGATTTTCGGGTTGCCTGTGGCTGTCATTTTCTTTTTACGTAAAAAAGGCATCATTACGGCGATGCTGGCTGGAAGCATGGGATTTATCATCGGTTCACAAGTATTTCGTACACCGGTCGTACAACTGATCTTATCCTCATCGTACGGACAAGCAATCATCGATCAACCCGTCTTCTACGCATTGTTGCTAGGGGTAAGCGCCGCGCTCTTTGAGTTTGTCGGACGTTTGATTACGATATTTTACATTCGCAAGCGATTTGTACAAAAAGAACATATCATGGCTGCCGGTATTGGGCATGGGGCAATCGAGGCAATCTTCATCGTCGGATTGACCTACATCAATAACATTTTGTTGGCCAATATGATCAACAACGGTACGATCAATACACTGGTCAATGAAAACGTGACTCAGCAGATGATCGATTCATTGGTCGCTATGATGACATCCGCGAATCCTTGGATATTTTTGATGGCCGGACTCGAACGTCTGATGACGGTCGTGATTCATGTCGCATTGACATTTTTGGTTTTCCAGGGGATTAAGACGAAGAAGTATCTCCCTTTCTTTGGGTTTGCCATCGGTGCCCATGCCTTGCTTGACACGATGTCCGCATTGTTGAGTTTGTGGGGGGTGTCGATCTGGATTATCGAATTATTTGTCTTCTCATTTATGTGGCTGGGCATTTATGTGATCGTTATTGTTTGGAAACGCATGAAACAGGCAGAACACTTGCAAGAAGTTGCGCCTTAATTTAGAATTTCGCTAAAGGTGGTGTATCATGAAAGAGTTAAAACTGTTCTATTTACCGTTTTGTCCCTATTGTAACAAAGCGAAGGATTATCTGGATGAATTGATGAAGGATGATCGATATTCCTCGATTTCAATACGATGGATCCATGAGGGCAAGGAAAAAGAACTTGCGGATGCGCATGATTATTATTTGGTTCCGACCTTTTATGATGGTGATAAAAAACTTCATGAAGGGGCAGTCAATAAGTCTCAGGTTCGAAATATCCTGGACAGTCTGATCAAAATCTAACGGCTTCGGCCGTTTTTTATATTTACAATATCATTGATTTAATCCAATACTCAAATGAAGTTGTGCAGTTTTCTCAATGATTAATCAAAGTTACAAATTAGCGACTCCTTCTTGTCTTCAACTCTCTTAAGAAATTAAGCAATATTAGTATAACACCGGCGAAAATCAACATGTACGCTCCGTAGCCCAAAAATAGCCCCACATACCAAATCGTCCGCCACCAGGTAGCACTTCCTTGTCCATCGGTAACTAACGGAGCTGCATAATTCATGATAAGTGGAACAATGATTAGCAATGCTATCCCACCAAGCAACATAAGAAATCCCACAACCATTTTGGTTTTAAACTTCTTAACCATGACATAAACCTCCTTTCTATTTAACTTCTCTATCTACCCTAATGCTAACAGTATTCGAATGCTTAATCAATAGAATTCAGTATTGCATTGAGTTTCCGAAATAGAACCTTTTAGAACGAATTTGCCAGTGATGGTTAGTTAAACAACAATTTTATAATCCGACTAAAATACCTGAAAATCATAGCGATTTAGTTTTTGTATCAAACAATAATAGATAACTACATAAGATGAGTAAGCACATGATTTCAAAAGTGATAACGATAATGAATGTTGTTGTCTTCAATGGGAACAATGTCTTATAAAAAGCTACCTTCCGGCAGCGATGTCGATGATGATTTTGTTACAGACTATATAAAAATTTGCTTCACGACAACTGCTTTGAATCTTTCCGGATTCCAAAACATTTTGACAATACGGACATTTCAACCAATTGTCCCCATAAAAATTCTAGTCTAAATTGCTAAAATCCGCTCTTCTGCGACCTTTGCTTTTTGCTTTAAGCATCGAATGTCGGACATCCTGGATTGGATCATCTTCGATGAGAGCAGTGCCGATACTGATTGAAACATCGATGTCCTGCTGTTGGATCAACATGGGAATCTCAAAGGCTTTCAGGATTTCTACAATGATTTCCTTGGCGTGCTCTGTGGTTATCAATAGGAATTCATCATTTCCATACCGCCAAGGTCCTTGAATG
>PGZW01000100.1 GCA_002841515.1 Firmicutes bacterium HGW-Firmicutes-19 | reverse complement strand
TAAATAAAACCGTTACGCCTCATGGTCCATCACCACCGCGTTTATTTTAGCACACATCGGCTCTGCTTTCTCTGTTAATAAGGTGAAATCTTCAATCCAAGGCTCGAATATCAGTTTTACTTTCTTAAAAATACGCATTTTCTTAGCATAACAGATAAGAGCGATCACATCTTTCTTAGGATCTTCGATATATCCTTCAATCACTTTATGGTAGGCATGCGAACCGATCATGTTTCGATGACGGATACAATCCAATACGGTACGCTCACGATCGGTTATATGAATATGATGTCCGTTGAACACCGTTTGATCATGTCCCAACATAAAATACTTGTTATCACGGTACATCGTTTTGATATCCAGAAAATCACTGCGATACTTGATCCGACTCTCATTTTTATTGGCCGCGATATAAATTTGCTTGGGCTGCTGATAAACATAACCATAAACAAAGGCTGCGCTCATCAAACAAAAAAGCGCTTCCGGAAACAACGAAAATGCACATTCATGTTGATGATGAATTCGATCGGCCGGAACATACAAACCTCTTTTGATACGCACAATTTTTTGTTGATCGATCAAATCCTGAATCGACCGAAAAGTAAATCCCGCATCCAATAATCGCTGAGTCGTATACAACGGATGATAAAAAAGTCGTTGGTTCATATTTAGTACCCACAATCTTTCTGTTTTGTGTTTAGTTAATTATATTTTAAGACAAAAAAAAGAAGATTGCAATAAAAAACATGGGATCAACCCATGTTTATTACAATTTCGCCATCGACTGTACTGACTTTGCAAGGAATGATACCATCCTTCAGAATCAACTCTTGCCGATTTCTTAATTTATGCTCACCTGCAGGTTCGTTAATCTTGCAGTACCCCGAAACAGACGATACACTGATATGAATGGAATCCATATTTTTCAAACGAATACTGCCATCCCCGTTGACCGAAGAAATCGATAGACTGGCAGCATCTGACAATTCTAATTTCATATCACCGCTAACCGCTGCGACATCGACTTTATCAAAAACACCATTGGCAATCAAATCGCCACTGGCCAAAGAGCAAGCCAAGGAAACTCCCCTTCCCTCTTTGATCATGACATCACCACTTGCAGATTTAACGTGTAGATTGCCAAAACTATTCTGAAATTTCAAATCACCGCTGGCCATTTGAATATCATAGGATTTCTGTTTACAATCAATGATGGAAACATCACCGCTTGCAGTTTTAATGATGCAATCACCATCAAACGATATTTTTGTGTAGTCAATATCTCCACTCGATGTCATCACTTTGCATGAAAGCAATGTATCTGGCAGTGTGACTGAAATCTTCATGTCAACATCTGAACTGACATTGAACAAAGGCAACACCCGGATTTCAAATACATCGCCTTTTTGTTCACCGATCATGGTATTTGTGAACTTTGAAAGCAAACCGCCTTTGTTGATCATATTCACCTCAACTTTGCCATTGAGTGAAGGAACTACGGTAACATCTGCAAACTTACCGTCAACGACCACATGCTTCACTTTACCCTCGACAGTTTTTGAGGTTTTCTCTTTCTTTTGCTCCACTAGATGATCTACATCCAGGGATTCGACGATTTCATCGATATCACCTAAATGAGAAATGATTTCAGCTTCACTGAGCCCCTCAGCAGCACCGGCTTCAAAATGCGCCTCAAAATCCGCAATCAACAAATCAATGAATTCAACATCCGCAAATTCAAGTTTCTTCTTTAATAAATTCAAATATTCATTCTTACTCATGATGATCCTCCTTCATCAGTTGATTGACCTGTTCAACAAATTCAATCCAACCGGCTTTAAGATTACGATAATGTTGATGACCGACCGGTGTCAGCTTATAATACTTGCGTGCCGGACCTTCCGGCGATTCAACCAAATACGTTTCAAAATAGTTTTCCTCATTCAATCGTCGCAAAACCAGATATAATGTTCCGGCCGCAACTGACATCTGCTTGGAAATCGCCTCCGTCAATTGATAGCCGTACTTATCTCCTTGAGACAATTGGGAAAGAACACATAGTTCCAAAACGCCTTTTTTAAATTGTGCGTTCATTTGATCCTCCTTGTTAGATATAATATATCACAATGTATATAGTATTGCAATATAGTACTGCAAAAAAATACTGCACAAGGCAGTATCAAAATTCAAACTCTTTTTTAAGTCGGATAGAAAACCATCCGGTCAGCAATACCGTCAGTAAATCGGCGGCTGGCTGCGCGGCCAAAACCCCGTTGTAAGCAAAAAGCCTTGGCAATATCACAATCATTGGCAAAAAGAAAATCCCCTGTCTTGCCACTGATAATATAAACGCTTCCTTTGCCTTACCCAAAGACTGAAACAGTACCATATGAATCTGATAAAAACCCATAAAGGGCAATGCCAGACTTATCGCATAGAACATTCTGGAACCATAATGAATGACTTCTTCACTTTCCGTAAATATCCCCATGATCGGACGTGCAAATAAGACCAATATAGCTGTCATAGCTACTAAAAACATCGTACTCCAACGAATGGATAAATCCAAAGACTGTTTCAAGCGATCGAAATTTCTGGCACCGTAGTTGTAACCGGCAAAAGGTTGAAAACCTTGTGCATATCCGATCAAAACATAATTGATGATCATCATCGTACGCATCGCCAGACCAATGGCAGCCACCAGGTTTGTACCATATTGCGCGGCAGCACTATTAATAAACATCATCGAAAAACTGACCAATGCCTGTCGGAAAAATAAAGCGATACCCAAAGCAAAAATCTCATATGCGATTTTGATATCGAAGAGCCAACGTGTGATTTTCCAACGAACGATGGTATCCTTCCCTGTCAGACGGATGACCAGCACGGCAGTAGAAATGTACTGAGAAACGATCGTTGCGATCGCTGCACCTTCCAACCCTAAATTCAAACCCCACTCAAACATAAAAATCGGATCAAGAATGATATTCAATACCGCCCCGAGCATGATCGCAAACATTGGAAACTTGACATCACCTTCTGCTCGTAAAATATTGTTCATTGTCATGTTCAAAATGATACCGCTCATACCAACGATCATCCACATTGCATAACGAACTGAATAGTCCAAGGCATCCGGAGTCGCACCAAACCAAGGCAAAATCACTCTCAAATTACCAATCAACAGAGCCATTCCTAAAGCAGAAAATACGATTGCCATCAACATCCCTGTGAAAACAGACCGTTCTACGCTTCCATAATCTTTCTTACCCAATTGACGCGAAATCAACGACCCCGCCCCGATTCCGATTCCCTGACCGATCGCACTCATGATCATGACCATCGGAAAAGAAACGGTTACTGCCGCGATCATGGCTGTACTTTTTAACATACTGACAAAAAGCGTATCGACAAAATTATAAATAGCCGTCGTTAACATCGCAATGATCGATGGTACGGCCAGAAGGACCAATGCTTTACTGACTTTTTCCTCAGACAAAAGGAATTTACGACGACTGTTGATTTCCATTTTTATCACTCCATTTTAATATCATAGAAAGAAGATAGATAATTGTCAACACGTTCGCCAAACTATGATAAACTAATATAATGAAAGAGGGATATTATGACAAAGAAGAACTCCATAAAGGATATTATTCACCTTTCCATCGGTGAAGAAATAGGAAATTCCGTAACTCATGGGATCATGTCCATTTTACTGCTCTTGTTTTTACCTTGGACAGCTGTGGATACTTATATACGGGGTGGATGGGTTTTATCCATCGGTACATCCATATTCATCATCAGTTTGTTTCTGATGTTTTTGAGCTCAGCGCTTTATCACTCCATGGCTTATGAAACAAAACACAAATATGTGCTTAGAATACTTGACCACATCTTCATCTACTTCGCGATTGCCGGCAGTTATACACCCATCGCCCTGTATATCATCCGTGGTTGGCAAGGAACATTGATATTAATCATTCAATGGGGCATGGTTTTGACCGGCATCCTCTATAAATCCATCACACAAAAATCAATACCAAAACTTTCCGTGACCATTTATCTGATCATGGGTTGGATCGCAGTTTTATTCTTTCCAGTCATCATTAAAAATTCCCAACCGAGCTTTCTGGCTTTCATTGCTTTAGGCGGTGTGTTATACAGTGTCGGTGCCTGGTTTTACACCAAAAAGGAACGACCTTACTTTCACTTCATCTGGCACTTATTCATTAATTTCGCAGCTATCAGCCACTTTATTGCAATTATTTTCCTTATATAAATAAAAAAACGTGGTTCACGTTTTTTTGATTCTCAAGAATACTGTTTCAACAACTTTACTTATGTGTTTCATGTTTAATGCGAAAATCCAAATCTGTTTTTATGATGTCTTTGAGCGTACGCTTTGGCGTCCAACCTAAAAGTTTTTTAGCTCTCTCGCTTGAAGCGATTAGCTTCGCAGGATCACCTTCACGGCGCGGACCGATCGAGTATTTGACCGGAAAATGTATGGATACCTCATCGATTACCTGCTTGACCGAATACCCGGTCGATGAACCCAAATTGATCGTCACAGACTTGTTTTCATTTACGATGTACTTCATACCCAATACATGAGCATATGCCAAATCAGCCACATGAATGTAATCGCGGATGCATGTGCCATCCAAAGTCGGATAATCATCACCGAAGACAACCATGGATTCACGTAACTTTAGAGCCGTTTGCACGGTTATCGGAATGATATGCGTCAGATTATCTCTTTTCAAACCAATCTTCAAAGATTCATGGGCCCCGGCAACATTGAAATAACGAAAAACACAATAATTCATATCATACGCCTGAGCGACCCAGTGTATCATACGTTCAGAAGCCAGCTTTGACTCACCATAAGGATTGATGGGTTTCAACTCATCATCTTCGGTGCAAATATCCTTTTTGACATCACCATAAACAGCCGCCGTCGAAGAGAAGATAACATTTTTAATTCCATGATTGACCATGGTTTTCAACATGATCCGGACACCTTCAACATTGTTATGATAATACTCCAGCGGGTGACTGACGCTCTCCGGTACGACGATTTTTGCCGCAAAATGCATGACCGCATCGAAAGGAGCTATTGCTGATTCTTTCGCGAAAATCTCATTGAGCTGACTTTCACTGGTAATATCGCCTAAATAAAACCTTGCCTGCGAATCAACGGCATCTTTTGTTCCCGTCGAAAGATTATCGATTACTACGACATCATGACCATCTTCCACCAATTCCAAAACGGCATGTGAGCCAATATATCCGGCTCCCCCAATCACACAAACCTTCATTCTATTTCTCCCCGTTCAATTGATTGAACCATAAGATAAATAACGCAAATCCGACCAGCAATGCCCAAGCCCAAATATTTGATACAAAACCCGGAAACAACGGTATCAAAGATCCGACCAGTAAACCGATGATTGCGGCATAGGTTTGCGAGTAATAATTAGCCATAAGACTTTTCACTGCTTTAGCACCAAAAATCAATCCACACAACATGCCGATAACCACGATCAGCAAATGCGGTAATACAAACTGACCGATGGAATATCCAAATATCCCTTGATACATCCCCACCGCCAATAGCACCATTGAGCCGCTGATCCCCGGCAGTATCATTGTAAACGTTGAAATCGCCGAGGCAAAAAACATTGCGATTGCAAGCAATAACGTTAAATTACTGACATCAATCTGACCAACGCCATCGGGAGAAGCAAATTCCAACGCAATCATCAGCGCAAATGTTGACAGAAAAGCGATGACTTCACTTATTCTGACTTTCTTGATGTTGGCTTTTTTTATAATCAGCGGGAAACTCCCTAAAATTATCCCGGTAAAACTGTAAAATGTAAGGATTGAATGATTTGTCAGCAGATAATTCATGATATTGCTGAATCCAAGGATACCACTGACGATTCCTATGCCCAAAAGAATGATGAACACAAAGTCCTTTTTAATTGCTTCGACATCCAAAGAAACAACAGCGATCAACTTCTCATAGATGCCAAAAACAACAGCCATCGTGCCACCGGATACACCCGGAATGACATTGCTGATACCGATGATCAAACCGTAAAAAATTGTTTTCACTTGTTTCATATTACCCCAACAAACGCAAAATATCTTGCCATGTGACAAACAATACCAATCCAATGACCAAGATGACACTTGCGGTCATCAAAGCCTGTTCCAATTGACGGTTGATGGGCTTGCCGATGATCATTTCAGCAACTGTGATCACAACCCGACCGCCATCCATTAGAGGAATCGGCAGCAAATTGAAAATTCCGACATTCACAGAAAGTATGGCAGTCAAAACGATAAGTGATAGTAACCCTTGCTGAGCTTGTTGATTAGTCACATCATATATGCCAACAGGTCCGCTGATAGCATTGAGGCCGATTCCGCGAACAAGACGTGACAGTGTATTTACGATTTCTGTGATCGTTGTACCAACATACTCTGTTCCTGCTAATATCGCACCAAAGAAACTGAGCTCTTCGATGATCGGTTGAGGAAGCATCAGTCCAATCATATATCGACCTTCTTT
>PGZW01000002.1 GCA_002841515.1 Firmicutes bacterium HGW-Firmicutes-19 | reverse complement strand
CGTTTCGCCACCAGCCGCAATCCTGCTCCTGATTTCTGTGAAAAAGGGGAGCCGGGCGAGGAAAAAGAAATTCAGGTTGAACTCAAGTTGCTTGCCGATGCCGGTCTTGTCGGATTTCCATCTGTAGGTAAATCAACATTCTTATCCGTAGTCACTTCCGCCCGACCGGAAATTGCCGATTATCATTTTACGACTATCGTTCCCAATCTGGGCGTTGTCGGCATCAATGACGGCCGTTCCTTTGTACTGGCTGACTTGCCGGGATTGATTGAAGGTGCACATCAAGGCAAAGGCTTAGGTCATCAGTTTTTACGTCATATCGAGCGCTGCCGCGTCATCATCCATGTCGTTGACATGGGAGCCCAAGACGGTCGTGATCCTGTGGAAGATTATCGCATTATCAATGATGAACTGGGACAGTATCAGTATCGTCTGCTCGAGCGTCCGCAAGTCGTTGTTGCCAACAAAATGGATTTGGACAATGCTCAAGTCAATCTGAAAAGATTTAAGGAAACTTACCCGGAAGTCGAAGTTTTTGAAGCAATCACTTTGATTCGTGAAGGTTTGGACGCAATTTTGTACAGAGTTGCTGATTTGCTGGAAGTCACTCCGATATTTTCATTATCAGAACCGGATATTGATCGGGTCATGTATAAGTTTGAAGCCGAACGCCCAATATTTGAAATCGAACGTGTGGGTGATCATCAGTGGCGCTTGTATGGCGATGCCATTGAAAAGCGCTATCTTCAAACCAATCTCAATACAGAAGAAGAACTTATCCGCTTTTCGAAGGTACTTCGTATGTGGGGTGTCGATGACGCTTTACGCAAAGCCGGCGCGAAGGATGGGGACATTATTGCTTTGATGGATATTACCTTTGTTTATGTAGATTAGATATCTTTCGGGATATCTTTTTTTTGCATTGAGTATGCTATAATGAGAACGGTGATAAAATGATCGCATTTATAAGAGGAAAAGTTCATGCCTTTGGCCTGGATTGGGTAATTTTAGATACGCAGGGCGTAGGGTACCGGATCGGTTTTCCCCGTCCCGAAGTGCTGAGTTTAAACTCAGAAGTACTACTTTATACTTATCAGCACATCCGCGAAGATGAAATCAGTCTTTACGGATTTTTGTCTATGGATGAACTGCGTTTGTTTGAACAGCTTTTATCGGTCAAAGGTTTAGGTCCTAAAACCGCCCTCAACATGATGACAGCATCTTCGTTTATCAAAATCATCGCGGCCATCGAGTCCGGTGACGTGACATTTTTAAAAACCATGCCTGGTATCGGTGCGAAAACTGCATCTCAGATCGTACTTGATTTGAAGGGGAAACTGGTTGAGAGCGAGAAGAAAGATAGTAAGGCTTCCGTCGAGATCGTGGATGCAGTAGCGGCCTTACGATCGCTGGGATATAAAGCCTCAGAATTGGCAGGCATTGAGAAGTATCTGATATCGTTGAATCTGACGAGTGTCGATGAACTCATCAAAGCCGGATTGCAATTTCTGCTCAAACGCAAAGGAGGCATCTGATGGATCGGATTTTAAGCAGTGACATCCATGTTGCGGATGAAGAAGCAACGCTTCGCCCATACAGTTTAAATGAATATGTCGGACAAACTTCCCTGAAAGATAATTTACGGGTTTTTATACATGCGGCGAAGGGCCGCAATGAAGCACTCGATCATGTGCTTCTCTATGGTCCACCGGGATTGGGGAAAACGACACTGGCACACATTTTATCTCATGAGATGAGCACAAATATAAGAATCACCAGTGGTCCAAGCATTGAACGCGGGGGTGACCTTGCGGCTATTTTGAGCGGTCTTGAGGCAGGGGATGTTTTGTTTATCGACGAAATCCACCGTTTGCCCAAAGCCGTCGAAGAAGTTTTGTATCCGGCCATGGAAGATTACTGTATTGACATCGTTGTCGGAAAAGATGCTTCGACTCGTTCGATACGGTTGGAGCTTCCGCCATTTACACTGGTCGGTGCTACGACCCGTGCCGGTGATTTGACTGCTCCGCTGCGCGATCGCTTCGGTATTGTTTCGAAACTTGAATACTACTCCAATGAGGAACTTGCACAAATCGTTTCCCGCACCTCGCGTGTTTTGGAAACAGACATAAGTGAAGATGCCATCGTCGAAATTGCCATGCGTTCAAGAGGGACACCACGTATCGCCAATCGGTTGTTTCGCCGGATTCGTGACTTTGCTCAAGTATATAATGATAACAAGATCAACCTTGAAGTCACAAGGATGGCTTTGGATCGCTTAAGAGTCGATGCTTTGGGTCTTGATGAAGTGGATATCCGCTATCTCAGAGGAATCATCGAACGATTTAAAGGCGGCCCGGTCGGACTCGATGCTTTAGCAAGCAGTATCTCAGAAGAGCCGATGACACTGGAAGATGTGTATGAACCCTATCTTATTCAGATCGGATTCATTAACCGCACGGCTCGCGGGCGGGTCGCGACTTCGAAAGCGTATGAGCATTTGAAGCTTTCCTACAACCAACCGCTATTTGAAATGTAAAAAAGCAGGCGATTATGTGACATTGTCACAGACGCCTGCTTTTTGATTGTGTAGACTTAGGTAGTCAAGGAGGAATATATGAAAATTATCAAAATCAATGAAGATAACTTTATTCAAGAAGTGTTGCAAAGCGACCGGCCGGTCATCGTCGATTTTTATGCGGACTGGTGCGGCCCCTGCAAAATGGTTTCACCGGTTCTAGAGGAAATCGCTTACCAGCAAAACGAAATAAAAATCGCAAAACTGGATGTCGATGCATATCCTGCTTTGGCTCAACAATTCGGAGTTAATAGTATACCGACGATCATTGCTTTTAAAGGCGGACAAGAATATAAGCGTCGTGTAGGCTTTGCCAATAAGCAAATCCTGCTGGATTTAGTCCGATAATTGATTGGCTAACTCTTCCAGTCGGCGTAAATCAGTGATCGTGATTTTACCACGGCTAAGTTTTATGATTTCTTCACTTTGAAGGTATTTCAGAATCCGGGTAATGACTTCACGTGCACTTCCCAACTCTTTAGCGATGGCATCATGGGTCAACAATGCTGAATGTTCGTCATTTTGGTTGGCTACATCCGCAATAAAGCGCGCGATCCGTGCCGGCATCGGTGAAAATGCTATTTGTTCCATCGTCCACATCACATCGGAAAACCGCTGTGCCAGAAGATCGAGTGTATACTGCCGAAACATCGGATTGACCGGATTGATCAGCTCGATGGTCGCTGTGGGTATGATTAGAACGGTCGTATCACTTTGTGCCGTCAAATGAATATCAAACTGCATGTTTTTGATCAGACAGGAAGCGCTCATCACACAAACGTCATAATTGTACAGACGATATAAGGTGACTTGTTTACCGGCAGGGGATTGTATATATGCCCTGAGTTGGCCGTTAACGATGGCCACTAAACCGGAACAGGCTTTGCCGCCATGCAAAATCGTCTCATCTTTACGAAACCTTTTGATCAATGCCGTGTTGCGGATCAATTGGTTATGTTCGCCGCTGCAGTTGGCGGTGATCGGAAAATACGTAGACACCAGGTTTTCGTGAGTTTTCATGCCATAAAACTCCTTTCAGAAAGAGGGAATAACATGTTTAATTTTTTAAAGGGTAGCAATCGTCTCAATCAGGCTGAAGCAAGCCAACTGTTGAAATCGGATCCATCGATACTGGTTATCGATGTCCGTACACCGGAAGAATTCAGAGAGGGGAAAATCGCAAAGAGCATCAATGTACCTTTGGATCAACTCGAAACACTCATTTTAAAGAAAGTTCCGGATAAAAATAAGAAGCTGTTTGTTATCTGCTACAGCGGATCACGCAGCGCTGCTGCCATGCGCATTCTTAAGCACTTGGGTTATACAGATATTCATGATATCGGCGGGATTGCTTCTTGGTCTTATGGTATCACAAGATGATGATTAAAAAAAGTTTGATTCTGATAAGTGTGCTGTTTTTGCTGTTAGCAGGCTGCTCGGCTTCCTCTTACAAGAAAATCACGGCGAAGCAGGGCAGAGAAATGCTTCAAAGTGATTCATCTGTCATCTTGCTTGATGTAAGAACAATTGGGGAAAACAAGGAAATCCGCATTCCGGGATCGCTGCTGATACCACTGGATACATTAAAAGCACAAGCTGCTTCATTATTGACGGATAAAGATGCTAAAATCATCATCTACTGTCGCAGCGGCAACCGCAGTAAAGACGCTGCTGATATTTTGATTGGTTTGGGATATAGAAATATATTCGATATGGGCGGTATCATTGATTGGCCGTATGAAACGGAGAGCGAGTAAATGAAAATATGCATTGTCGGCGGAGTTGCCGGCGGAGCCGGGGTTGCTGCGCGTTTACGCCGTCATGATGAAAATCACACGATTATCATGTTTGAGAAAGGTGAACACATTTCCTATGCCAATTGCGGGCTGCCATACTACATTGGTGATGTCATAACGGATGAAGAAGAACTTTATCTTCAGACACCCGAAGGCTTCCATGATCGTTTTAACGTGGATGTACGCGTTTTTAACGAAATAGTGAGCGTTGATACTCAAAACAAGCAATTACACGTCAGAAACGTTGTAAACGGTCAAGAAACCATAGAAAATTACGATGTCCTCGTTTTATCTCCCGGCGCAAAGCCGATGGTGTTTCCGTTGCCCGGAATCGACTTGCCACACATCTTCACTTTAAGAAATGTCCGGGATACCCTCAATATCAAAAACTTCATAAAGAAAAATCGTGTCAAAAAAGCGGTTGTCATCGGGGGCGGGTACATCGGTCTGGAAATGGCGGAAAACCTTCATAGACTCAACATCATGACGACGATCGTCGAAGCAGCGTCCCATGTCGTCAACACTCTTGATGATGATATGGCATCGATCTTGCACAATCAAATCCGCGAACACGGCGTAGGTTTATATTTAAACAGCAAAGCAGTCGCATTCAACCAGTATAACGTCGTACTTCACACCGGAGAACAAATCGCTGCGGATTTGGTGTTGCTTAGCATCGGGGTATCCCCGGAAACAGCGTTTCTGGCCGACAGTGGCATTGCATTGGGACCAAGAAAAGAAATTCTGACCGATTCGCAAGGAAAGACCAACATCGATCATGTCTATGCTTTGGGAGACGCTGCTGCCGTCAGACACATCGTATCCAATGCCTCCATGATTATTCCTCTTGCATCACCGGCCAATAAACAGGCGCGCATCGTTGCGGATGCCATTGCCGGCAAAAGTTCTTTCTATAAAGGCTCGCAGGGGACAGCCATCGCTCAGGTATTTGATAAAGTCGTTGCGGTCACCGGTGAAAACGAGCGTTCTTTGCAAATGCAAAATCGTCCTTATCTGACCTCAGTTTCAGTAAATTATCACCATGCAACCTATTATCCCGGAGCAGAGCGTCTGATCATCAAATGCTACTTTACCCCCGATGAAGGGAAATTGCTTGGAGCTCAGATTATTGGTTCAGAGGGGGTAGACAAACGCATCGATACATTAGCCATTGCCATCCGCTACGGGATGAAAGTGACGGATTTGCAAGACTTTGAATTAGCCTATGCACCGCCGTTTGGTTCAGCGAAAGATCCTGTCAATATGGCGGGCTATGTTGCTGAAAACGTACTTATCGGTAAAACCAGACAAATATTGCCGATGCAACTGATGCATTCGCAAGCCGTTAAACTGGATGTGCGTGATGAAGATGAAGTATTTGAAGGAGCGATGGCGAACTCCGTTTATATACCTTTGCCTCAACTCAGGGCACGGATGAATGAACTTGATAAAAATCAGACGTACATCATTTACTGTGCCGTCGGACTGCGCGGTTACTTGGCTGAGCAGATTTTACGCCAAAACGGTTTCGATGTATACAATGCAGCCGGAGGTTATTACTTCTATCACGAGTATTTGAGTTCTTATACAAACAAATAGCGCTTTCGCGCTATTTTTCAAATACAAAATCATGCAGTTGACGGATGGTTTCAAAATAGTAATCCGCTTCTGATCGAAAGTATGTTTGAATATGTTCGCTCTCGATCGACCATCCCGCCGCGGCAAAAGGTATATCCACTTGTTTCGACATGATCAGTCCGAGTTTCATATCATCGACCATCAGACACTGAGCAGGCAAAAGCCTGAATTTTTGTAAAATATGCTCACATGGACCAGCTTGCGGTTTTCGCAAATGATCGGGTTGATCCCAACCGAATATGATATCCGGTTCAAAACCGAAGTGATGCAAATAATCACGCCGGATTTCCTTGCTCTCCGAGTGAGAAACGACCGCGATGATACCATCTTCTTTTTTGAATTGACGTATCAACTCATCGATATGAGGATATAGTGCCGGAATGCTGGAAAATGTGTGTTTTTTCCATATTGCATATTCTATCTTGAGTTCGGTTGAGTCGAAGTGATAAATGTCTGTACACATGTTGATGAATCCGGGGTCAAAGCAGTAAGAAGTATATTCGCTGAAGGTCGGTGGAGTTATTTGCGGACGCAAAATGCTCATCGTTTCCAAAAAAGCGGGGTAGTGAATCGTTTTGCTGCTTTGTACGACGGTATCGTCGTGATCAAGGATCAAACACCGTATTTCCATAAGTGACCTCACTGTTAACACAATTTTATCACAAAAGTGCGAAAATAATTGTGCTATAATACAATCGGAGGTTTGAATATGAAAGTTTGTATGACAGCAGGGGGTACCGGCGGACACATATTTCCGGCAATCGCATTGGCGGATGCATGTAAAGCGGCATCAATGGATGTCTTTTTTATCGGTAATAAGGATAAAATGGAGGCTTTAGAAGTACCGAAGGCCGGATATCCTTTTTTTCAAATTGAGAATAAGGGGTACAGAGGAAATCTGATCAATAAGGTCAATATCCTGTTGGGTCAGTTCAAGGCCATTCACTCAGCAGCAAAGATCATACAAAAACAACGTCCGGATATCGTTGTTGCCTTTGGCGGTTATGTGACCGTGCCGGTCGTGATCGCTGCGAAACTATATAAAATCAACGTACTTATTCACGAGCAGAATGCTGTTGCCGGCAAAGCAAATATTTTTTTAAGCCGTTTTGTGGATGGGATCGCGGTAAGTTATCCGCAGTCACTAACACAATTTAAGCATCACGATGTGCGGCTGATCGGTAATCCCAGAGCTACCGTTGCGCATTTGACTGTTTCACAAGGGGAATTAATCGAGTCAATGGGACTGGATGCTAATAAGAAAACAGCATTGATCGTGATGGGTTCACAAGGCTCTGAGAGTGTCAATGAAGTATTGAAGAAATTTGTACTTAATGCATCATCGAGTCCTCATCAGTTCATCATCGCCACAGGGCGCAAACATTACCTCGAGTTTATTGAAAATCTGAATGTGCCCAATAATGTCATTGTTACTGATTTTGTTGATCAAATCAAATTGTTATCAAAAATCGATTTACTGATTGCAAGAGGGGGAGCAACCTCTGCTGCCGAGATGCTGGCAAAAGGTGTTGCATCAATCATCATACCATCCCCATTTGTACCTAATAATCATCAGTTGCATAATGCCAGGGCCCTTTCGGAAAAAGGTGCCAGTGTTTGTATCGAAGAAAAAGATTTGACGGATCTACTACTGCTAGAAACGGCAAATGAGATTTTGAATAATGATCAACTGCGCTTAACGATGTCAACTGCCGCAAAAACACTGGGTTTGCCGGATGCATTGGATAAAATGGTTGACTGGGTAAAGGAAATTGTATGATATGAATCAATTTACAGAATTACTTGAAACATTTGGCCAGGTAGAAACCAACGCCAGACTAAAAGATATGACGACCTTACGAGTCGGTGGTCATGCAGAGTTTGTCAGTTATCCAAGAAATATGTTCGCATTGGCTCAACTCATCGATTTTTTAAAGAAGAACAATGTCCCTTATAAAGTCATCGGAAAAGGTTCAAACCTTTTATGCAGTGATGACGATTTCAAGGGCGTCATTGTAAAGCTCGATCGCACGATGAATCACTGGTATATTGACGGACAGCGATTACTCGTTGAGGCTGGCAGTTCGATCATCGCCCTTAGCGTATTCGCTGCCCGTAACGGATTATCCGGCCTGGAATGGGCAAGCGGGATTCCCGCAACGATCGGCGGTTGTATATTTAATAATGCCGGGGCATACAACACTTCGATGCGGGATAACGTCACAAAAGTACTGATTCTGGACAACGGAGATTTCCGCTGGATAAGCAATGAACAATGTGAATTCGCTTACCGCTCGTCCGTGTTTCACAAAAAAACCGATTGGGTCATATGTGCAGCGGAATTCGAACTGATCAATAAAGATGAAGACGAAATTCGTCAGACGATGGATGACAGGAAAAAAAGAAGGCTGGAGAGTCAGCCGTTGGAATATCCGAGTGCCGGAAGTGTATTCCGGAATACCGAAACGACCAATGCCTGGTCTTTGATCGAAGTATCCGGGTTACGAGGGATGTCGATCGGCGGGGCACAGGTGTCCGTCAAGCATTGTAACTTTATCATCAACAAGCAGGATGCGTCTGCAAATGACGTTAAAAATCTAATCGATCTGGTGAAGAGCAAAGTTGAACTTAAGACCGGAATCCGGTTGAAAACAGAAGTGGAGATGTTTAATTGGAACCATACGAAGATACCGCATCCATCAAAGCGGTAACCCAAGCCATCAAAGATAAAAAAATCCGTCAACGCAAACGGCTTATAAAAATCTATACGCGTCGACTGGTTTTTGTTGTTCTTTTGATTGTATTGGGATTTAGCGCATACTGGCTGGACAAGTCCGAACTCTTTCGGATCAAGGCAATCAGTGTTACCGGTAACACACATATCAGTGATGATGAAGTCATCAAGTTAAGTGAAATCATCTCAGGTGAACGAATCTGGCTTATATCAAAAAATTCGGTCAGTAAAAAGGTTTCTCAGTCCGTTTGGATAAAAAATGTAAAAATTGTCAAAAGCCAAAACATCGTGACGATCGAAGTGACGGAGCATCGCATCCTTGGATACAAAGTTACGGATAAGATTTCCTTGCTGCTTCAATCCGGCCAACTGATTCCACTGAAGGAAAGTCAGTTGGACTGGATTGCGACCGTGGCACTGATCAGCGGTTTTGACGAAGAACTACAGTTGAAGAAGCTTGTTGATTCCTTTGCGGCAGTGGATGACAGCATCATGATGTTTGTTTCGGAAATCCATCAAAGTCCGGTTTCTTACGATGAGTCATTGATCCGCTTGATCATGTCCGATGGCAATCAGATATTCACGGATTTTGCGGCTTTGGATTTGATCAATGAGTACAAACTTATTGTCAATCAGATCAATCCGGCCAACAAATGTATATATTTTGATGCAATGCATCGGGCATACAGCAGTCGTCCGTGTGAAGGCGAATGAATCAAGTACTTTGACGAACAAAGAATATCTGTTATAATAACTCTGCAACTTAAGGAGGATTCTTATGGGAATTGAAAGAAGTACGAGTCTTGGGAATATCAACATCTCCGAAGAAGCCATCGCTACATTGGCCGGTGGCGTTGTCTCAGAATGCTATGGCGTCGTCGGTATGGCATCTCAAAAAGTACTAAAAGACGGGTTGGCTGAATTACTAAAAAAAGAAAATTACTCACGCGGTGTCGTTGTCCGCAAAACGGAAACAGGCTATGAACTGGATCTTTATATTGTCATCAGTTTTGGCGTTAAAATCACAGAAGTCGTTGCTGAAGTTCAAAAGAAAGTGAAATACATGCTTGAAAAAACCTTGGAGCAGGATTTTGACAAAATCAATGTCTTCGTTCAAGGCGTAAAAGTAATCGGTTAACGGGTGAACTATGAATACATTAACAGGTAAACAGTTTAAGCTGATGCTTGACAGCGGTGCGAATCTTTTATCCAACCGCCATCATGAAATCGATGCCTTAAACGTATTCCCGGTGCCTGATGGCGATACGGGAACAAACATGCATCTGACGTTTTCCGCAGGAGTGAAAGATGTTTTGAATGCACACAATGAACATCTTGGTGATATTGCCAAGATACTTTCGAAAGGATTGCTGATGGGTGCGCGCGGGAATTCCGGCGTTATCCTTTCGCAGATTTTCAGAGGTTTCTTTCAAAGCGTTGAAGCTCACAATGAAATCAATGCCAAGCAAATGGCAGCGGCTTTTATCCGTGGCAGCGAAGTGGCTTATAAAGCCGTCATGCGTCCGGTCGAAGGAACGATTCTGACGGTATTGCGTGAAAGCGCAGCCAATACTGCGAAATTCGTTGAGAAAAAACCGAATGTCTCCATCATTGAATTTATGGATTTTTTGATTAAGGAAGCACATGTTTCATTACAAAATACTCCGGAGTTATTACCCGTGCTCAAAGAAGTCGGTGTCGTCGACAGCGGCGGTGCAGGACTGGTCGTGATCTTTGAGGGATTTCGTTATGCTTTGGCCGGTACACCGGTTGAGCTGATGGCCAACATCGACACCCATACCAGTGCACAGTTGGATATGGCAAACGACGAATTTGGATATTGTACGGAATTTATCTTGCGATTGGAACATGAAAAAATGGATTTCTTCTCAGAAGACAAATTGAAACGGGATTTGGCCCGCATGGGTGATTCGATCGTTGTTGTCCAAGATGAAGATCTGGTTAAAGTTCACATTCACACATTGACACCTGGGGATGCTTTAAATCTTGCTCAGCGTTTCGGTGAATTCGTAAAACTTAAAATTGAAAATATGCAAGAACAGCACGCGGCGATCCTAGAGCATTCACATGCTCACGGAGCTGAAAAACCGCGCAAGAAATACGGAATCATTGCTGTCGGTGCCGGTGATGGCATCAAAAGAATGTTTGAAGAACTTCGTGCGGATGTCGTCATCAATGGCGGTCAAACGATGAATCCGTCAACCGAAGATTTCGTAGCGGCCATTCGTTCACTGAATGCCGAACATATCATTTTGTTACCAAACAACTCCAATATCATTTTGGCTGCGCAACAAGCAGAGTCGATTTGTGACGAGCTGAATGTCCATGTTTTGATTTCAAAAACGATTCCGCAAGGATTGAGTGCCTGCATCATGTTCAATCCGGAAGTCGATATTGACAGTAACCTAGAAGAGATGAATGCTGCAATTGCTCATGTAAAGACCGGTCAGGTCACTTACGCTATCAAAGACACAACGATTGACGGTAAGGAAATCAAAGCCAACGATTACATGGGTATTGTCGAAAAGCATATCGTCGTCAGTATCCCGGATAAGATTGAGGCAGCTTGCCGCATGTTGGATCATCTGATGGATGATTCGGCTGAAATCGTTACAGTCATTGCCGGAGAAGATGCCAGCGATGAGGAAATCGAGCAAGTAAGTACGTATTTACAAAAGAACTTTAAAGCTGAAATTGAGGTGCACAAAGGTAAACAACCGGTGTACTCCTTTATCTTCGGCGTTGAATAAAAGGGCAATCGCCCTTTTTTCACAGGGGGAAGCATGAAAAGAAGTGAACTGACACAGCGACAATGGGAAATCATTCAAATGTACGATATAAACACGGAACTAGAGTGTCTGCGTTTATATCCTTTTCGCTATGAAGTGATACAGGCGAGTGATGAAGAAAATCTTCAACCCAATACCCATGTAACGTTAGAAGGAATCATCACTTCCGCCGTGTCTACGGTACGCTATCAGCGAAATCGCAGCGTTACACGCTTTACGATGTGCACAGAGCGCGATTGTTATACGATCTCGGCCTTTAACCGTCCCTGGTTTAAAGCCTCGCCAGAAGGACGTGTGACGGTCATCGGCCGTTATGAAGGCAAAGGAAAAATAACCGCTGCCAATATTTCCTTCAAATCACTGGCGGAGATAGAAGGGGTTTATCCCGTTTATCCGTTAAAAGAAGGAATTAAGCAAAGTGATATCCGCAAAATCATGACAAAGATCATTACACGAACCATCGAAGATATTTCGGATGAAATCCCGGAGTCTTTACGAATCAAATACCGGCTGTTGCATCGTCGGGACGCATTGCGAAAACTGCACATTCCAAAAAGCTTAAAAGATGTAAACGAGGCTACAAGAACACTGAAATACGAAGAGTTTTTGCGGTTTCAGATGTCTTTGCTTCTAAAAAGCAAAAGCATCGGATATCAGCACAAAAAACCGAAACTGTTTGATCACAAAGAAATCACTGATTTTATCAATCAGCTGCCATTTAGGCTGACTGCCGATCAGCAAATGGCCGTCAATGAAATTCTGGACGATTTAAGATCGACGAAACCCATGATGCGATTGCTTCAAGGGGATGTCGGGTCAGGAAAAACGATCGTCTCAGCTATCGCAATGCTGGGGGCAATCAATGCAGGATATCAAACAGCTATGATGGCACCCACGGAGATCCTTGTCTTACAACATGTATCTTCGTTACGCAGATTTTTCTCTTCAAACAAGATTCGAATCGAAGGACTGACATCTTCGATGGTTCAATCAGATAAAACCAGGATAATAAGTGAACTCAAAAACGGATCGATCGACTTGATCATAGGGACTCATGCACTATTTCAGACGGCCATCGAATTTCGCAATCTGGGTTTGGTCATTACTGATGAACAGCATCGTTTCGGTGTCAATCAGCGTCGTGCATTGATCGAAAAAGGGAGCGATGTCGATGTACTTACCATGAGTGCAACACCGATTCCGCGTACGCTGGCATCGGCACTGTTTGCGGATATGGATGTCTCGACGATCACAACGATGCCTTTGGGTCGAATGAAGATTCAAACGATCCTCATTGAAGAAAACAGCATCAAAACGATTCTCGATGAGTTGATCGATGAAATCGCAGGGGGCAATCAGGTGTATATCGTATGTCCGGCCATTGAGGAAAGTGATGCGTCCTCGATGCGCAACGTGACGGACATCTATCAGTCGCTCAATAAAGTCATTGGTAAGAAAGTACGGATGGCCATGCTTCACGGTCAGCTGAAAAGTGAGCAAAAAGAGCAAATCATGAGTGATTTTCATAAGGGAATATTGGATTTGATCGTTACTACGACTGTCATTGAAGTGGGGGTCCATGTGGAAAATGCTAATATCATGATCATATATGATGCCTATCGGTTTGGTTTATCCCAGCTTCATCAGTTGCGCGGGCGGATCGGACGTGGTCATAAACAAGGGAAATGCTATCTTTTGAGCCCTTTAAAAGATGAGGAAAGCAAAGAGCGACTGATGACATTGGTTAATAGCAATGACGGATTCGACATTGCCATAAAGGACTTGTCAATGCGCGGACCGGGTGATTTGTTAGGAAAACGGCAAAGCGGATTGCCACACTTTATTCTGGGTGATATCGTTGCCGATCAGAATATTCTGCTTACAGCCAAAGAAGATGCAAAGTGGATGGTTGAAAACAATCAGCATCCGGAGTACCAAGAGTTTGTGAAAAAAATAATGTATATCAACAACGATTTTAATCACGGCATTGATTAGTGTATAATGTATAAAGTCAGGAGGCAATCATATGAAAATCGGGGTAGATGTCATGGGTTCAGATTTGGGTCCAAAAGAATTGTTAAAGTCATGTTTGCGCTTTGTTAATGAAAATGATGTACAGCTGGTGATTTACGGCAATCAGGAAGAACTTGATTCCATTGATCATCCGCGCATCATAAAAATACCGACGACGTATGTTCTGACAATGGATGATGGTCCATTGGCGGTCAAGCGTCATCCCAACGCCAGTATGGTCAAAGCCATTACGGATTGCGTTGCGGGCGAAAACGATGCAGTGGTCAGTGCCGGGTCATCAGGCGCACTGCTTTCATGCGGTGTCATGATTTCGAAAATGATTCCCGGTATTGAGCGCCCGGCCTTTTTGGCAGCCATTCCCAATACGATCGGGACATCGACCGTTTTGCTTGATATGGGTGCAAACTCAGAAAACAGCAGCGATCACTTGTGTCAGTTTGCTGTTTTGGGCCATGCTTTTGCTCAAACGACCATGAACATTGAACATCCGACCATCGGATTGCTTAATATTGGAACGGAAGACAAAAAGGGTGATTTGGTTCATAAGGATGCCGTAGCAAAGTTGCGAGCGATGGAAAAAATCAATTTTACCGGAAACATTGAAGGGCGCGATGTTTTAAACGGTGTCGTCGATGTATTGGTAGCGGATGGCTTCAGCGGCAACATCGCTTTGAAAACCGTGGAAGGGACTGTGTTAGCGTTTAATCAGATGATTAAGGAAGTCATCAAGACCAACCGTCTGACGATGATCGGCGGATATCTGATCAAAGAAGAACTCACCAAAATGAAAGACAAAATGAACTATCAGAAGTATGGCGGTGCGTTGCTGGCAGGTTTGAATCATGTCATCATCAAAGCACACGGGTCAAGCAACGAGGAAGCTTTTTACAATGCCATCCGTCAGGCACACAAACTTGTCGGCGGCAATGTCGTCGATAAAATCAAGAGGGATCTGCTATGAGTGTTACCGCTTATTTGAAAAAGATGGGTATCGAATGTCAAAGCGGCGGATACATCGAACAGGCATTTATTCACACTTCATTTGTAAATGAAAACAAAAATGCAAAAAACGACAATGAGCGGCTAGAATTTATGGGGGATGCGGTTTTACAGCAATGGGTGTCTCATCAGCTTTTTCTAGTAAAACCAAATTTGTCGGAAGGGCAGATGACGACCTTGCGAGCCCACTTAGTCAATGAGTCCTCCCTTGCAAATTACGCACGTCAGCTCGATCTGGCCCGTTTTCTGAAACTTGGGGTCGGAGAAGAGAAAACCGGCGGCAGAGACAGGGAATCGAACTTAGCCAATATGTTTGAGGCATTTTTAGGCGCGCTTTTTTTACAGTGTTCTTCGAAAGCCGTAGATATCATTTTACATCAGGTGATCACCCCTCAACTGCAAAATGTTGAGAATATTAAAAATACGGATTTTAAAACACGTCTTCAGGAAGTCGTTCAATCCGACGCGCGAAAGACGGTGGTATATGAAGTCGTTCGAATGGTCGGGCCTTCAAACAAACCGGAATTTGAAGTCGTCGTCAAGCTTGATGAAATCATTTTGGGTCGGGGTCGGGGATTGAGCAAGAAGAAAGCGGAGCAGGAAGCTGCCAAAAATGCTTTCGATAAAATGGTGCGTTGATGATTGACCAGGCATTTTTACTTGAAAATTCGAACCTCAAAGTCGTAATACTTGCTTATGGAGCAACGATTAACTCAATCATTGATAAAAGACTTCAAAGAGAACTGGTTTTGGGATTTGATGAAAAAAAGGACTACGAGCATTCGGACAAATACTTCGGTTGTACTATCGGACGGGTGGCGAACCGGATATCATACGGACGTTTTCATTTGAATCAAAAAGAGGTTCAACTGCCCATCAACAACGCACCTCACCATTTGCATGGAGGATACATAGGATTTGACAGAAGAGAATTCACGTGCAAAATGACCGGAAATACCTTGGAATGTACATATTTCAGCCCAGATTCTGAGGAGGGTTATCCGGGAAATTTGCAAGTAACCATCACATATATATTGCAAGATGACCGGTTGATCATAAAGTCGCGATGTCTTTGTGATCAAGATACATTGGTCAACATCACCAATCATACGTATTTTAATCTTGATGCTGATAAAAAGTCGATTACCAGCCATTGTCTAAAAATGTCGGCAGATCGCGTTTACCCGGTGGATGAGTTTGGATGTACCTTCAACCAACCGTTTGATGTATTAAATACACCTTTTGACTTTACCGTTTCAAAACCGATATTTGAATGTTTAGACAGCAACCATCCCCAAATCCTCACGGCAAAAGGACTTGATCATCATTTTGAAGTCAGCGGGGAAGAGTTAAGACAGGCAGCTTGTCTGTCTGTTGAAGACTGCACACTTGGTGTCTATACAGATAAACCCGGAGTACATGTGTATACAGGCAATTATCTCAATGGAGATGATATCGGATTTGATCATGTTCCCTATCAAAAACAAAGCGGGATTTGCTTTGAAACCCAGTATGTACCCAACAGTGTAAATTTCGACACCACGATTGCGCCTATCGTAAAAGCGGGAAAGATTCAAGAACACCTAACCGTTTTTGAATTTCAACAGATGTCAAAGAGGTAATTCATATGAATATAAATGCAATCAAAGAAAGCATAAACAACGGAAAACTGGATGATATTTTTCGAAAACTGACAGCAACGGATCAGCCTTCTGCTGCTAGAAAACGCTGGCACCTGCTGATTGAAGAGTTTGGCCGAAACTTCAGTGAAGTGGATATTTTTGGTTTCAGTGCGCCAGGAAGAAGTGAAATCGGCGGAAATCATACCGATCATCAGTGGGGCAGAGTGCTCGCTGCTGCGATAAATCTCGATACGATTGCCGTTGTTGCAAAAAATGACTCCTCCATGATCAATATTCGTTCCAAAGGCTATGATATCAAGGCTGTCGATATTAATCAGCTGTTTGTACATGATGATGAAAAACATACTTCAGAAGCATTGATCCGTGGTGTATGTGCCGGATTTGCCCAAAAAGGCCATACGATCGGAGGATTCAATGCGGTGATTGATTCTCAGGTGCTTCCCGGTTCCGGGATTTCATCATCTGCTGCTTTTGAAGTGTTGCTTGGTCAGATATTGTCTGATTTGTATAATGATTCGAAGGTTGATCACAAATCCATTGCTCTTATCGGTCAGTATGCAGAAAATGAATATTTCAAAAAACCGTGTGGATTGATGGATCAAATGGCCAGTGCTATGGGCGGTGTGGTGTTTATTGATTTCGAAAACCCAAACCATCCCATGGTCGAGCAAGTTGATTTTGACCTAAATGAAGCGGGGTATGCGCTTTGTTTAGTCAATACCGGTGGTTCTCATGAAAATTTGTCTGATGCTTATGCAAAGATGCCGTTGGAAATGAAAGAGGTAGCAAAGTATTTTGACCAGCCGGTACTGTCAAAAATCACCATGAGGCAATTTCTCGAGCATTTGCCGAAGATCAGAGAAAAGTGCTCAGACCGGGCTTGTTTGCGGGCATTTCATTTTCTCAAAGAGACCGATCGAGTAATTGAGCAAAGAAATGCTTTAATAAACAATGACATTTCAGCTTTTTTGAAATTGATCATCGAATCCGGTCAGTCATCTTACATGTATCTTCAAAATGTCTTTCTGCCAGACGTTATGGATTATCAACCGATTGCGATTGCACTGGCTTTGTCTCAGCACATACTGATTGACGGAGCATACCGGGTACACGGGGGCGGACTGGCAGGTACGATACAGGCATTTGTTAAGTTAGAGCAGGTTTTTGAGTTTACAACAGCCATGGAACATGTATTTGGCGTTGGCTGCACATATGATCTTGCCATCCGATCCATTGGATCTGTGCAAGTATTCTAGAAGGAGAACGTATGGCACGAATAATTAAAAAGGACATTTTGAATTCTGGAGTCGTCTCTATGGAGATCGAAGCACCGAGAATTGCCGCAAAGGCAAAAGCAGGGCACTTTGTGATGATCCGTGTGGATGAGCACGGAGAACGATTTCCGTTGACGATTGCCGATTCAAACAAAGCAACAGGAACAATACGAGTCATTTTTCAAGTCGTTGGCGGCAGCACGATCAAACTCAACCGATTACATGCAAAAGATGAAGTCCGTGATATCGTCGGTCCGCTGGGAATGCCGGTACATCATGAAAACATCAAACATGCCATTGTGATCGGTGGCGGTGTCGGATGTGCGATCGCATATCCCCATGCCAAAGCACTGAAACAACAGCAGGCCAAAGTCAGCTTTATCGCAGGTTTTCGCAATAAGGATCTTTTTATCCTTGAAGAAGAGATCAGACAGATTGCCGATCAACCCTACTTTACAACGGATGATGGTTCCGCATATCGAAAAGGATTTGTGACCGATGTGCTGAAAGAAATTCTTGAAAAGGAAAATGATGTGGATCTTGTGATTGCGATCGGCCCTCTTTTAATGATGAAAGCCGTTGCCAATGTGACCAGAACTTTTAACATCAAAACCGTGGTGAGTCTAAATCCAATCATGATCGATGGAACGGGAATGTGCGGTGGTTGCCGTGTCAAAATCGGTGACGAATATAAATTTGCTTGTGTCGATGGCCCTGAGTTTGACGGTCATCTCGTTGATTTTGATGAGCTGTTTTTACGAAATTCGGCTTATGTTCAACAAGAAAAGCATCTGTGCAAGTTGCTTGAGGAGGACAAACAATGATTCAACCTTTAAAAACCCCCATGCCCTTAGCCGATGCTGAGGTGAGAAACAAGGATTTTTCCGAAGTTGCTCTGGGTTACACTTTCGAAGATGCCATTAATGAAGCCAATCGCTGTTTACAGTGTCTTCACAAACCGTGTGTTGCCAGCTGTCCGGTCAATGTTGATATACCGAAGTTCATCCTCGCTGTTAAGGAAAACCGTATGGACGATGCTTTAAGCATCATACATCAAACCAATTGTTTCCCTTCAATTTGCGGGCGGGTATGTCCGCAGGAAGTTCAGTGTGAAAGCACTTGTGTTATGACCAAACGGTATCAGGCAGTTGCGATCGGTCGTTTGGAACGTTATGTCGGTGATCATGCAAAACTCAGAATCGATGTAAAACCTTTAAATCAAAGCAAGAAAGTTGCCGTTGTCGGTAGCGGGCCTTCCGGACTGGCATGTGCCTATGATTGCGCAAAGGCGGGATATGCAGTCACTGTATTTGAAGCTTGGCATGATGTCGGTGGGGTGTTGCGCTACGGTATTCCGGAATTCCGTTTGCCGAAAGCGACCGTCGATAAGGAAATCGATGTATTACGCCAACTGGGTGTTGAATTTGAGTGTAATGTCGTCATTGGAAGAACTATTGAATGTGCAGAACTCTTTGAGATGGGTTATAAAGCGGTTTTTCTTGGAACCGGCGCCGGATTGCCGACGTTTATGAACATTGAAGGGGAAGGTTCCATCGGTGTGTTTTCTGCCAATGAATTTCTTACGCGTGTCAACTTTATGAAGGCCGGACAACCCACTTATGATACACCACTTCTTACCGGCAAGCGGGTCGTGGTCGTTGGCGGCGGTAATGTCGCAATGGATGCGGCAAGATGTGCAAAACGTCTTGGCTATCAGACAACGATCGTCTACAGACGTTCACTCAATGAACTGCCTGCCCGTCAAGAAGAAGTCGAACATGCGATGGAAGAAAAAGTCGAATTCGAATTGCTGGCGGCTCCGTTAAAAATCGTGGCAGATGCGCAGGGAAGGGTTACTTCGATCTTGTGTCAACGCATGCAACTGACAGAACCGGGAGCGGATGGGCGGTGTAAAGTCGTACCGACCAGCGAAGCACCTTTTGAGTTAGAGACCGATACGGTCATCGTCGCGATCGGGACATCACCGAATCCGATTTTGATACGCAGTACCAAAGAACTCAAAACCGGGAAATGGGGAACCATCAATGTTGATCTGAATCAGCAAACATCGATCGACCACGTTTATGCCGGAGGCGATGCTGTTACCGGTGCGGCTACAGTCATCGAAGCGTTGGGAGCCGGTAAAAAAGCAGCGGCGTCCATTATTGAATATTTCACGAAAGAACATGCCGGTTAGTACCGGCTTTTTCTTGTCAAGACTGTAAAATAGGAAAAAAAATGATATGATAATGTCTAAAGGATGTGAATCAGTTGCAAACATTGCAGTTTAATAAAGTAGTAGAACAAATCGGATTAACCGTTGAAGAAAAACAGCTGGTTAAAAATGCAGTAATGGAACGGCCTGCATTCATCGTCAACCGCAAGATTTTGCGGATCACGTTGAAGAATGATCATCCGTTGCCTTTTTTGACATGGAAAAAAATTCAAGACGGACTCATAAAGTTAACTCATTCAAATGTTGAATTACAAATTGTCTGCGACCCTTCGAAAATTGAAATTAAGGAAGTCGAGCAGTATGTCCGCTACTACTCCGGATACATTCCCAACGGGCGGATCCTCAATGATACCTATTTAAATCTGGTTGATTCTGAAATCGAATGTTTATGCCCGCTGGCTCATCAAAAGAGTGACATTGACCGATTATTGCCCGATTTGAATACATTTTTAACACAGTGCGGTATCCACTTGCCCATCAGAAGCAAAATCATTGAACGAAACGGTAACTCGATCGAAGTCGATATGCCTGCATCAATAGCAAAACCTGTGGAGGTTAAAAAGGAATTTAAAGAATTCCGGCGTAAAAAACGCAGTTACACGTTGATCAAAATCAAAGACATACAGGAAAACATCAATGATATTTCCGTTGAAGGTACGGTTTTTCAAGTTGAAAACCGCGACTTTATGGGTGGCGATCAGATGATGCAGCTGATTTATATTTCGGATGATACGGATTCAATCTCTGTTAAGCGCTATGCCCGTAAACCTGAAGACAAGGAAGAGTTCAAGAAATTGTCGATTGGTGATGTCATCGTCGTCAAAGGACGCTCGACGTATGATCAGTATGCCAAAGATGTCGTTTTATTATCGGATGATATCACATATTCAGAAAAACCTGTTTCAAGATGTGATGAAGCCGTTTTTAAACGGGTGGAATGGCATGCTCATTCAAAAATGTCTGAAATGGATGGTGTCTGTGATATTGAGGAGTTGGTTGAAACGGCCTTTGCACTTGGTCATGGCGGATTGGCGATTACTGATCACATGGTCGTTCAGTCTTTTCCGAAAGCGCAATATACGGTCGCCAGATTAAAGAAACAGCATCCGAATCAACCGTTTAAAATGATTTACGGTGTTGAGATGAATATGGTCGATCCGCTGCTGAAAATCGTTTATCAGCCCAAGGGTCAAATCCTTGAAGAAATGACAATCGTTGCCTTTGACCTTGAAACGACCGGTTTATCCTGTCGCTATGATGAAATCATTGAGTTTGGGGCAGTAAAAATACGATACGGCGAGGTGATCGACCGTTTGCAGTTTTTTGTAAAACCTTCGGTTGAAATACCGCAGTTCATCAGTGAAAAAACAAATATCCGTCAGGAACATGTCGAAAATGCTTTGACCATCGATCTTCTGATGCCGAAAATACTGGAATTCTTTGGCGATCATGTACTGGTTGCCCATAATGCGGGTTTTGACATCCGTTTTATCAATGAAAATCTGAAACGTCAAAATAAAGCGATCTTGTCAAACACGGTCATTGATACGCTGGATGGTGCCCGTGCACTCATTAAAGATCGTAAGGCGTTTAAACTGGGAAAAGTTGCCCGTTATTACGCAATTCCTTACGATGAAGAAGTTGCTCACCGAGCGGATTATGATGCCGAAATCGCCGGGATGGTCGTCGTCAATCTTTTGAAGGATGCCAGAGACAAAAACTGCAAAACGGTTGAAGATTTACAAAACGTACAGGATTCGGATGTATTTAAAAGCGTTATGAAGAATCATGTCAATGTCATTGCCAAAAATCAGGTTGGATTGAAAAGCCTGTTTGAACTTGTCACACTTTCTCATACCGACTATCTGGCTTTTTTCGGTAAAGCAAACAGCAAAAAAGAAGAAGATGAGTTTATGGCAGAACCACGAATCATCCGCGATGAAATCATACAGCGCAGAAGCAATTTACTGATCGGGTCAAGCTGCTATAACGGTGAAATCTTTGAAATCGCCGCAAATCAAAGTCATCAAGAACTGGTAAGGGCGATGAAGTTTTATGATTATATCGAGGTTCAACCTCCGGCGAATTATCAGCCGCTGATTGATCAACATTCCATATCATCGAGAAAAAGACTGATCACCATCTTAAACGATATCATTCATACCGCAAAGCAACTCCACATTCCTATATTAGCTACCGGGGATGTTCATTATGCAAATCCTGAACAAAAGCAATTTAGGGAAATCTACATTCAAGCCCAAGGAATCGGTGGCGTTCGTCATCCGTTATACATATACAATGCGCAACGTCGCATGAATTCTACTTCTCCCGATCAGCACTTAAAAACGACAGAAGAAATGTTGGAAGCTTTTAGCTTTTTGGATGATAAGACGGCCTTTAAAATCGTCGTCGAAAACACTCGGTCGATGCTTGAACAAGTCGATGAAGTTTATCCGATTCAAAAAGGACTATATACTCCCTCGATCGAAGGTGCCGATGCCAAGCTGAGTGAAGTTTGTTATAAAAATGCATATAGACAATATGGAAAAATATTGCCCAAGCCGGTGGAAGAACGGCTAGCCAAAGAACTTACGGCGATTATTTCCAATGGGTTCGGTGTCATTTATTACATTGCGCATCTGTTAGTAAAAAAATCGCTTGAGGACGGCTATCTGGTCGGATCCCGTGGTTCGGTCGGTTCATCGCTGGTAGCAACGATGGCACAAATCACCGAGGTAAATCCATTGCCTCCTCATTACAGTTGTCCACAGTGCAGTTACAGTGAATTCTTTTTTGATGGTAAAGTAAGCAGCGGATACGATTTGCCGGATAAATTTTGTCCTCATTGTGCAACTTTGATGCAGGGTGATGGCCAGGATATACCTTTTGAGACTTTTTTGGGATTTGAAGGCGATAAAGTTCCGGATATCGATTTGAACTTTTCAGGCGATTATCAGGAAAAAGCCCATGCTTATACCAAAGTTTTGTTTGGCGAGGAAAATGTATATCGTGCCGGAACGATTGGAACCGTAGCACAGAAAACCGCTTTTGGATACGTCAGCGGTTATTGCGAGGAGAAGGGCATAGATACCAATATGCGTCAGGCACAGAGGATTCGTTTGGCGAGTGGTTGTGAAGGTGTCAAGCGTACGACCGGTCAACATCCCGGCGGAATCATTGTCATTCCGCGTGAAGTGGATGTACATCAGTTTACGCCGGTCCAATATCCGGCCAACAATCCGACTTCTGACTGGAAGACAACGCACTTTGATTACAATGATTTGCATGATAATTTATTAAAACTCGATATTTTGGGACATGTTGATCCGACCGCGATCAAGCTTCTTGAAAAAGTTACCGGCATCGATCCCAAAACGATACCGATGAATGATCCCAAGGTGATTTCGGTGTTTTCGGACTTATCGACGCTTAATATTGACAGTCGCAGTTACACGGAGTCCAATGGAGCGGTAGGACTGCCGGAATTTGGAACCTCATTTGTCAGAGAGATCCTGAAAATCACCAAACCTCAGACTTTTTCGGATTTGGTGCGTATCTCAGGATTATCGCACGGAACCGATGTCTGGTTAAACAATGCCAAAGATCTCATTTTAAACGGTTATCACCTTTCAGATGTCATCGGATGCCGGGATGATATCATGGTGTATCTGATTCACAAAGGACTTAAGCCGAAGCAGGCATTTGATATCATGGAGTCTGTCCGAAAGGGCAAAGGGCTCAAAGTTGAATGGGAAGAGTTGATGCTTCAGCATAAAATCGATCCATGGTACATCGATTCCTGTAAGCGAATCAAGTATATGTTTCCTAAGGCGCATGCCGTTGCGTATGTAATCATGGCCGTAAGGGTCGCGTGGTTTAAGGTTTATCATCCGTTGGCCTATTATGTCTCTTACTTTACGTTGCGTTGTAATGCTTATGATATTGATGTGATGCGCAAGGGAAGTCAGGCAATCATGGCACGTTTGACCGACATCGACAAACGTTTACGTGACAACAGCACGAAATTTCAAGTCACCAACAAAGAAAAGGAATTATATAACACCTTGGAAGTTGCATTGGAGATGACTTTACGCGGATACCGCTTCGACAATATCGATCTTCGTTTGTCACAGGCGGATGAATTTATGATTCACCCCAAGGATTCCCGTATTTTAATTCCACCGTTTAAGGTTTTGGATGGATTGGGTGAAAACGTTGCCCGCTCGATCGTTGAAGCGCGTGAAAAGTGTTTCTTCTTGTCAAAGGAAGACCTGCAGAGCCGTACACAAATCAACGGCACACAAATACGCAAGATGGAGATCATGGGTGTATTGGATGACTTGCAGGACGAGAATCAGTTATCACTGTTTTAGTGTTCTATTTCTTGCATTTGACCGTTTCTTGTAGTAAAATATACATGCGAAGTAAACTAGGAGTGGCTAAGACCACTCCTTCGTGTTTGTTTAAGGAGGTACTATGTCTTCAATTTCGTCCATCAAATCCCTGATTGATCCCATTTTGACGAAGCACGAAGTATTGTGTTATGAGTGCAAATGGATCAATGAAGGGAAAATGCGTATTTTACAGGTAGCCATCATGCGAAGTGACGGATCAATGGACCTAGATACTTGTCAGTCAGTGTCCAATGATATTTCAGATGCACTGGATAAAGGTGATGAAATATCCTTTGAATACTACTTGGAAGTATGTTCCGCCGGAGCTGAGCGGGAGTTGCGCAGCGATGCGGAAATCTCGGCGGTCATTGGCGCGAATGTTTTTGTCCGTTTTGACAAGCCGGTCGACAAGAAGATGGAAGTCAGCGGAGAATTACTGAGTTTTGAAGACGGTGTCCTTATCGTCGCTTATCGCGACAAACAGAGAAAAGTAAAAATTACAGTAGAAAAAAGCAACATTACGCTTATTCGCTTAGCGGTTGCTTTGTAATGAAGGAGTACAGATGAACGTAAAAGAGTTATTGATTGCTGTTAAGGCAATCGAAAGCGAACGCAACATTTCCAAAGAGATCATTTTGTCAGCGCTTCAAGACGCATTAGCAAAAGCATACCGTAAACACATTGAAATACCGGATGCTTTGGTACGTGTTGATATTGATGAGAAGACCGGTGATGTCAATGTTTACCAACAGTATACCGTGGTTGAAACCGTGGAAGACGATGAGCTTGAAGTCTCACTTGAAATGGCCAACCGCCGCAATGCAGATTTGGTCATCGGTGATTTGTATGAAGAAAAAGTCAGTATTGATGATCTGGGTCGTGCTGCTGCTTTATTGGCAAAGAACGTCATGAAGCAAAAAATCCGTGAAGCTGAGAAATTTTCGATTTATCAGGAGTATATTGATAAACTGGATGAAATGGTTATCGGTCAGATCGAATCAGTCGAAGAAAAGTTTATCGTTGTAAACTTAGGGAAAACGCTGGCTATGATGCCAAAAGCAGCCCAAATGCCTAACGAGCGATATGTTGAAGGTCAAAAGATGCGTGTCGTGATCACTGAGGTCAACCGTGAAACCAAAGGTGCCCAGGTTTTAGTATCCCGTGCGGATGCAAAACTGGTCAAACGTTTGTTTGAGCGTGAAGTACCAGAAATTTATCAGGGTATCGTCGAAATCAAAGCGATCGCCCGTGAACCTGGAGAACGCACCAAAATTGCCGTTTCTTCTAAGCGCAGTGATGTCGATCCGATCGGTGCTTGCATCGGTCCGCGCGGACAAAGAGTTCAAGTCGTCATTGAGGAGCTCAAAGGGGAAAAAATCGATATCTTTGAGTGGAGTGAAAATATTCCGGAGCTTATCAAAAATGCTCTGTCACCGGCGCAGATACTCGCTGTTTTCCCGACAGAGGAAAAACGTGGTCTGATGGTAGTCGTGGATGACAATCAGTCGTCCTTGGCCATTGGTAAAAAAGGGAAAAATGCCCGTTTAGCCGTACGCTTGACCGGGTTGAAAATCGATATCAAGTCAAAAACTGATGTTGAAGAGAAAAATGTCGATTGGCAAGGCCGTTTCAATGACTATCTGGAAGAACTGAAAGTCAAAGAAGCTGAGAAACGTCAAAAGGCACTGGATGATGCCACTGCAGCCGAAAATGCACGCTTGGCAGATATCGCTGCGAAACAAGCAGAACAGGAAGCAATCCGCTTTGCTCAAAACGAAGCCGCCAGATTCGCCCGTGAAGCCGAAGAGTTTGCCGCAAGGGAAGCTGCTGCCAAAGTCGTCGAAATCGTTGAGACCAAGCCAGTCGTAGTCGAGCCGGTGGTTGAAGAAGTCAAACCTTCTGAACCTGTAATTGAAAAACCGGTTGAAAAGCCAGTCGAAAAGCCAGTCGAGAAGAAAGAGCCGGAAAAACGCGTCAAGCGCGAAATCAAGGAACGCAAGGATTACGTATCGCGTTTTGAGAAGCTGGCTTCTGCACCTAAGACTGTGGAGAAGAAGAAAGACGATTTCCGTAAAAAGAAAAAAGAAGAAACAGAAGCCCGTATCAATGTGGCTGAGTTACTGAAGACAAAGGATTACGATATCAAACCGACGTATTCAGAGGAAGAGTTGGATGAAATCCGTCGCTTGGAAGAAGAAGAAGCGAAGAAGACTTGGATCGAAGACGAAATTGACTTTGATGAATTTGATGAATATTACGATACGGAGTAATGATTGGAGGGTTGTCGCATGAAAAAGATACCGTTGCGTAAGTGTGTTGCCACACTTGAGCAACTACCCAAGAAAGAATTGTTGCGCATCGTCAAGACCCCGGAAGGTGAAGTCATCATTGACTTGACCGGAAGAGCAAACGGTCGTGGCGCTTACTTAAAAAAGAGCCGGGAAGCCGTTGAAGTTGCTGCTAAAAAGGGAGCGTTGCAACGCGCACTGGAGTGTCCGATCCCGGTCGAACTTTTCGAAAAGCTGCGGGAAATGTTTCCACAGTGAGTACGGTTGAGGGATTATTGGGTATAGCGGCCCGGGCGAGAAAAACAGTTTCCGGTGCTATGCTTATGGAAGCAGTAAGAAATAAACGTGTGTCTTTGGTTTTAGTGGCATCCGATGCGTCGGATCGAAGTAAGAAACAATTTCAGGATAAGTGCACGTTCTATCAGATACCTTGTCTGATATGGGGAACCATCGATCAGATCTCTGCGACTACCGGCATGCACATGCGGGTTGCCGTCGGTGTCAATGATCGAGGTTTGGCCAAAAACATCTTGGAATGCTTGAAATGAGGTGAAAGTATGGGAAGAAAACCCACACAAAGAAGAAAACCGCCGGTTCAACAACAACGCGGCAGATCAGGCTATCAACCGCCTGTAGCACGCGTCAAAGGCGAGCAAGTAAGTAAGATAACCTATACAGAAGGTCTTACGGTTGGGGAGTTGGCTGAATTACTTAAAAAGAATGCCAGCGAAATTATTAAACTTCTGTTTATGTTAGGCAAAATGGTGACCATCAATACTTCAATGGATGAGGAACTCATTCAGCTGGTATGCATGGAATACAATGTCGAAGCTAAAAAAGAAGAAATTTTAGATGAAACGAGTTTGGAAGATACCACGGTAGACAATCCGGAAGACTTGGAACCAAGACCTCCGATCGTCACGATCATGGGTCATGTCGATCACGGTAAAACCACGCTTTTGGATACGATTCGTAAAACAAAAGTCGTTGCCGGTGAATTTGGCGGCATTACACAGCACATCGGTGCCTATCAGGTTTCAGTCAACGGCAAAAAGGTTTCATTCCTTGATACACCGGGTCATGAAGCGTTTACGGCGATGCGTGCCCGTGGAGCTAAGGTTACCGATGTAGCGATCATTGTCGTTGCTGCGGATGATGGGGTCATGCCTCAAACCCGTGAAGCTGTCGATCATGCCAAAGCCGCAAATGTGCCGATCATTGTCGCAGTGAATAAAATGGACAAGCCCTACATCAACCCGGATAAAATCATGAGTTCCATGGCTGACTTGGGACTGATGCCGGAAGAATGGGGCGGTGACACGATTTTCTGTAAAATATCCGCTTTGACCGGTTTAGGCGTTCAGGAACTGCTTGAAACGATCTTGATCGTATCAGAAGTATCCGAACTCAATGCCAATCCGAAGCGTCTTGCTTCAGGTACGGTCGTTGAAGCCCGTCTTGATAAAGGACGTGGACCGGTAACGACGTTACTTGTTCAAAATGGAACCTTAAAGACAGGCGATGCGGTTGTCGTAGGTGCATGTTTCGGACGTGTCCGTCGCATGACCGATGATCGCGGTAAGGAAATCAAAGAAGCCAAACCGTCGACACCGGTAGAAATCATCGGTTTAAACGATGTACCGGTAGCCGGTGATATATTTAAAGTATTTGCCAATGAGCGTCATGCACGCATGATCGCTGATAAACGTTCGCAAACCAAGATCGAAGCTGAACGCAAAGTGAGCAGTGCATTGAGTCTGGATGATTTATCCAATCAAATCAAAGCCGGTCATGTGCAGGAAATTCCAGTCATCGTCAAGGCGGATGTTCAGGGGAGTGCTGAAGCAGTGAAGAGCTCTTTGGAAAAAATTGATGTCGAGACGGTTAAAGTCAATGTCATTCGTTCGACCGCCGGGGCTATCAGTGAATCAGATATCATGCTTGCCAGTGCATCTAAGGCGATCATTATTGGATTTAATGTACGTCCGGATGCCAATATACGTAAAAAAGCTCAAGAAGAAGGCGTAGATATCCGCTTGCACAACATCATTTACAAAGCAGTCGAACAAATGGAAGCTGCGATGAAGGGTATGTTGGAGCCCGTATTTGAAGAAGTCATTCTCGGTCAAGCCAGCGTTCGCGCAATATTCAAAGTTTCTAAAGTCGGAACGATTGCCGGTTGTATGGTCACTGACGGTAAACTGGTACGTGACTGTGAAGTACGTTTGATTCGTAACGGGATCGTTGCTTACACCGGCCGGTTAGGGTCGCTAAAACGCTTCCAAAATGACACCAAAGAAGTCTCGGCTGGATTTGAATGCGGTATTACGATCAAGAATTTTAATGATATCAAAGAAGGCGACATTCTTGAAGCCTTTGGGGAAGTTGAAGTCGAAAGAGAATAGGAGGTTGTTTTATGACAATCAAGCAAGAACGTCTGGAACAGATTATCCGCAAAGAAGTTTCCGAAATCATTCAGTTTAAAGTCAAGGATCCAAATGTTTCATTTGTTACTGTGACAGATGTTGAAGTTACCCGTGATTATTCGATTGCTACGATTTATGTTACCTTTTTCAACAGGGAGTTGGGTGATGATTCACAATTACAAGCACTCAATAGGGCGAAAGGATATATCCGAAGTGAACTGGGTTCTAAGCTGACGGTGCGCAAAGTACCTGAACTGCTGTTTAAAGTAGATGATTCATTGGATAAGGGAAACCGGATCGATCAGTTGTTAAAAGACATCTAAGAGGAGAAATCCTCTTTTTTTGTTTAATCACAATAGTGTAAATAATAATAATAAATAATATTAGAATATATATTAATATAATAATATGAACAAAAGTTGACAAATTTGATGAAAGAGCGCATAATAGGATAAAGGAGAAACATATGAAAATACTCAAAGAGGGTATTGTTTCAAATTCTGACATGATAAAAAATTATAAAACATGTCGAGAAAGAGCGGACAACACAGGCAGATTATTTATTTTCAAGAACAACCAACTTGATGCAGTGTTATTCTCCCTTAATGAGTTTGAAAAACTAACGCCTATTCTCGAATATTTCGAGAGTCTGAGTGACTCAGACAAGATGACAGCTTTAAATCTCTTACAAAGTTTAACTCAGCCCAATAAAATCAATACACCAGAATTTGGTTGTTGAAGGGCAATAAGTCTCTTGTAAGAATCAACAATCTATTGTATCGGTGAGATTTATGGTTAACGGGTCTCACTTTTTTATTCAAAAATAGAAGATTGACCAACATAGCGAACGCTAGAAAGAAGAATTATGATGAAATCTACAACAAAAACAGCTTTTGGTTTAGGAGTTTTAGCATCGATTACAGTCGCTTCGACCGCTTATTATTTCTATAAAAAGAATAATGAATCTGTTGGCAGCTTGCTGGATCATGGTATCGATTCATTGGAAAAGGCAGCTTATGAAGCAAACACAGCCTTTAGAAATGCTCAAACCGATGCACAGTACAAAGCAAGGAATGTATTTAAAAATGTAAAGTATCATGCTGAGAATATCGGAGAAGACATTGTGGATGGATTGGATAACATGGACCACGAAATCAAAAATGTTGTCAAAGACATAAAAAAGAATGTCGAAAAGGGAGTATAACAATTTCAGTTTAGCTTCCATCACACATGTTAAAAAAAGAAAGGAGAAAACTTTCATGTTAGGAACCATTGCAGTAATATTAATCATATTGTGGTTATTGGGTATCGTATCAGCAACCACAATGGGTGGATTCATTCATGTATTGCTGGTTATCGCAGTCGTGCTTATCTTGCTAAGATTAATCAGCGGCAGAAAAATCGTTTAGTTGATTGCCACAAGCAATCAAGAAAGAAGGAAAAAGAATATGCAAAATTTTCTAAATCGAATATTAAAAGTATTAGCCTCGTTATTTGTGTTTACATTCTTTGTCTTAACAACTACGGCTGCTCAATCAGCTATAAAAATCGGAGGTACTAGAAGCTTTGCGATTATGGCTGGTTCAACCATAACCAATACCGGGAGTACCGTCGTATATGGCGATATTGGACTGTTTCCAGGTACCTCGTTTACAGGATCAGCCGATATCGTTCATGATGGCGAAGTATACTTAACGGATACGGATGCCAGTCAGGCTAAGGATGCACTAACTGAAGCTTATAATGATGTTGCAGGCAGAACGCCTGTAACCATCATTGCCACTGAACTAGGCGGTCAGACATTATTACCGGGTGTATATGCATCTGAGAGCGGAACATTTGAAATCACCGGAACAATGACACTTGACGCACAGGGCGATCCTGATGCAATATTTATATTCCAAATGGCTTCAACCCTTGTAACCGCTGCAAACAGTAAAGTAAACCTGATCAACAAAGCAACAAGTTGTGAAGTTTATTGGCAGGTAGGAAGCTCAGCAACCGTAGGGACTGACTCAAGATTCGCAGGACGTATATATGCATCTGAGTCGATAACACTTAATAATAAAGCAGAAGTCCTTGGACAGGTTCTGGCAATGACTGGTGCAGTTACACTGGATGACAATGTTGTTTCAAGTCAATTATGCATCGCATCTTCAGTTGATGACTTACCGAATACATCTGACAATCTAATTAATCAGATATTGTTAGCTGGTTCATTGCTGATGATTGGCCTCTCATTGCTTTATTTAGCAAGAGATACTTACAAGAAAGACTAGTAAATTAAAACCAGCTATCAAACGCTGGTTTTTCTATGCTTATCAATCAGTCAAAGCGATGCCGGTATTGACAACGCTGACAAAAGGATTCAACGATTTTGTTTTGTTTAAATCCTGTTTGAATACTTAACAGCCGATGGCCTTCAATCAGTGAGGCAAAAGGGGTTTCAAATACATTGCCCAAATGAATGGCTCCCTGATGGTCCAAGCAGCAGGGAACAAGAGTGCCATCACTCAATATGGCCAACTGTGAGTTTGTTCCCTGGCAACGACCGACCGTGCTTAACCAACCGGGATCGCTGGGCCATTGAAATTGTCTGTCCAATGAGAAGAAAATGTTTTTATGATTGGTCGAATAGCGCTTTTTTTCAATCAACAGATCTTCAAATCGAATACCGAAAAATAATAAACATTGGTTTATGCCATCGGTGAACAATTGTTCATCATAATTCCAAAGTCTGATTTGAATGATTTTATCCGATTTTGACAGTTTAACGAGCTGATTGATGAGATTAAAGCGTTTTTCTGAATCTTCTAGGTAGCCGATGGTTTGCATCGACTGAAGTGATACAGATATCTGTCTGATTGCCGGAGAGGCAAGCAAATGATCGATTCTTTTTTCAAGCAATGTTCCGTTGGTGACTAACTGAACGTTTAAACTGAATTTTTCGGCTATTTGAAGTATTTCGTTAAGCTGGGGATGTAAAAGGGGTTCACCTTGAACATGCAAATAAATAAAGTCCGTAAAAAAACGGATCTGCTCGCAAATCATAATGAATTCATCAACAGACATTGTTCGAATCGGCCGGTTGCTGGTGGCGCAAAAGTCACATATTAAGTTGCATTGATTCGTGATTTCGATGTAGATCCGTTTAAATTTCATGTGTTATCCTCGAGGGATATCATAGCACAGATTGCATTCTAGCGTAAGATACGGGCTAAGAATTCTTTGGTACGCGGATGCTTCGGATTCGAAAACATTTCTTTGGCCGATCCTTGCTCGCATACGACACCTTGATCCATAAAAATGATTAGATCAGCTACATCTTTGGCAAAGGACATTTCATGAGTTACGATCAGCATTGTCAAACCTTCCTTTGCCAATTGCTTGATGACTTCAAGTACTTCTCCGACCATTTCAGGGTCAAGAGCACTTGTCGGTTCATCAAGAAGCAATATACGCGGTTCCATGCATAAGGCACGGGCAATGGCTACTCGTTGTTTCTGACCGCCGGAAAGACTTTTAACGGACTGATTTGCGAAATCAAGCATGCCGACTTTTTCAAGATACTTTAAAGCGATGGCTTTTGCTTCGGATTTGGAGCGCTTTAAAACTTCGGTTTGACCGATCATACAGTTTTGAATACTGTTCATATGACTGAACAGATTGAATGACTGAAAAATCATACCGACATGCGAGCGAAATTTATTGATATCAAAGTTTGCGGTCATGATATTCTGTCCGTCCACGATGATTTCACCGCCATTAGGCGTTTCCAGTAGGTTGATGCAACGCAGAAGGGTACTTTTACCGGATCCCGAAGAACCAATCAAACAGACGACCTGCTTCTCTTCAACCGTAAGATTGATATCCTTTAAAACCAGATTGGAGCCAAAAGATTTGTTAAGATTATTGATTTTGATCAGACTCATACTTTTTGCTCCTTTCTTTTAAGAAAAGGAAAATTACCGGGCATGGATTGAGAAGCTCCGCCAAATCCTCTGGGAGAATCCAGTTTTCGCTCGATCGCCCGCAATATCTGAGTTGTGGTAAATGTCAGAAAGAGATAGATGACCGCTGTGACTAAAAAGGTGTCCCGATAACGGAAGACAATGCCGGCAACAGAGTTGGATTGAAAAAACAGTTCGGTCACGCTGATAACATTAAGAACGGATGTATCTTTGATATTGACAACAAATTCATTGCCGATGGCAGGAAATGCATTGCGGATTGCCTGCGGCAAGATGATCCTGATCATCGCCTGGGTATTCGTCATGCCGATCGAACGGGCAGCTTCATACTGACCGTCATCAATGGATTGAATTCCGGCACGGATGATTTCCGCCATATAAGCCCCTGTGTTAATAGAAACAATGAAAATACCAGCTTGAATCGGACTCCACATGACATATTGGCGTAAACCATGATATAAAAACACGGCTTGAACCATCATCGGTGTCCCACGAAAAACTTCGATATAAATCGTTGCAATCAAATGCATGAATTTTTTGATAAACTTGGAAAAGAATGAATCTTTGGGAGTGAATTTCACGTTGCGAATGCTGGCAACGATCAATCCGATAATCAAGCCGATGACAGTAGCGCTTAACGAAATGAGTAATGTCGTTCTTGCTCCCGCCCAAAAAAGAGGAGCATAGCGCTGATAGATATACCAAGACCCGCCGAGTAAATCAGCGGGTATTTTACTTCCTGTCAAAAACACTAGTTACCTTCCGGTTGGCGGGCTAGAGCATCAGCCATCCACAGATTCCGGGTATCATCGGAAATACCGGCAAGAATCGTATTGATGGAAGCAAGCAATTCGGTATCTGTTTTGCGAACGGCGACAGAAACCGTGGTATCTTCAAATGAAGTGGCAAAACCCAAACCTTCTTCAAACGAAATGATCATCAAGTCACTGTTGGTTGCGACGATTGAAATAGCGACGGGACGTTCAGAAACCATCGCATCTGCATCTTTACTGCTCACCGAATTGACTAATAAAGGGAATGAAGACAATGGCGTCATGTGAACGACACTTGGAATCTGATCGACGATATCATCGTGAAACGTACTTAACTGTGCAATGACTTTTGCACCGCTAAAATCTGCAAGAGATTTTGCACCGGCATACACCGAATCTTTACGTACGATCAAGACCATGTCTGAGGCATAGTATGGGGTCGAGAAGCTGACGCTTTCACGGCGTTGTGCGGTATCAGTCATACCTGCGACGATCATATCGATTTCATTGGAGTTAAGAGCCGGTTCTAAACCTTCCCAAGCAATTTTCTTCACGATTAACGTCTTGTTTAGACCATCAGCGATTGCCTGTGCAATCGTAATGTCATAACCGTCACAGTAAGCAGCATCGCCTTGAATTTTGACGGCAGGGGATGCACTTTCGATTTGGGTCCAGTTAAATGGCGCATAGTTGCATTCTAGACCGACAATGATCGTATCATCTTTGGAAGCTGGCGCACAACCTGCCAGCAAGAGTGTTAACAAACTTAATGTCGCAATAATTTTTCTCATAATGTCCTCCTTAAGTGAATGTGATATAAAAAAGATCGTGCTAACCACACGACCTTATAACAACGAAGGTATTGTAGCGCCACTTCAGTAACTGAAGGAGTGTTTCAGGTATTCCCTGAAACCCCACAAGCGGCCTTGCCTTGCCAACTTGTTCGGCGGTGATTGCCTTTCACTGAAATCAACGCCTGCCGGCTCCTTCAGTTACTCATCTGCACCGCTACCTCTAATCTTTTTATTCTTGTAAACTATACTAAAACAAAATAAAGTTGTCAATGCTTAATTATTTCTTTTTTTGCCACAAATCTAGTTGATCTTGGTTTGATAGCATCGTAATGAAATTATCCTTTGCTGGTGGATACTGTTTATACATTTGATTGAGCAATTGTTTGATTTCTTCCCGTTGGGTGTGTTTATCCATCGGACAGGTAGATACGACCACGGGCAGGCTTTCATTTTCAACGGCGCAGCGAATATCATTTTCAAATACATAGAGCAAAGGACGAATAAAGGTAACTTGTTTGCGGGTAAGATACATTTTCGGACGGAAAGTAGCGAGCCGGCCACCGTAAATCATATTCAAGAATAAGGTTTCTACCGCATCGTCCCCATGATGGGCAAAGGCGATTTTATTGCAGCCATGTTTTAATGCCTCATCAATGACGTGACCTTTTTTAAACTTTGAACATAAGGAACAGGGTAGCCGACCTTCTGCATTGGCCTGGATTTTCAAGATTTTAAAAACATCGGTATCTACCTGTAAAAAACGGATGTTCAAATCATTGCACCACTGTTGTACCGGAGTCATGTCCATGCCTTCAAATCCAAGTTTCAGATGAATCGCGAGAATGTCAAAGTTCTTTTTACTGATCTTCTTGTATAAATACAAACCATATAGTAAAACGATCGAATCTTTTCCGCCCGAAATCCCGACGGCGATTTTATCATTTTCTTCAATTAATTGATAATCCTGATCCGCTTTGCGGATACATCCCAAAACCTTGCGCATAACTCCCTCGTTTCTTTTGCTTTAACATTATAGCATGATTTGATATAATAACTAAGAAATGCGGTGGAAAAAATGGACGGAATTTTATGCATAAATAAGCCGGCAAATATGACATCTTTCGACGTTTGTGCCCAGATTCGAAGGAAATTTAATGTCAAAGTCGGTCATACGGGCACATTGGATCCGATGGCAACCGGAGTCATGATCATTACCTTAGGCAAATCAACCAAACTTGTCCAGTATTTGACGCATTCTAAAAAGACATATCAAGCCGTTTGCAGGATGGGAATTAAAACCAATACCGGAGACATTTGGGGAGAAGTCATTGAACGTGGCTGTGTCCCGGAGTTTAAAAAACCGGATGTAATCAACATATTGAACTCACTGCTTGGAAAGAGCATGCAAAAACCCCCGATGGTATCTGCCATAAAAATTGAGGGAAAGAAATTGTATGAATATGCAAGGAAAAATCAGATCATTGACGTTCCTGAGCGTCCAATCGAGGTTTTCTCAATAAAACTTGATGGAATCAGAGAAAATGAACTGGTGTTTACAATTGAAGTTTCAGGCGGAACTTACATTCGAACGATTTGTGAGGACATTGGTACGCGGTTTAATACTGTTGCAACATTAAGCGGTTTACAGCGCTTATCCGTTGGCCAACTAACGATCAACCAGACCATGGAACTTGATGAAGTTCTAGATAAAGCAGAGTTGATGTTTATCGATCCTTTGGTCGCATTAAAAAACTACCGTCAAATTGAGGTCGAAGACCCGACATTCATATATCATGGTAAAAAGGTTGAACTTCCGTATCAAGATGATAGAATATTGTTTGTGTTCAATAAAGAGCCGTTGGCTTTTTATCGAAAAGAAGAGAACGTGTATCGAAGTGAAAGAGGGTTATGGTAATGGAAAAATTCGTTGTTGATATCAATCATGTACCACCTATAGAATCTCGTTTGGCCGCATGCATTGGCTATTTTGACGGTATCCATCTGGGGCATAAGCAATTAATCAGTGAAACGATTGCCCAGGCAAAGCAAAGAGGGATCAAAAGTGCGATGATAACTTTCCATCCGGATCCCTGGGTCGTAATAAAAAACATCAAAAAAGTTGAACATCTGACAACAATGAAAGACCGGATGGATCTGGTTGAGAGTCTGGGCATCGATGTCTGGATCATCTTGAATTTCACCAAGGAGCTATCAGAGTGCAGTCCGCAACTGTTTCTTGACAATATTTTGTGTCAACTGCCGATCGATGCTTTGATTTACGGATATGATTTCAGATTCGGTCATCGAGGATCGGGTGATGGCACCTTTTTGAAAAATGAAGGAAGCCGTTGTTTTGAAACAACCGAAATCGAGCAAATCAGTGATCACAACGAAAAAATAAGCAGTACCCGGATAAGTGCGGCGATCACTGACGGTGATATGGAGACGGCATCACGATTACTCGATCGTCCTTATTCACTTTCAGGAATTGTGGTCGGAGGTCGTCACAAAGGCCGTGAGATCGGATTTCCAACAGCCAACCTGGATTATCCGCAGGAATACATTTTACCGAAAAAAGGGGTATACATCGGTGAAGCCGAGGTGCCACAGGGCAGATTTAAGGCCATGATCAATATCGGACACAATCCGACGTTCAATACAAGAAATGAGATATCGATTGAAGCATACCTTCTGGATTTTAATGATTTGCTATACGGGCAGAAAATAACTTTGTTCTTTCTGCACCGAATCCGGGATGAAATGAAATTTGAAAGCGTTCAGCGCCTGATCGAACAAATGTTGAATGATTATCAGATAACACGTGAGTATTTTGATTCACTTCAATAAATTCAGGTTTTAACGTAAAGCATCATATTCGTGGTGCTTTTTTGTTTTTTTGCGTTAAAAAGACGGCATCAACAATTTTGTGAGTTCTTATGGAAGCGGTTACATTTAAAAATTTTATGCTTTTTGTCTATATTTATGAATATTTATGAAAAAATGTGAATAAAACTATTGATTTTCAAACAATTGAATGTATAATAACCCTCATAGCAATGAAAAAGAGTAGTAACACTGAACTCTTCAAACCAGCGACTTGTGAATTGGTGAAAGACAAGCTGAAGAAAGTGTGAACGTGCTTTGGAGCCGGACTATCGAAATTTGAGATAGATCCCGTATGTCGGCGTTAACGATTTGAGTGCATAAAGGGATTCCTTTATGAATTAAGGTGGTACCGCGTTAACACGTCCTTATATTTGATATAAGGACGTTTTTTTATTGGAGGGCGACTATGATCGATTTTACAAAAATTTACGACTACATCCCATTTATCATACAAGGTGTGGTAATCACCATTCAATTAGCATTGGTTGGTGCAATGGGCGGTTCTATTTTGGGATTTGTTTTCGGACTTACGAGCCGAAAGAAAAGCATCCTGGGTTACACAGTGCGAGCAATCATTGATTTCTTCAGGGGAACTCCGATAGCGTTTCAGTTGGCTTTCTTCCATTACGGGATGCCACAGCTTGTCAAAGCATTCTTTGGTATCAGTTTTGTTCCAACCGCCATGTTTTCGGCCAGTGTCATCTTTATCATCAACTCATCGTCCTATCTCGCTGAAATCCTGCGGGCCGGTATCGAGTCGATCGACAAAGGTCAAATCGAAGCTGCAAAAGCGCTGGGTGTTAAATCTTCCGATTATATGATGCACATCATCATACCTCAAGCCATCCGCAACGTTTTGCCGGCAATCGTCAACGAGTTCATCACTCTGACTAAAGAAACTTCGATTGCTTCTCTTATCGGTGTTTCTGAGTTAATGCGTCGGGCGACCATTATCACGGGAACGACCTTCCGCTACTTTGAACCGTTGCTCATCGTCGGGATCACGTATTATATCTTAAACAAGATGCTCTCCAATGTCGGAAAGTATGTCGAGAAGAGGTTGAAATATGATTAAAGTCGAAAATCTGTTCAAACAGTTTGATCAGACAGAAGTATTGAAAAACATCAATGTTGAATTTGAGGATGGCAAGACCTATGCGATCATCGGATCTTCCGGAAGTGGCAAAAGCACATTGCTTCGCTGCCTCAACGGATTAGAAAAACCTACCTCAGGACAAATTCTGATCGATGGGGTCGATATCGTTCACAACGAGAAGACGTTGCCTAAACTTCGCCAGAAGATCGGCATGGTATTTCAGTCATTCAATCTGTTTGCCCACATGAATGCCACCGACAATATTACCTTTGCTTTAATCAAGGTAAAGAAGTTGAGTGAAGTTGAAGCGAAAAAAATCGCATTGGAAAAACTGAAGGAAGTCGGATGTGATCATCGTGCTACTCATTATCCCCATCAGCTGTCGGGTGGAGAGAAGCAGCGCGTTGCAATCGCAAGAGCCTTGGCGATGCAGCCTTCCGTGATTTTATTTGATGAGCCGACCAGTGCACTTGATCCCGAGATGACAGTTGAAGTGCTCAAGGTCATGAGAAATCTGACACATTCGGGTATGACGATCATTGTGGTTACACACGAAATGAATTTTGCCAAGGAAGTATCAGATTTGATTATCTATATGGACAACGGAGAAATCGTTGAGATCAATCCGCCCAAAATATTCTTTGAACAAACGCAGAGCGAACGGGCAAAGAAATTCTTAAACAACATGTTATAAGAAAGAAAGGAACTAAAAAACATGAAAAAAATTATTGCATTACTCATTGTTCTCTTCATTTTGGTCGGTTGTGCACCGAAACAAGAGAAAAACTTATTGAAAATCTTGACATCGAGCGGTTATCCTCCCTATGAAATGACAAAACCGGATGGAACACTGGAAGGATTTGACATCGATTTCGGAGAAGCTTTGGCAATTGAACTCGGTTACGACGGAGTTGAATGGGTCGATATGGATTTTGGCGGAATCATCGCGGCTTTAAATAACGAAGGCGCACATATGGCCATTGCCGGAATGTCCGCCGATCCGGAACGGGATGTCCTGTTTTCTGTCCCTTATTTGATTCGTGATGAAGAAAGTCCGTTTTATGTTTTGACGAAAAAGGGAAGCGGTATCGTCGATACGGCGACTCTAGCCAATAAAATCGTTGGTGTTCAAATCGGCACCATTCAAGAAGGCGCAGTCAATCAGATGAAAGCTGAACTTAACTTAACGACCGATCCGCGTAATGATATCGGGCAAATGGTTCAAGAAATTTTGGTCGGACGCATCGACTTTATCGTCGTTGAAGGTTTGGTCGCAAAGGAATATGTTGCTCAGTTTACGGACTTGTCAATGTTCTTGCTTGAGCATGAAGCAGCCACTTCTGTTCCGGGCGTTGTTGTCACTTTACCGAAAACAAGTACTTTGAAAGCCGCTGTCGATGCTGCTATTGAAAAATTGATTGCTAACGGTACCTTGGCAGCGTTGGAATCAAAATGGTTTGACGAATAATCTCTGATGAATTTTGTTTATGGTGTGCTATAATGATTTTAGGTGATAAAAATGGCACATGAGTATATCTTATTGAAACAAAACGGCTCGCATCCGATCGGGCAAATTGCTTTGACTAAAGAAGCATTTGAAATGATCACGCGCTTTTCAGTGGAAGATGATGACGGCTTGATGCTGGACCATACGCCATTGAAAAAGTCGATCGTTTGTAAAATCGGTCAAAACAAACTCAACATATGTGTTGATGTGCGTGTGCGCTACGGTAAAAACGTCAATCAGTCGATTGAGTCGTTGCAGTCGCGGATTGCCAACAATGTGTTTACGATGACGGATTACCGGTGCAGCCGGATCGATGTCAATGTCGTAGGTTTCGTGTTTAACACCCAGTAAGGGTGTTTTTCATTGTTCTATACCAAAACGGATATTTTTATGCTAAAATTGTAACGTCTATTGGAGGAATTTTATGACAAGTCGACGAAAACAGCGCGTCAATGCGATGCTAGCCCTGTATCAGGTCTTTTTATTAAATCGTGATATCGAAGATGTCTTTGAGGACATCGATTATATACTAAAAGAAGGGGAACCTGCTTTTTTGCCGTTTAGCGAATTGGAAGAACCGATCAAAACGATGCTTATCGATGCTTACCAGCATCAGGATGTAGTCATTGACAGAATTAATGAGCACCTTGCGGAATGGGATTTTGTCCGTTTAGGGGTACTTGAACAAGCCATTTTGTTTTTGGCTGTCAGTGAGATGGTGTATGAAACGGCCGATCGCGCCATCATCATCAATGAGGCCGTGGATATCGCAAAACAGTACTGCGATGAAGATGCCTTTAAACTTGTCAACGGAGTCTTAGATAAATTATGAGTCAATCCATTTGGACAGTAACAGCTTTGATCCGCTTTGTAAAAAAGCATCTTGAAACTGAATCAACGATTCAGTCTGTTGCTGTGCAAGGAGAAATATCGAACTTTACCGCTCATCGCAGCGGTCACTGGTATTTTACGCTGAAAGACAATCAATCGCGCTGCAGTTGTGTGATGTTTGCAACGCAAGCTTCAAAAGTTTCGCTGCTGCCGAAAGACGGTGATCAAGTCATCGTTGTGGGCAGTATTTCAGTATTTGAGGCCAGCGGGCAAATGCAACTCTACATCACTCGTCTGATACCGCAAGGATTAGGCGCATTGTATGCGAAATTGGAAGCTTTAAAAAAGAAACTGTCGCAAGCCGGTCTTTTTGACGACTCACGGAAAAAACCGATTCCTGCTTATCCGGAATCTATTGGTGTGATCACATCCAAGAATACGGCCGCCTACCAGGATGTCATGTCTACCTTGAAACGACGCTGGCCGATGGCTGATGTCGTTTGTTATCACAGTGCAGTGCAGGGGGAAGGGTCAATCGAACAGCTGGTCGATGCCCTGGATTTGGCGGATCGCAAGGATCACGATGTCATTCTTTTGGTACGCGGGGGCGGTTCTATCGAAGATCTTTGGTCATTTAAAGAAGAATCCGTCGTCATGGCCGTCGCTTTATGCAAAACACCCGTCATCAGCGGTGTTGGACATCAAAGTGATGTTACCTTGGTGGACTTTGTTGCGGATGTACGTGCACCGACACCCACGGGTGCTGCCGAGATGGCAACTCCGGATCAAAACGATGTGCGGCTTACGATTTCTAAGAATCTTGGATCATTGATATACAAACTTAACATGAAAACCAGTGAGAAAAAAAGACAGCTTGTTCAGTTTAAAGAACACCGGTATCTGAAAGATCCGATGCGATTGTTGGATGAGTATCAGATGTCTCTATCCTTTATTTACCAGCAACTGGATAAACAGCAGGTAAAAGTCATCCGTTATCAACGTTTGGTCGATGATTTCCGCAAGCAACTCATTCAAAAAAGCAATGTAAAGGTTTTTAACCATAAAACGAATGTCGATAAGCTGCAGGTCAGCATGAAACATCAACTTATGGTCCATATCGTCCGTAATAATGATAAAATTAAGCTACGCAGGCAATTGCTGGAATCATTATCACCCTTGGCCGTACTGAATCGGGGATACGCCATAACTTATCAGCAGGCCAAGTTGATCACATCGATCCGCCAGTTGGAGATAGGCAAAGAATTGACCATCCGTTATGCCGATGGTTCAGTGGATGCTAAAATCATTCAAATAAAGGAGTCAAATCATGGAAAAAATAACCTTTGACCAAGCTATGAAGCGATTGAACGAAATCGTTGCAGCCCTAGATAAAAATGAACTGGAGTTGGAGAAAGCAATCTTGTTGTTTGAAGAAGGCTTGCAGCTCGTCAATTTTTGTGAGGGCAAGCTAAAAGGCTTTGAAAACAAAATCGAGCAGTTACTGAACAACAGCGAGAATCAGACGGAGACTCAACATGAAACTGACATTTGAAGAATATTTGTACGAGGTATTCGGACCGCTGAGTGAGTCCTTGATCAAAGAGTCTGCAATGTACTCGCTGATGGCTCCGGGGAAGCGTATCCGCCCGCTGCTTTTGTTAGCGGTTTTAAAGGACTACGGATGCAATCCGGATGACGGACTGGATGCGGCTGCCGCACTTGAAATGGTTCATACTTATTCGTTGATCCACGATGACCTTCCGGCTATGGATGATGATGACTACAGGCGCGGACGTCTGACCAATCACAAAATGTTCGATGAAGCCACTGCGATTCTGGCTGGGGATGCCTTGCTTACCCAAGCATTTTCTCAGATA
>PGZW01000099.1 GCA_002841515.1 Firmicutes bacterium HGW-Firmicutes-19 | reverse complement strand
TTAGCCTTTAGGTAGCCACACCACTGCACCCTGAATCAAACGAAATCCTGTCGAAACCAAGACACCCCCGTTTGCATATGAATTATACAACGAAACCATCAAAATGACAAGAACACATGCTTCTGTCATCGATTGAGATTTCTTGCACAACGATGTATAATGTAATCATATTAATACCAGGAGGTACAAATATGGAATGGTTTTTTGGCTTATTAGCCATAGTCGTCGTCATCGGCCTTTGGCTTATGTCGGCATACAACGGATTTATTGCCTGGCGCAATAAAGTAGATGAAGCATTCTCCACCATGGATGTATATTTGGTCAAACGTTATGACTTGATCCCCAACTTGGTTGAAACTGTCAAAGGTTATGCCAAACACGAAAGCGAAACCCTGGAACGCGTCATTTCTGCCCGTAACAAAGCGGTAAATGCCACAAATGTCGAAGATAAAGCTAAAGCTGAAGGCGAATTTGCCGGTGTTTTGGGTCGATTGTTCGCACTTGCGGAAGCCTATCCGGATTTAAAAGCTAACGTTCAATTCTTGGACTTGCAGGCACAGTTAAAAGTATTGGAAGAAGACATTGCCAATGCCCGTAAATTTTATAATGGAACGACCCGTCAGTACAATACGATGGTCGAATCATTCCCCAACAATATCGTAGCTAATTTATTCAAATTTATCAAACGTCCGTTGTTTGAAGTAGAGGATGCTACCCAACGTCAAAACGTAAAAGTACAATTCTGATTCAAAAGGGACATGTGTCCCTTTTATTAACCAAGGAGGTAGCGGATGAAGAAACTATTCTTACTTCTTTTCATGTCGATTTTCCTTTTATTTAACTCTGCCCTGACTGTAAATGCTTACGACCGATTCACCAATCACAATATCGAGATGGTCGTACAGGAAGACGGAATTTTTAAAATGACTCATGTCATCGACGTATTTTTTGATACGCCTTCTCAAGGTATTTATGCTTTAATTCCACAAGTCTACGAAATGAAATTCACCTTAGAGGACGGCACTGTTGTCAATCGAACGTATCGCTTTCCGGTATCGAATATCAATGTCCTCAATGAACAATCATTGATTGAGAGCACTTATGAAGGTGTACGCATACGAATTGGTACCGAAGGTCAGTATTTTACTGGAGCTAAGCGATTCACTTATTCCTATACCATAAAAACCCGTGACTTAGGTCTAGGTGGTAAGCAATTGTTCTACTTTAACCTCATCGGAGATGGTTGGGAACTTCCGATGGAACAAGTCGAATTTAAAATTCTATTTCCAAAAGATGTAACTTCTTATACCAAAGAGTTCTACTCTGGTCCATATGGATCAGAAGTTAGTGATGGCGTTGAATATACCGTTGAAGGAAACATGATTTTTGGTACAGTGGCTAACGGATTAAGACAACGGGAAGTTTTATCTATTTGGATGCCGGTCTCAAACGATTTTTTCAGCTTCGTAAAACCTTTCGACTTCACGATCTTATCTAGTTTATATGCATTGATATTTGCGGTAATCGTAGCGCTCTTGTATATGCGATTTGGCAAAGACGATTTACTTGTAGAGACGGTCGAGTTCAATCCTCCTGCTGGATACTCAAGTGCACAAGTCGGATATATCTTCGATGGTGCTGTTGATAATAAGGACGTTGTCTCCTTGATCATTGAGTGGGCAGCTCAAGGTTATCTTACAATTGAAGAACTCGAGGGAAAAAATATTCAACTTAACAAGATTGCGGAAATTGATTCTAGAATGATATCTGCTGAGAAATCGTTGTTCAATGATTTGTTCCGTGGACGAGATACTGTCACAACCAAGGAACTTGAAAAATCTTTCTACACTTCTGTCAACTTTGCCAAAATGAATATCACCCGTTATTTCCTGGGTAATAAAGAACGCAGAATTTTCTCAATGACCGCTGATTTCCTTCAGATACTATTTGGAGTTCTGATATTTACTGTTCCTGCTTTGCATTTAAGCGCTGTGATTTACAATCAAGTTTTCTATGCTGCGGAAGCTATTGGACTTGGCGTAATTGCCGGTATGCTAGCCATACCTCCAGTTGTGATATTCACGATATTGATGCGCAAAAAGCAAACCATGAAGAAAGTTGCCATCAGCGCACTCACCATTGTTGGAATCGTTTTAACCGCATTGTTTATATTTGTACAGTTCACCGCAAATGTTGCTTACAAAGGCAATATACTGATGTTTGCTTTAGTTATTACTGCTTATTTAGTATCTTTATATTTCATCACAATTATGGACAAGCGAACCGATAAAGGACTCGAACTTTATGGGAAGGTTCTTGGATTGAAGAACTTCATTGAACTTGCCGAGAAAAGCAAATTGGAAATGCTCGTTCACGATGATCCGGAATATTTCTATAAAATACTACCTTATGCCTATGTATTAAATGTTACGGACACCTGGGCAAAGAAATTTGAGAGTATCACCATTCAACCACCTCAATGGTACGTTGGTGCTGGACCGTTCAATCACTTCTTCTTTGTTAATAGTCTAAACTCCTCGATGCACCGAATGACTTCAGCCATGACATCCTTACCTCCGGCCAAAGCAGGACGCGGCGGCGGTGGATTTGGCAGTGGCGGTGGTGGATTCGGTGGTGGCGGCTTCGGCGGTGGTGGCGGCGGACGCTGGTAGTAAACACAAACTCCCTGAAACTAGATTTCAGGGAGTTTTCTTTTATTTTAGATGTTCGATGATATACTGTGCTATTTTCATCATACCGAAGTTTCCTGGGTGAATCAAGTCTGTACTCATATCGGTAATGGAGCATGCTTTTAGCGGATCAAGATAGACCAGATTGATCGACGGATGGCTTTCAACGATGTCCTTCAATATATTTCGATATGTCATAGGATCACTTACCATCACATCACGAGGACCTATAACGCCGTGATCACCATAGAATGGTAACACACCCATACAAAGTATTTTTGCCTTCGGTTGATGCTTTCTCAACTCGGTAATCAGATATTCAACACGATCTCTAAACTGTTGAGCACTGTATCCCGTCATCAACATATTGACCGAAAGTTCTAATAAGATAATGTCATACTTACCACTGCTTTTCAGAAAATCCGTGACTACAGGTTCGCAAAACGCGTTCCCTGCCAGTCCGTAATTTACCAGGTCTGCTCCAATCTGGCGTGCAACGATATTCGGATATGTCAGATCCACGGAGGTGGGATAGTAACCTTGTGTGATACTCGTTCCATAAGCCATCATCTTCAAGAGCGGAATTTCAAATTTGTCTGGTAATCGATAATTCCCCGAGATTGTTTTAATGAGCACATTTTCCGATGATATTTGGATACGGACTACTGAAGATGAAAAATCGAGCGGATGTTCTAGTGACTTAGGCAATGGCGTTCCATTGAACTTCAACATTTGTATCGGAACTGTCACTTCCTTAGTGAAGAGAAACTCCTCCGGATAAGCATAGTCCCCATAGTAAACCATAACCTTTGACATATGGCGATGGCCCATTGACTCCAATGTAATAAAACAGTCGCTCAATGGTACCAAACGGATTTCCGTACAATTTAGTTGATATGCTGTTGTATGTCCAATCGCTTCATTGACATGTTGAGGGTATCGAGAAAGAATTTTTCTTCCACGCACATCGATCAACTCCGCAATTCCATGCAAATCGAGTCCACAGTATTCCATGTTGCCTCCTCCTTAGCTTACCCTTCTATTGTACACAAAAAAACATGAAAAAAGCAGAATGATTTCACTCTGCTTAACGAGTTTTCATAGCTTTTGCTATTTCACGTTTGGCATCACGCTCTTTATCTGACTGACGCTTATCATGAAGATCCTTACCCATAGCCAAACCGATCTCCAGTTTAGCCCGTCCATCCTTCAAATACATGGACAAAGGAATGACCGTATAGCCTTTTAACTTAACCTTTTTTTCCAACTTTAAAATCTCATGACGATGCATCAGCAACTTACGCTCCCGTGTTTCTTCATGATTAAACCGATTTCCAAATTCATATTGAGCAATATACATATCCCGAATATATGCTTCATGATTGACGAAATGAATATAGGCATCCTTAAACTGAACCGAACCGCGACGGATCGATTTTATCTCCGTACCCACCAAAACCATTCCGGCCTCAAACTTCTCTTCCACAAAATATTCGTGATACGCGCGACGGTTTACGGACACGACTTTTACACTCACAGAAACCCCTCCCTGCACGTTTTAGTATACACTATTTACGCGGTTTTCGCGCCGGGAGATATGTAAAATCTACCGTTCTTTGTGCCTTATTTGCACCTTTAACTTTTATTCGCACCTTTTGTCCCAAACGGAACTCTTTGCGCGTATTTTTTCCAGTCAGACGCATGGAAGCCGCATCAAACTCATAGTAATCATCTTCGAGTGATTGAATATGAACCAATCCTTCAATGGTATTATCAAGTTCCACAAAGAAGCCAAACTTGGTCACACCACTGATCACACCATCTGCAATCATACCGATATGCTCTTCCATATACTCAGCCTTCTTCATATTTTCAATTTCACGCTCCGCATCAACTGCATTGCGCTCCTTGAAACTTGATTGCTCCGCAATTTCTTTTAATCGCTCTTCCTCCACCGCCATCTTCGCAATATCCGGTGCACCAAAAACATATTTTCTCAGCATGCGGTGCACAACCAGATCCGGATAACGGCGAATCGGTGATGTGAAGTGCGTGTAGTCTTCAAGCCCTAAGCCAAAATGACCGATTGGAGATGGATCATACTTCGCTTTTTGCATACTTCTCAACATCATTCTCGAAATGACCGGGAACTCATCATGGCCTTTAAAGTGCTCCATGATTTTCTGAAGCGCAATCGGTTTGACCGCATCCATCGATCCCTTCATCTTATATCCCAATAGTCCAACAATTTTAGCGTATGCCTGCATTTTCTTCTTGCTCGGCACTTCATGGATACGATAAAGCGATGGCGCATGGCTCCACTTGGTGTGTTTAGCCACGGTCTCATTGGCACTTACCATAAAATCTTCAATCAGTTTTTCAGCCTCGAATCGCTCTCTCTTTAAAATCTGAGAAATGTGTCCTTGTTCATCGACCAAAATCTTTGCTTCTTCCATCTCAAAATCGATCGCTCCTAATCCTTCTCTTCTTGTACGGATACGCGTAGAACAATCAAACATCTGATCAACCATTTCAATTAAAGCAGGATACTTATTCTTCGTTTCCTCATCCCCATGAATCAACTTATTGACTTCGGTATACGTCATACGGAAATCCGATTCAATCACTGAGGCCGTCAATTGATAATCACTGACTTCTCCGTTGGGCTCAACATCCATGATACAACTAAGTGCATACCGCTTTTCATTGGGATTTAACGAACAAATCCCATTGGAAAGAACATGAGGTAACATCGGCACGACACGATCGACTACATAAACCGAGGTTCCACGCTCGAATGCTTCATGATCGAGCGGAGAATTTTCTTTCACATAGTAAGATACATCGGCAATATGAACGCCCAAACGATACTTATCCCCAATTTTCTCAATCGTGATGGCATCATCCAAATCCTTGGCGTCCTCACCATCAATGGTAATCGTTAATTTGTTTGTAAGATCCAAACGCCCTTCTTCGAAATTAACTTCCTTATTAACAGCATTGGCCATATCTAAGGCTTCCTGAGGAAACTTAGGAAATATATTGTATTCCATTAACACAGCCAAGATATCGACACCCGGATCATTGACATGACCCAATATCTCAACACCTTCGACCAACATGGGCCGCTCATATTTCAAGATTTTCGCTAAAACGACGTGGCCTTCAACAAGTTTCAATTTCGGTGAATGCGCGAACCTGACAAATCCCAATCGTACATCCTGTGCAACGAAAGTTAGTTTCTTTTTAATAAAACGAATCGTACCAAGAATCTGGAATGTGTTTCGCTTTAAGATACGAATGATCTCCCCATCGGAAGTCCCGTTTTGCCTTACAAATACACGCACAACGACTTCATCGCCGCTCATAGCCGTCTCTATTCCATCCATAGGAATATAAACGTCATCACCTTCATCTACAGATACAAAACCAAAGCCTTTGGGATTGATTGAAAGTACTCCTTTCTTCACCCCCGCATCCTCAGCCAGCAAGTAACGTTCTTTTTTCGAACGCACCAAAACAACATCGTCTTCCAGTTTGTTCAACGTCTGTTCTAATTCAACATATTTTTCATCCTCGGTCATACCGAGATGCTCGGCCCACTCTACTATGGTCATTGGCGAAACTTCGCGTGACTCAAGCAGGTCGATAATTTTTAAGCGCAAATCCATCGATTGCACCCCCTGTCTATAAAAAAAAGGCCATGCGGCCTAAAAGATTCTTACTAAGATAACTAGTACAAAGAAGGATATACCCACAACCATTGTTATATTAGAGATGACCTTTTCCGGTCCACGCTCTTTAACATTGGCAAATAAGTTGAGTCCGCCACTACCCGTAAAGGCACTGCTGATTCCTTCGGATTTTCCACTTTGCAGAAGTGATAGAAGTATTAATAGTCCGGCTACTATCATCAAGAGAATATCGAGCATTGGGATCCTCCTTTCTTAATGCCATATTATCATAACAGATGCGAAAGCAAA